>NZ_AHYZ01000077.1 GCF_000255495.1 Liquorilactobacillus vini DSM 20605
ACAAAAAAAAAACCACCGCAACTGCAGCGGTGGTTGGCATAAGAGAGAAAGAGAATTGATTAGAAGGTAAATTGTAAAATTACCTTGTGACTAAATAGTACCTTAACATGAAAACGCTGTCAACACCATTTGACTTTTTTTTTTATTTTTTTATTTATAATGAAAGTAAGCGCAGCAACTTGATATTAATTAAAAATTCTTTATCGAGGTAACTATTATGATCAATTTACATCAATTAAAAATTAGTTTTGACCTAACCTGGTTACTGATAATCTTTAAACTAATTTACGCAGTTTATCAAAAACAGCAAATTCTAACATTGTTTTCGACAGCTTGGTTATTAATTAGCTCGGGAAATTGGTTAGTCGTTTGTCTGCTGATAATGTGGTACCTTAGTTGGATTACGCTGACTTTTTACTTATTTTTTCGGATTTTGAATTTTTTGTTTCGCTTAATTATTAAAGACTAATCCTCCTAAAAAGGTCCAGCTAGTTAAAAAGCGCTACTAGCTGGACCTTTGAATTTATGATCATCTAATTGTTTTTACCTAGTCGTTTGCGGACAACTTGTGCAATTTCTGTAACATATTCATGAACCTGTTCCTTAGTTTTAGCTTCCGCCATAACACGTAACAAAGCTTCTGTACCGCTAGGACGAACAAGAACTCGTCCATCAGCTCCCATCTTATTTTCAACTTGCTTAATAACTGCTTGAATTTGCGGATCCTTAGCCGCAGCAAACTTATCCGTTACTGGTACATTAACTAATTCCTGGGGATAACTAGTAACTTCTGCTGCCAGCTCCGACAACTTCTTACCAGTCTGCTTAACAACATTCATCAACTGAATAGCTGTTAGCATTCCATCACCAGTGGTATTAAAATCAAGAAAAACAACATGTCCTGATTGTTCACCACCAAGATTATAACCATCCTTAAGCATTTCTTCAACTACATACCGATCGCCAACTTTAGTCTTAACTGAATTAAGCCCACTTTTTTCCATTGCTTTATATAAGCCAAGATTACTCATAACGGTCGTAACGATTGTATTTTTCTTTAAACGCCCTCGTTCGCTAAGAAACTTGCCACAAATAAACATAACTTTGTCTCCGTCTACAATGTTACCTAATTCATCAACTGCAATACAACGATCACCGTCACCGTCGAAAGCAACCCCTAACTGCGCTTTTTGTTCAACAACAAATTTTGCCAAAGCTGCTGGATGAGTTGATCCAACACCCTTATTAATGTTCAAACCATCTGGATTTGTTGCCATTGTTTGGAAATCAGCTCCTAGATCGGCAAACAAACGAGAAACTATCCCACTAGTTGCACCATTAGCACCATCGATTGCAATTTTTAAGCCATTTAAATCGTCAGGGATTGTTTGTTCCAAAAACTGGGTATACTTTAAACTTCCCTCATGATAATCATTGACTGTCCCTAAGCCATTTGCGGCTGGACGTGGTAGTTCATCTCTTTGGGCCTCAAGCAAGTCTTCAATTTCTTCTTCCTTTTCATCGGAAAGCTTATAGCCATCTCCGCCAAAAAACTTGATGCCATTATCCTGAACTGGATTATGTGAAGCTGAAATCATCACCCCAGCATCAGCACCTTGCACTCTGACCAGGTAAGCAACTCCGGGTGTCGTAATTACACCTAATGAAAAGACCTCGATTCCAACTGATAATAAGCCAGCAATCAAGGCATGTTCCAACAACTGGCCGGAAATTCGCGTATCACGAGCTACCAAAACACGTGGAGATTTTGAACTATCTTTAGCGTGTTTAGTCAACACATAACCACCGCAACGTCCCAAACGAAAAGCCAATTCTGGCGTCAACTCCTGATTAGCAATTCCGCGGACTCCATCTGTTCCAAAATACTTCATAAATATACTTCCTCATTTCTGTCTCTAAACTTAGTTTTCTGTTGTACTTCCAGTTGCAGAGCTGGAGGTTGTTTCACTATCTGAATTGATCGTCGCACTTGCATTTGTTTTTGATGTTCCCGAATCTGAATCAGAGCTTTCACTCTCAGTTGAGGAGGTTGATGAATCCTTTTTGGCTGAAGTCGTACCGCCAGCAGAATTAGCATTACCAGCCGAAACTGAACTAACATTGATATTTACTCTAACTGATTTAGGATTAACGCTTGAAATGCCTTTAGATGGTAAGACCAAATCAACTTCTTTCGTCGTATCTGAAGTTACATTATCAATTGGTACCGAAACGGTGAATTTAGAAAGGTTGGCCAATGCGCTTTTAGTTCCTTTGACCGTGACCTCCTTGATATTACTTGAAAAACTATAATCATAATTGTCCGAATTACCACTGGCAACAAAATTCAACGGAACCTTTTTTTCACTTTCAGATGAAAAAATTGGTAAACGAACTTTTACAGTTTCTGGACTAATAACTACGTTTAAAATTTTACCGCTATTGTTGACTGCTTGCAACATCACCTGACGATTAACTGTTGATTGAGTCCCACTTGATAACTGCAAATTTGCCTGAACTTTTGCAATTCGCTCAACATCCTTTTTTGCCCCAGTCACTGTGACAGTTCTTGGACTAACGACTGCTTTATCAGCTTGATAGCCACTTGCCAGTTGATCCGAACTGTAATTAACTGAAACCGGAAAAGTCTTTGTTTTTCTTAAACTGATTTTTACTTTGATCTTCGCTGGTGAAATTTGATAATTTAAATCACGATTCAAACCAGCTTGTTTTAGCTTGACCCAATGTTGCCCAGGTTTTAAACCAGTCAAGTCAGCATAAACACTAAAATTTCGGGTATTAGTTGCAGCAGTTACCAATGAACTTTGACCACTGATTTTAATTTTAACTTTTTCTGGGTAGCCAGATACAAAATATTTATCACTATCAACGTTAATACTTAACGGAAAATTTAATGTTTCAGACCTTTCAGCAACTACTGAGTTACCATTTTGATTATTGGCTGCCGAAGATTGTTCCCGATCGCCGATGCCAATTGAATTAACATAATTGAATAACAAAACAGCAAAAACTAGTGCAAGCAAACGATAAAACCATTTGTTATCAAATAATCGATTCCAGTTCATTAATGCTTGCCCTCCTTAAAAAAGCCCTCAAAAAAGCCAACTACGGGCGAATGACTTGACTTTTGTGGAGTTACTAATAATTCTTTTTTTAGTAATTTTAAATAATCATCGCGAGTCAAGTCACGAAGCAGTTCATTATTCTTAGTAACTGTCACACCCCCAGTTTCCTCTGACACCACAATCGTCAAGGCGTCGGTGACCTCACTAATTCCCACTGCAGCACGATGACGAGTTCCTAATTCTTTAGGGATCAGATTGCTTTCTGAAAGTGGCAAGTAAGCTGCTGCTACGGCAACTTTATTATTTCTAATAATCACTGCCCCATCATGTAAAGGAGTATTAGGTATAAAAATATTAATTAGTAACGCTCCGGTAATATCGGCATCCAATTTAATCCCGGTCTCAATGTAATCCTCCAAGCCAGTTTTCATTTGAATCGTGATCAAAGCTCCGATTCTTCTTTTTGACATATATTGCACAGCTTGATCTAGAGCATCAATCATTTTATTTTGGTTTTCATTTTCCTTATTATTATGGACAAAAATTGAACCACGACCTAAATGTTCCAAGCCACGGCGAATTTCTGGCTGAAAAATGACAATAATTGCAATCAAGCCCCAATTAATCACTTGGTCCGTGATCCAAGAAACAGTTTTTAGTCCGATATACAAACTGACAACTTTAATGATGATAATGACTACAACACCCTTTAGCAGTTGAACTGCTTTAGTCCCCCGAATCAGCATCATTAATTCATAAATAACAAACCACACCACTAAGATATCCAGTAAATGAATTGCCGTTTGCCAGCTTAGTAAATTTTCAATATCACTGGTCACAAATTTAACCTCCCTGATTTCAACAAATTGATTATATCACTAATGTTTTTTTCAAAATAGTTAAGAAATTGCTTTTTGAACCTACTGCCTTAATAAATCTGTTAGAATTGATTAAAGTTCGAAATCAGGTGAGAAAATGACAAAAAAGAATCGTTGGCTGCTGAGAATATTTTTCTGGTCTTACATGTTATATATTTATTTGACAGTTTATTTGAAAGGTGAAGTTTATAGTTTTTTATTACTGAATACCTTTTTAGCATACATTCCAATCGAAATTGGTTTTTACATCAACTACCGCCAAAACAATTTCTGGTTTTTTTTATTATTCTTAATCTGGCTCTTATTTTTCCCGAATGCTCCATACGAGCTAACCGATCTTTTTCACCTGGCAATGTTGGATCCATATAATAGTTTGACCAAATTAATGGTTTTTAATCTACATCTTTGGCTGAAATTTACCAACTTGCTGATGGGGGCTTTAGCCTGTGCACTGATTGGAACAATTAGTTTGGAATATGTAGCTGATCAAGTCCTCTGGCACTTAAAGCGCTGGAGTCGGCTCAATCAAGTTGTGCTGATCAATATCTTACTTGTTTTATCAGCAATTGGTATTTATATTGGCCGCTTTTTAAGATTACACACTATTTATTTAATTTTAGATCCCAAATGGGCTATTCAACAACTGATTAATATGTGGAACTGGCGAATGTTAGTTTTTGTTGCTTTCATGTATGCATTGCAGCTATTAATTTGGGGTTGCATGTTTATTAACCGCTTTGAATTTCAACAACTTGAAAGTCAAACTCCAACTATTAAATCGGATCGATCTGCAACTGCAGATTCTCCTCATGATTGATATATTGTCTTAATTGCATGGCTGTGCGATGATCTAAATAACCTTGTTCGATCAGGAATTGTAAAGATAGACGCTGAACATTGATTGATTTTAAACGCAAGCTTTTCATTTGTTGTTGATAGGCAGTTGGGTCGGAACTTGTTTGATTTTTTTGTTTTTCAATCAAGGTTCGGTAACGAATAATCAGATGATAGATTGCTTCTCGATTAAATTTCTTCTCGTTAACATTTGAATCACGCAAATATTCAGAAAGTGTTTTAATGGCTATTTTGGCTAACGCCCGTTCAACCAATCTAATTTGAGCCATAAATTGTTTGGCCTGTTGATTTCCATATCTAACTTTAAATTGTCGATCAAAACGCAAAATCGTCCTTCTTAAGCTAAACAATATTCCAAATTGTGGTAAGGTTGCACCGTGATCAATTTCCTTTAGCTGATGTTCCAAACGTCTTTGATAATATTGAAAAACCTTCTGCTGAATTTGATTTGACTGATATAATCTTTGCAACTCTTTTTGCTGACCCTTGATAGCAACCCGATTTAATTTTAATTCATCGGTAATAATACTAGCCTCATTTGGTTGATCTTCTTCAGAAATTTCAAGTTTCTTAATTAAATACTGATATTCCAAAATCAGTTGGTAAACTGCTAATTGATTTTGTTGGCGACGTTGTTCTTCTAAACTACGGACAGCATTCTTCAATATATATAATTTAGCTTGATTTTTTGTTAGAATTGGGACTTGTTCTGCAACGCTATCTGTCTGATCTTCATCATTGTCTAATTCATCAGTATTTAATTCAGTGTTTGCGCCTCGCGTTTGGATAGCTAATGACTTACCAGCCAAGAACGGCAAAACAATGATAGCCATCAACATACTTAAAATAATAACACCTGCCGCTAAAAACAAGACTAAAGATCTTTCGGGAAATGGTGCTCCACTGGCAATTGTCAACGGAATCGTTAAAACGCCAGCCATAGTGATTGCCCCTCTGACACCTGATAATCCGGAAATTAATGCAATTTTCAATCTTGCCAACAGCTTGGTTTTTTGGTGATCAAACAACTGATAAACAAATGTCCAACCAACTCGGATGACTAATAAAATCAGCCAAACAGCCCCAATCAGCAAAAATGCCCGAAATGTGTCAACGCGATCGCTTTTGATTGCACCTTGCATGGCAAAAGGCAATTCTACTCCCAAAATTGTAAACATAGTACCATTTAACAAATAAGCAATAATATCCCAAGTTCTTTCCGTTACCAGATTAATCTCCGGTTGAACGCTGATAAAATTATTTCGCTGACTCGCAAAAAAAACACCAGCAACGACTACGGCAATCACTCCAGAGGCATGTAAATACTTTTCAGTGACGAGATAAATAATAAAAGGAATCGAAACTTGTAAGACAGTGTTGAAAACAACATCATTGAAATCCTTAATTATCAACCATTCAATAATTAAAATAACCAACCCCATTAATAATAACCCAGCTAATCCCCCAATAATTGAAACATAAAAAAAGTCCCCAACTGCTTGATATAATGAAAAATAGCCCGTAATGACAATTGCAATTGCATATTTAAAACCAATTAAGCCGCTAGCATCGTTAATCAAACTTTCTCCGCTAACTAAATGCAAAACATTCTCTGGCAATTTAACCTGTTTTGATATTGAATGAACCGCTACTGGGTCTGTCGGAGCCAAAACAGCTGCTAATGCAATTCCGACCGGTAAAGGCATGCTAGGAATTAGTTGAGCAATCAAAAAACCACCAACCAACATTGTTAAAAAAACCAACAAAATTGCATTATTAAAAATCGGGCCTTTTAACTTCCAGAGTTCTTTACGCGGAAACCGACGACCATCATTATACAGTAATGGAGCAATAAACAGCAGCAAAAACCAGTTGGCATCCAAATCAATTTTTATATTAAAAATTAAGGCGACGATTGTTCCTAAAAAAATTTGGACTAAACTAACTGGTAGCCATTTGAAATAATGATTGATCAAATTTGAAACAAGGACCATTAAAATTAATCCAATGATTGTTTCAACAATTGCCATTTTTGCACCGCCTTAACTTCTGCCAATTTTTCTACATTAATTATCTTAATTCTATTATTACAAAAAAATTGCCTAAAAAAAAGTAGTCTGCCTTTTTAATCAACAAACTACGCTGTAAATCAATTTTTACCGATAATTCGAACCTCAGTTTCTAAATGGACTTGAAATTTTTGCCAAATAATTGCTTGAACATGTTGAATTACTGCTAAATAATCGCCAGCAGTTGCATGATTCAAGTTAACGATAAACCCCGCATGTTTTAATGAAACCTGTGCATCTCCGACCCGATAGCCTTGAAGCTCAGCATCATGGATCAATTTCCCAGTGTAGTACCCCTTAGGGCGCTTAAAGACACTCCCACATGAAGGATATTCCAAAGGCTGTTTGGCTGCCCGCCGAAAGTTTAAATCATCCATTTTTTTTCGAATCAAAGTTGGCTGACCAGGCTTTAATGAAAAGGTTGCCTCAATTATCAAATCATCTTCATCCTGAATCCGGCTATGCCGATAACTAAATTGCAGGTCTTCTTGCGAATAATTTTTTAAATTTCCTTGCCGATCAATCACTTTAACTTTTTTAACAACTTGTCCCACTTCTCCTCCATAAGCGCCAGCATTCATAAAGATTGCTCCTCCAACGCTGCCAGGAATTCCTGCTGCAAATTCCAGCCCCGTCAACCCATTTTGCCAAGCAACTTCAGTAGCCTGGATCATTGCAGCGCCCGCTTCAGCAACCACTTGATCAGCAACGCAAGTAATTTTATTCATTTTTTGTAAAATAATCACTAAACCATCAATTCCACCATCCCGGACGATTAAATTGCTAGCGTTTCCTAAAACTGTCAATTCGAGATCTGCTTGTCGTGCTGACATAACCAATTGGCGTAGCTGCTTAATGCTATTAGGAAATGCCAAAAATTCAGCCGGTCCACCAGTTCTGGTGTTAGTATATTTTGCCAGTGATTCATTCTTTAAAATTTCAATTTCTGGAAACTGATCTACAAAAGATGCTGTTTTAATTTTCATTGTTCAAACAATCCTCACCTAATAATTAATCTAAGTTAATTCTACCATTTTTATTCAAAGATCTGAAACTAGTTTTTTTTACTTCAGACTGCTAAAATCAATTTAAGACAAATAAAGAAAGGTGTAAACCCATATGAAATTTATTTCATGGAATGTTAATGGTCTACGAGCTGTTTTAAAAAAAGACTTTCAAGCAATTTTTAAACAGCTGGATAGTGATTTTTTTTGCTTGCAAGAAACCAAACTCCAAGCTAAGCAAATTGAACTGAATTTCCCTGGCTATCAAGCATATTGGAATTATGCAGATCGCAAAGGATACTCTGGAACGGTAATTTTTGCAAA
>NZ_AHYZ01000076.1 GCF_000255495.1 Liquorilactobacillus vini DSM 20605
CTGAATAATAGGAACCAGACATTTTTTCAATCAAATCTGCAATTTCACGGGTCGTAACGCCCTTGGAATAAAGCTGAATGATTGTTGTTTCTAAAGCGTCCTGACGACGAGAATAAGTTAGAAGCTGGTGATTATGAAAATGGCCCTGACGATCACGCGGCACAGCAATCTTCAACTTACCATCTTCAGCGTCAATTAAACGATAATACTGGCCATTACGAGAATTGCCAGTATTAAAGCCACTGCGGTCATCAGGATCATAACCAAGCAAAGCTGTTAGTTCAGCTTGCAAGATTCGATTAATAGCTGTTTCGAGTTGTTGACGAAAAAGTTCTTTAACATCACCATTTGACAATCGAGTTTTGGTTAAATTTATTGAAAGGAATGGGCGGTACAATTCAATTCATGTCTATCCCTTTTCTTGTTAATACTAACAGGTGTTTTATTCGATTCCTTAACTATCGCTATATGTATAATGAGATACATGTAAAATGAACCTGCACAAATTCATCCCTATTAAAAACATCCCATTGTGTTCACAATGGGATGTTTTGTGATATGATTAAGTTATCAGATAGAAAGGAGTGGCTATCAATGGCAACAAAAAAGAAAGAAGCTCGCTTGAATATTCGTATTGATCCTGAATTAAAAAGTGCTGCTCAAATCGTAGCAAATGATATGGGAATAGACTTGACCACAGCTGTTACTATGTTCATGACAAAAATGGTGAAAGATCACGCCCTCCCGTTTACCCCAACTAGCCTACCAGTTGAAACCTTACAAGCTTTGAAAGAAGCAAAGCACCCAGAGCTGCTTAAAAAATACAGCACTCCTGATGACATGTGGAGAGACTTGAATGTATAGACTGATTCCGACTCCAACATTTAAACGTGATTTAAAACGTCTCTCCAAAAAGCACTGGCCTGTTGATGAGCTAAAGACGGCTGTTAATCTTTTAGCCGTTGGAACGAACGCCAAACTTTTAAGCAAAAAGTATGCAGATCACGCGTTGTCTTCAAGCAGCGCGTGGAAAGGATACCGAGAGCTACATGTTGATGGTCCTCGTGGGGACTGGCTACTAATCTATAAAATTGAGCAGCAAGATCTTATTTTGACCCTGGTTAGAACTGGATCTCATAAGAGCCTTTTAGGCAAATAGGATTGAAAGCTGTCCAGAAAGGGTGGTTTTTGTGTTGTAATCTATTAGTAGATTCAGTGGCCTCCACTTTAAAGATACATATTTTCTAATGTAAGAAAAAGATATTTTACGTAACAATATTTAAAAGTACAACTAGTGTATATCTTGAAACAAATTACCTTATATAATAGAACCATAAAGAATGATGAGGTGTTTTTATGACTAATAAACCTGATGTTGTTCAGATCAAAATGGATAAGTCCTTTAATCCTCATACTTCGGCTCCTACTAAAGCTTTTCAAGTTAGAGTTGATGATAACAAATCTGTTATCGTGTATAATCGCATCCAGGGATATGTTTTAGGTTCTTTAATTAAGGCGATTTTCAAATGATGTTGCTTGATATGCGAAAAATTAAAGGCATTTATCTTATCTGTGGCAAAACTGATCCCAAATGAGATTAGCTGGTCTTTTTTTAACGGTCGATCATTAGGTGCTTACTTATTAGATGCTTACATTTGTTATTTGACTGCCAACACTTTAACTGCAGCAGTTATTCCACGAACATCATCAGCAAGACTTAATGACGGGACACCTGGACGATTAACAACTTGTGAAGGAAGAAATGGAATATGCATAAAACCACCTTTTATATTTGGAAATTCCCTATGAATCATGTATTGGACTTGATACATCACATGGTTGCAAACAAATGCACCGGCAGTTGTTGAAACATAGCTAGGAATTTGCTCTTCTTTTATTGCCTTAGACATTTCTTTAACCGGCAGCTGTGTGAAATAAGCATTTTCACCATCATCATGAATAAGTTCCTCTTTAGGCTGCTGCCCTTCGTTATCAGGAATTCTTGCATCATCAAAATTGATAGCGACCCTCTCTGGTGTAATACCGTATCTTCCACCAGCTTGACCAATATTTAAAATAAAGTCTGGTTTTTCACTTAAAATAGCCTTATGTATTTTTTCAGCACTCTTGAAAAATACTGTAGGTATTTCTAACTTGGCTATCTGCAATCCAGAAATTTCATCTGGTACTTTTTTTACTGCTTCAATTGCTGGATTTATTTTATCTTTTCCAAATGGATCGAATCCTGTTAATAAAAGTTTCATTTTGCTATTTTCCTTTCTTTTTAAAAGTTGAGTTTTATCATTGCATACATAAGTAATACATTAAATACTAATACAAATAAAGCAGTTGGGATTTGTACTTTTACGACAAGATTTTTATCATCTAATTCAAGAAGCGAAGCGGGTACGATGTTAAACTCTGCAGCCATCGGTGTCATTAAAGTCCCGCAATAACCTGAAAACATAGCTAAAGCGCCTATTTGTTCGGGTGTTGCGCCAAATCCCTTTATTAAGAGTGGTACTGCAATACCAGATGCCAGTATTGGGAAAGAAGCAAAAGCGTTTCCCATGATTAAGGTAAAGATAGCCATTCCTAAGCAAAATACCACAACTGTCCAGAATAAAGAGTTATCAGGAACCACAGATGTAATTATTTTTGAAATCGTTTTTCCAACCCCAGTTTCAGTGAAAATGGTACCTAATGTTGCTAAAAGCTGTGGCAAAACAAGTGTCCAGCTGATTGCATCTAGAAGTCGATATCCTTCAAAAAAAGAACTCTTTACGCCTTTTTTAGTTACAAGCATTGCTGCTATCCAGCATATAATACATGCAATACCTAAAGCAACTAAAGTGGAATTTGAAGAATCAAAGAGAAATTTATCGGCTATTTTTAAAGGAGCTAAAAATTCTGCACCAGCAAATGTCAACAGTGGAAGAAGAAGGGCCGGCAGAAATACCAGATTGCCAAGTCTTTTCCTATCACTTTCAATTTGTTTTCCGGGACGCATTGCAACATTGCTTTTCTTTAATTGACCAAGTGCAACAATTAAGGTCATTATAATTACTAAAAGACCATCTGAAATCTCAAATGAGATCGGTTGGTCTTTTTGCTACAGTCATTTTTGCAGGAATCGCTGATTTGCTTTCGTCTTGCCAATTCCCTGGCCAATACACTTCCAGCGTACTGGGCGGTTATGATTTTTTAAAAAGATGTGTACACACTTTTTCGCCTTGTCGCGCAAACTTTTGGCATTGTTCAGCTGTGTAAGCGGTTTTAATATTGATTGTGGAAGGAGGATCAAAATATGAAAAAAACAACAGTTCATATTGTTCCACACACTCATTGGGATCGTGAATGGTATTTTCAAAATACACGAGCAACCGTATATTTGATTAGTCAAGTCAATGAAGTAATTGAAACTTTACAGAACCATTCTAAAACTTATTTTTATCTTTTTGATGCCCAAAGTTCATTACTCGAAGATTATTTAAGATTTTATCCCGAAAAAAAAGCAGTTTTACGACAATTAATTAGTAATCACCGGCTACTATTTGGACCATGGTATACCCAAACAGATCAATTAGCAATTAGTCAAGAGTCGATTGTTCGTAATTTGTATTACGGAATTGATTATGCTCAGGCAATGGGACATAGTATGAAGATTGGCTATTGTCCGGATATTTTCGGACAGGGAGGGAATTTACCGCAAATCTATCAAAAATTCGGAATTCATCAAGTAATCTTTTGGCGTGGAATTGGTAATTCAAAATTGGCAAAAACTGAATTTGAATGGATTGGAGATGATGGTACTCCAATTACAGCTTTACAAATTCCATTTGGATATTTTTATGGAGCAAATATTCCAACTGATTCTGTTGATCTGCAAGGCTTTGTCAAAACTATGATTCCTAAATTGGAAAATCGTTCACAGATTACTGACCTTTATTTGCCAAATGGTTTTGATCAATTGCCCATTAACCATCATCTAGAACAAATAGTTGCTCAATTGAATCAGATTGATCCAGCGCGAGTGTATCAAATCTCTTCACCAGAAAAATATATGGATTCTTTGCAACGTGATTTAAAAGATCATCAAGTAACACTTCCAAAAGTTTATGGTGAACTCACTGATGGGGAAGATTCACGAGTTCATAAAAGCATTTATTCAACACGAGCAGACTTAAAACAAGCTAATAATCAATTAGAAAATTTTTTGGTCAATGTTGTCGAACCTCTTACAACCTTGGGCTATAGTTTAGGTTTACGATATCCACATTCAGAATTGGAATTTATTTGGAAAAAATTATTAGAGAACTCTGCTCATGATAGTATTGGCAACTGTAATAGTGATTCAACAAATTTTGATATTCAGGCGCGAAACAAAATTGCTACTGATTTTGCCCAGAATCTGTTAGAGAAAACAATGCGTGACATTAGCAGCAATATTGCGCAAGATAATTCATATTCATTTACGGTTTTTAATCCTTTGCCATATGCAAGAACGACAGTCTTAGAAGCTAATCTTTATTTACCTGATGGCTCATTTAGTTTTTTGGATGATCAAGGTAATTCAGTACCATATGAAGTTCTTAGTCAACAAGATCAAAGTGATTATGTTTTGCATCAAGCTGAGTTGTTGACACCAACCATGTATCGTACTGATACAAATGCTTCCTCAACACCTAAACAAGTTTTTTATTCACATGTTAGGTTTTTGATCAAAGATATTGCAGGTTTAGGGTATCAACAATTTTATTTGAAGCCGCAAAAAATTTACCGTTAAGTTATCTAAAAACAGTCAATTCAGAGAAGATCTCTAATCAGTATTATTCAGTATCTTTTGAGCCAGAAACTCATGCTTTTACAGTTCATGACAATCAAAACGGTAAAACTCATTATCATCAGTTTAATTTAATTGATAACGGTGATGCTGGCGATTCTTATAATTATTCTCCACCGGAAAATGATTGGCTGATATCCTCTAAAAATGCACAAGTGAAGAAAATTGAGACCAAAATAGGTGATATTAGTCAATCTTTAGCTGTTACTTTGATCTTTAATTTGCCTGATACCTTAATACGACGTGCTGAACATCATGTTACAGACAAAATGAAAGCAACTGTTACTGTAACCTTAAAAGCAGCTGAGCAAGTTATCGGAATTAATGTTCGTGTTGACAATCCAGTTTCTAATCATCGGTTACGTTTGGTTTCACAGTTAGGAGATCGAACTAAGTCATCAATTGCTGATAGTTTGTTTGGAGTTGTTAAACGGCCAGTTGTTGATCCTAATGCAACAAATTGGCAAATAAAGGGGTGGGTTGAAAAACCAACTGAGATTAATCCATTACAGAGTTTTGCTGCTGTCAGTGATAACCATCAAACAGTTGCTGGATTTACTGATGGACCACGAGAATATGAAATTGTTGGAGAGAATTTTGATCAGTTAGCGTTGACTATTTTTCGCGCTAACAGCCAGATGGGCAAAACTGATTTGAAATATCGACCAGGACGAGCATCAGGAGAAACTATTGTGGCGACCCCAGCAGCCGAACTAATTGGTAGATTAAGCTTTGATTTTGGCTTTTATTACTCGCAAGCCGCATTCGATGATTCGCAGGTTAGCAAGATAGCTAAAGAATTTTACTCACCAGTGCAAGTTTATGAATTAGCACCCTTTTTGAATAGTCGAATTCGCTTTATCCGTAATGAACCAGAGCAAAAAGAATTACCTACACGAATCAGTTTGTTAGATTTAAAGGATTCTTCAGCAGTTGTTAGTGCAATCAAAAAAGCTGAAGAAAGTGACCAAGTAATTTTACGTTGCTTTAATCCATTCTTGCTACGCAAAGCCACAATCAAATTACCAGTGAAAGCAACTGAAGTCGGGTTGGATGAAAAAACTAAATCCAATCTGAAAGAAGGTAATTTTGACCATAATCAATTTAAGACATTCAAGTTTGACTTAGGAGGTGATCAATTTGCTCATATCAGAAAAGCTTATTGATCTAAATGTTGCAGCAACGGACAAGAATGATTTAATAAAACATTTAGTAAAATTAGCAAATGATGACAATCGTTTAAATGACAGTGAAAAGTTTTTGAAAGCAGTTTATACACGAGAGGCTGAGATTTCAACTTCGCTTGGCTATCAGGTAGCTGTTCCGCATGGTAAAACAAATGCTGTCAAAAAACCATTTATTTGTTTTGCCAAATCACTTAAGGGAATTTATTGGAATAAACAGTTGGTCCATTTGATCTTTTTGATTGGTGTACCAGAAGCAGAAAAAGGAAACTCGTATTTAACTATCTTGGCAAATATTGCTCGCAGAATTATTGATGATCAATTTCGTCAACATCTTTTGACAACCGATGATAAGAAAAAAGTGATCGAGATTATAGATCCGACAGATGATTAAAAGAAAGGAAGCTTTGTAATGAAAATTGTAGGGATTACAGCTTGTACAGCAGGGATAGCACACACCTATATGGCGCAAAGTGCTTTAGAAAAAGCCGCCAAGAAGTTAGATTATCAAATCAAGATCGAAACACAAGGAGCAATGGGCGCAGAGAATGAATTAACTAAAGCGGAGATTGACGAAGCAGATGTGGTAATTCTGGGTGTTGATGTTTCAATTGAAGGTGAAGAAAGATTTGAAGGAAAACCAGTTTATGAGACATCAGTTTCTTCGTGTGTTACTGAACCGGAAAAAGTTATTCAAAAAGCATTAGAAAAAATAAAAAAATAAGGAAGTGAGCTACAATGAACAAAGCTTTTAGTGAGATAAAAAATCATGCAATGACAGGTGTATCATATATGATTCCAACGGTTACAGTTGGTGGTATTTTGTATGCGATTGCTTTAGCTTTTAGTGGTGGTGTGAATGTCAAAGTTCCTTTTCTAGCTAATATTGAAACAATCGGTGCAGCAGGAATGGCTTTGCTGGTACCAGTCTTGGCAGGATATATTTCATATTCAATTGCCGGTCGTCCTGGTTTAATCCCCGGGTTGATCTTGGGTTATCTTGCAGCGAATCCAGTCGGCACAGGAAAAATTTCGACTGGATTCTTGGGAGGACTCTTACTTGGCTTTTCTGCAGGTTATCTGGCAAAATGGGTTAAGAAATGGAAAGTGCCAGCATTTATTAAACCGTTAATGCCAATTATTGTAATTCCGCTAGTTGTTTCTTTAATCATTGGGTTGCTTTATATTTATATAATTGCTACGCCACTTGGCAGTGTTGTTAGTGGTTTAACGAGTTGGCTGAAAAACATGTCGACTGGTTCATCAATAGTTTTAGCAATCATTGTTGGTTGTATGATTTCATTTGACATGGGTGGTCCGTTAAATAAGATTGCTTATACCACAGCTGTTGCTTTGATTTCAACTGGAAACGGTCATTTGATGGGAATGGCTGGAGTTGCAATTTGTATTCCACCAATTGGATTAGGTGTGTCTTCATTGATTTTGCGGAGTCGTTTTACTGAAGAGGAACGTAATTCAGGCAAGGCAGCTATTGTTATGGGAGCCTGTGGCATTACGGAAGGGGCAATTCCTTTTGCTGCAACTGATCCGTTCAGAGTTATTCCATCAATTATGGTTGGATCAGCAGCTGGCTCAGTTATTGCTTCTTTAGGTTCTTCCACTAATATGGCTCCTTTAGGTGGCTTATTGGTCTTACCCGTTGTTGGTGGCCGTTTGACGTATGTACTGGGAGTTGTGGTAGGAATTGCAGTTGTAGTTA
>NZ_AHYZ01000075.1 GCF_000255495.1 Liquorilactobacillus vini DSM 20605
AAAACCATTGATTGATAGTTTTTGGCAATGGTGTGATCAAGCTGAAGCATTACCAAAATCACGTTTAGGCAGAGCATTGATTTACGCTCAAAATCAGCGAAAAGCTTTAAATCAAATTCTAAATTTTGGCGAAATTGATTTAAGCAATAACGCTTCAGAACGAAATATGAAAAGTTATGTAATTGGCCGAAAGAATTGGCTTTTCAGTACCAGCCCGAAAGGAGCTGAAGCTAATGCGATTTGGATGTCTTTGATTGAAAGTGCCAAAGCAAATGGCTTAACTCCCTTTAAATATTTACAAGATATAATCGGAAAAATATCAAAACTGCCAGTATTCATGAAAACTGATGAACTGGAAGCATATTTGCCATGGAATTGGCAAAATGAAAGCAAATCAACGATTCTAGCAAAAATGGCCGTAGCAAAATGACCAACTGATCCAAAATGAGATTAGCTGGTCTTTTTTTGAACGGTCGGTTGTTAGGTGCTTACCACCTAAAAGAGGTATCAAGATTATCGTCACAGTCTTGATACCTCTTACTTTAGGATGTTTGAAAAAGAACCAATTAAATCAGAATATAATTACTTATTTATATATATACCATTATTAAATTTATAATTAGTACATTCTTCATATTCCCTAATCATTTGATTCCAAGAATCTTCAATGTTTTTAGTTAAGCCAAATAACCCACTACGTCCAATAATATAAATATCTGGATCCGCATCAGACATTAATTTCCAATGTTTAAAATTAGTTGAACCGTCAACTTCAATTTCATATTTATAATTATTTTCTTCACGTAATTTTCTAAGTTTAACAACTTTATTCAAACAACTCTTTAAAAATCTTTGACCTGCATATCCTGGATCTACTGTCATAATAGTTATTTTATCGACTAAATTAATATAATTTTGAATCTCACTTACAGGTGTTTCAGGATTTAAAACCACCCCTGCATTCAAACCTGCACCATGTATCTCATCAATTAATCTAAAGGCCACACCATTAATGACTTCAGCTGGCATACAAATAAATTCACATTTAATATCAATTAATCTTTCAACCCAAAAGCTTGCATCTGTCACCATCAAATGTGCTGACAAAGGAATATTTGAGATTCTTCTAACCTGCTCAATAAACCAAGGTGATAAAGTAATATTCGGGACAAAATGCCCATCCATTATGTCTACATGATAAGAATTAACTTTTCCATTTAAGAACTCAATTTCTTCTTTAAACTTATCTAGGTCCATTGTCATTAATGATGGTGATAATTGAATTTTGTGTGTCATTTTAAAATAGTTCCTTTCATTTTTTTAATTATCTACATTATTTGAACATCATCTAAACTTATATCTTCTTCTTTATTAATTTTTTTCTCATCAACTGAAACATTTTTCTTTATTAAAGCATAAACTACACCAGTTACTAGTACATTAACTAAAATCGCTAGTAAACCTACCCACCAATTTTTACCCATAGTTGGTAGCATTAAGAATCCTCCAAATGGTACTGTTGCACCTTCACCATGTGCTAGAGACATTAAGATTGCGCCTTCACACATTCCGCCAAGACCAGCAGCAATAATTCCTCGAATAATATCATTCATGACAATTGGAATTGATCCCTCGACAATATTTACAAAGCCCATTGGCACAGTAGATTTTAACGTTTCAATTTCTTCACGCGTATAAATATTTTTATGAAGCATTTTGGCAACTAAAAATGCAAAGCCAAAGCCTATTGGAGTCGCTGTATTAGTTAATTGCAGCGCGGTAACTGGTCCATTAATTCCTTGTGCTTGTAAAGTCAATGCAAAGGCAAAAGCAGTTTTATTAATTGGTCCGCCAAAATCAACGATACTTAAGATTCCTAAGATAGCTCCAAAAATCAAATTTGATGTACCATTCAATCCTTTTAATAAAGCAGTAAGCCAAGATGTAAACCAAGAAACAGGTGTGCCAATAATGTAAATCATGATTAAACCACTTGATAGACATGCTAAAAATGGAACAATCAAAGTTGGCATCAATCCTTTAGCCCAGTCAGGGACTTTTACATATTTCAAAATAGCAAATGCTATCCATCCGGCAATATATCCTCCAATAATACCACCAATAAAACCAGCACTAATGGCGTTTGCTGCAAGTCCAACAACAAAGCCGGGAGCAATTCCAGGCTTGCCAGCAATTGAAAAAGCTATACCAGTTGCAATAATTACTGGTAACATTCCCAAAGCATGTCCGCCTAGTGTAGCTAAAGCTTGGAAGAAATTAAATTTTCCAATAACTAATGAATCTTGACTTTTACCTCCCAAAGCCATGCCAATAGCTATAACAAATCCTGCACCGCAAACAATGGGAATTAAATACGATATAGCCGTTAATAAATGCCCCTTAAAATTTGCTTTCTTTAAAAATTCCTTCATAAATTACTCCTCCTCATAGAATTAAATGAAAAAAATTCAATTTTTCTTTTCCACAATTTCATGCAATTTAGCAACTAATTTATTGGGTGATTTGATAGCTGTTTCGGTTGAAACTTTAACAATCTTTTTTCCTTTGAATCGTTCTTCACCAGATATTTTTACATCTACAGCAAGAAGAACAATATCTGCTTCCTTAATTTCTTCTTTTTTTAAAGCGTTTTCCGTTCCAATTGTACCTTGAGTCTCAATTTTTACTTCATCTCCAATCTTTTTGGCAGCGTCTTCAATTTTTTGCTGTGCTAAGTAAGTATGAGCGATACCAACTGTACATGCCGAAACCCCAACTATCTTCATAATTAAATTCCTCCATTCTAATCTCTAAATGCATCAATTACGTCATCAACCGTTTTGGCTTTCAACAAAGAATTAATCACTTTCTTTTTACCCAATTTTCTTGCAAAAATAGATAGCATTTTTAAATGCTCTTTTGAACCATTACTACCGTCCCCAACATCAAATAAAACAACCACTTTTGCACCAGTATCATCCAGAGATTCCCATTCTATTTCATGATTAAGGATTGCAATAGAAACACCATTTTCCCTTACAGTAGAACTTTTACCGTGAGGTATAGCCACATGATTTCCAATACCCGTTACTCCCTCTTTTTCTCTCTCATATACCGCTGCTACAAATTCATCAATCGAGTTTATATATCCTTCATCATAGAATCTCTTTGCAAGTTCTTTAATAACTTCATCTTTAGTATTTGCTGCTAAATTAACAATTATAGTTTTCTTATCTAGGAAATTCTCTAACGATTCCAACTTCATAACCAATCTTCCTCTCTTAATAATAAATCTCTAATCTTAGTTCTTTCTCCTTGGCAAAATAAACGTATTACATTTTCTTTTGAAAGATGTATATAAAAATTTTTTAAAGACTGTAAATCTTGTAATCTACACTTCTCAGGAATTAATGTAAATATAAACCTATCAACCTTTATATTATTTTCTGACCAATCTTTTATATATTCTCCTGGTCTTAATTTTATAAATAATAAAATTGCTTGTTTTACATTTGCATTTTGAATATGTGGTGCAGCTAAGTTATGATCAATAATGGTATTATTTAACTTTTCTCTATAGTTAATTGCATCTTCAATCTTTTCTCTATTGCAAATCAATTTTTCTTTGAACAAATAATTAACCACATCATTAATAAAATCAGACTTATTAGCACTTTCAAAAGAAGGTTCCCATAAAAAAATTTTTTTCACCTAATTCATCATCCCTTTGCGAATAATATCGACTTCTCTTTCTAAGTGTTTTTGATCTTCCATTGTAAACATAGCGCTGACAACCAAAATTGGTATTGAAGAAGCATTTTTTAAATTAATAGTTGAAACAACTAAATTTACTTCTGGATGACTATCTAATACTGCTTTTAAATCTCGACTTGCAACCAATTTAACAATGTTTAATTCAGAAAATCTCTTTTTTATTTTTGCTTTCAAGAGTTGAGCTGTACCGAAACCAGTTGTACATACTATTAAAATGTTAATGGGAGGCCGCAAGTTCTCAAAAGCTTGTGCGAAATAAACTGTTAGGAATCCAACCTCTTCATCATTGATTCTTTTTAAACAAAACCTATTGCTAGCAATAATAGTAGCTTCCTTTACCGCATTAAATAATTCTGGATATTCTAAAGTTATTTGTTCTAATAGATTATTTTTTACTTTTATACCATTTTCCAATCTTTTTAGCATTGGTTTTATATGGTTAACCAAATTAATAAATAAACCTTTACTGTTTAAATTCCCAAATTTTGGATTTTTAGAAACTTCTTTTATCAAAAATATTGTAATATTTCTTAAAGCATCTGAAACTTTATTAATATCTGTAGTTTGAGCATCATTAACTCTAGAAGAGTTTAAATATTGATACAAATAAAATGTCTCTACTTCTGGAAGTTCAAAATTTAAAAAAGCATTTATATTATTCATTATTTTTTTACTAATAATTAGTATTTTGTCTTTCTTTTTAAACTTTTTCAATTCTAAGAGTTTTACCTTATAATCATCTCCTATAATTGTTCCAACATTATGATATCTTTCAATTAATATATATATATGTGAGAATAAGTTGATATTATACGGATAGGGAATTTCACATCCTAAATATTCTTCAATCAATTTTATCTGCCTTGTCACAAACGAGGCATCACTTTTTTGTAAATATTGATCTTCTTGAACAAAATAGCTGACACTTGTTGCTTCATCCGTAACCAGCAGGTCGGTCATAGCTTTACGAATATTTACTT
>NZ_AHYZ01000074.1 GCF_000255495.1 Liquorilactobacillus vini DSM 20605
CTCAGGAGAAAATAAGATTGACAAAGTTTTTTTTTAATGTATAATAATAAGAGTATTTTGCCCGTTGGTCAAATTGGTTAAGACGTCGCCCTCTCAAGGCGGAGTTACGGGTTCGATCCCCGTACGGGTGATGCTGATATTATTGCTTGTCCATCTGTGGAGGTGGACTTTTTTTTATAATTAAAACGATTGCTACTTAGACTATTGATGTTTATAATGTTAGTAATGAAGTTAAGACTTGAGAGTTTTAATAATGGATTTTGAAGGTGAGGAGGGATGACATGCTACGAAAAACAAAAAATTTTTTGCAAGCGAACCACATCAATTATAAAAAAGAGCACGTCAATCCGCTGATTGTTCCAGAAAAGGTATACGTGCTAAAATTTGGTAAAAATAAGCTTAATAATCGTTTCATCGTTGAGCATACCTATACATGGACTGGTCGAATCAAAATCAATAAGATTTCTTTACGTCTGCATGGTCAAAGAGGCCCGCATGAGTTTCAAAATGAGGCTGAGCTCCTACAGTATTTAAAGAGCCATATTCAGTATTATTTAAATTCATAGTTTAAAGCAGTTATTTTAAACCTGAGGCAAATTAATTTTTACCTTGGGTTTTTTATTTCATTAAAGTACTAATTAAATTATTTGATTAGCACTTAATGAAGTAAACTGACACTGATTGCAATTAACATAATATTAATTCTTTTCCTTGGTATTTGCCGATTTTAAGTTTTTCAAGATTAAAAAGAATAGCTTTGGTGAAATTGAGGTGAAAATGTGTAATTATACAGTGATAAGTCAATCACTGTTGCCCAAAGTCACGGGATTTACAGCCTGACTTGATTAAACAATACTAGATTTATTCGAATCAAACACTTTGCATTTGAAATTTAGATTGAGGGGTTGAATTTTGGATATAGCAGAAAAGCAACCAGTAGTAGCAATATGTTATGACTTTGATAAAACATTGTCACCTGATGATATGCAAGCACAAGGATTTATTCAGTCAGTTGGGTATAATGTTAAGTCTTTTTGGAATGAATCAAATAATCTTGCCAAACAAGCAGAAATGGATCAAAACTTAGCTTGGATGTATGAAATGAAGAAGGCAGCGGGAAAAACTTTATTTACTCGTCAAGCTTTAATGAAATATGGATCGCAAGTTCAACTATTTCCCGGAGTTGAAGAATGGTTTGATCGAATTCAAGACTATGGTGATAAGGTTGGTGTAAAAGTTGAACATTATATTATTTCATCGGGTTTAAAAGAGATGATCGAAGGTACTAAGGTTGGCAGAAAGTTTAAAAAAATTTTTGCCAGTTCATTTTTATTTGATCGAGATGATGTGGCAATTTGGCCGGCCCAAGCGGTTAATTACACAAATAAGACACAATTTCTTTTTCGAATTGAAAAAGGTTTACTTGATCTGAATGATCAGCGGGTAAATGATCATTTTTCACCAGCTCAGCTGAAAGTCCCATTTAGAAATATGATTTATATTGGTGATAGTGATACTGATGTCCCCTGCATGAAACTAGTTAATTCTCGGGGTGGATATTCGATTGGAGTTTATGATGTGAAAAGCAATGATAAAAGTAAAGTTTATAAAATGATGCGTGATAAAAGGATTAAATATTTTGCGCCAGCCGACTATACGCCAAATCACGCCTTAGACCGCTTAGTGAAAGATATTATTGAACGAACTGCTAAAAACGAGCAATTGGAAAGAAGATATTATTCTTGTCAAAATGAAGTAATTGCAAATGATAGCAGAGAGTTGGTTGAAGAACGAAACAAGACTAATTTGATTCTTGCTTTAGAAGACAGTGGCTCATTTGCACGGACTTATAAAATTATTGCGAAAATGAAAAAAATAAAAAGTTGGAATTCTCAAGAAACTAAGTCGATCATAAAAATTGCACTTGAGAACAGTCAAGTGCGTTATATTGCTAACTCAGATGAATTAAAACCGTTCTTTTATCAATTAATGGGAAACCAAAAATCAGATTTAATTGATCAGCTGAAAAAGATCTTAGCGTAGCTGATTTATCATTTTCAGAAAGTGATGTCTATAATTTCCAGTTGCAAAAAAGTTTAAGAATTTGTCAACTTAATGAGACTTCTCGATTTTGTAAAATTATAATTGGGTATCTAAATTGCTACTTTTAAAACGAATGAACTTGTTTGTAAATCTAGAATTAATTTTTCTTTTTTATGGGAGCTTTAAGAATCAAATTTACGCTAATTTCTAATTTATCATGATTAATTCCAACAATTCGTAAACTTAGATTTTGAGCACCTAAATTTTTTAAAAGATCTTTAATTTTCGTCAAGACTTCAGACTGATTTAAAACGGTGATTGGTAATCTAATGTGTACACTTTTTATAAGTTTATTGAATAAAGAATCATCGTGAAAAACAAATTGAATAATTACCAAGAGAATTGTTGCTGCAACACCAACAAAATACTGACCAGCCCTTTCGGTCATGCCAATTGCCGCGGTTGCCCAGACTCCAGCGGCGGTTGTTAATCCACTGAGTTGATCTTTTCTGATTAAGATTGTTCCGCCACCAATGAAGCTAATTCCGCTAATAATTTGAGCCGAAATTCTTGAAGGATTTCAAATAACACTCTTATTTGAGAGAATATCACTGATTATTAATTATGAATGAATTTTTAGCAACCAATTTTAGTTCTGATTTAAAAAATTAATATCCGGATTCCATAGCCAAAGTTTATTCTGACATAATCGTTACGGTAACTTTAGCTATTTGATTGTAATGGATGACTCGATGTAGTATGTAGTGTTGTTGATCAAGTTTGGTTCTATTACAATTTAAGATGATACTCGCTTGGTCAGTTACTGTGTATTTTCATGTGCACTGAGAAACTAGAACTAATAAAAATATAGAAAAACACGTAAACAAAAATGCTATTAAATCAACATTTAGGAAGATTTAATAGCATTTAGAAACACCTGATTGGGCATACTGGGCTTGATTATATAACCAAATATCATTGATTTAACAGCCTTTCTGTTTTTCGTGGTGCAATTTTGGTGCATTAAAAATTTACGAACTTCACAAATTGTTGAGCTGTGGCTTGTTTTTGATTTCTAGTAACTGAGGTGTAAATATCTAAAGTTGTTTTAATATCCGAATGGGCCAAGCTGTTCTTGTAATTGCTTTGGCTGTATTCCACCCTCAATTGCCAGTGTGGCATAAGTATGCCTAAACCCATGAATTGGTATGGTTTTAATCACATACTTTCTGCAAATTTGGTGTAGCCAAACACGTGGCTTATTAGGGTTATGCATCTCATTTTTTGCTGAAGCAAATACTAGCTGATTAGGCGTGTCTGAATTAAATCCAAATGCAAATAGTTTGATACGCTGCTCTTGCTTCCAATGATGGAGTATAGAAATAGTTTTGCTATCTATATAGATTTCTCGATCTGAATTTTCAGTTTTAGTAGTCTGGACAACTAGACGGTTGTCACCATTTGATTGTGTTTTATTTATTTTAATTTTTCCTGATTTAAAATCAACGTTGTTCCAATCAAGCGCCAAGGCTTCGCCCTTGCGAATGCCGCTAAAAGCTAACAGTCTAAAAAACGTATACGCCTGATAATTGTCAAAATCATATGCACACTTTAAAAACTGACGTAACTCATTCTTGGTGTAGTATTCTTGCTTAGGATCCCGCTTATTGATTTTTTGATGTCGTGCTTGTGGAATTATTACAGCATTTGCAGGGCTTGAGGAGATAATTTTAAGCTTAACGGAGTAATCAAGTATTTTTGAAGCGTAGTTAAAGTATCTTTTGTATTGTGCGTAGGGGTGTTTAAACCAACTATTAGCAGCTGATTGGCAAAAAGCTGTGTCGATACTAGATATTTTTTATCAGCAAAAACAGGTAAGATATGATCGTTAAAAATGCGTTTTGTAGTAGCCCACGTAGATTCTTTGACTGTTAGCTTGTAGCTGTCAAACCAAAGCTGATATATATCATCAAATGTTTGATTTGTATCAACAATACCTTTGCACATTTTTTCTTCTGCTCTTTGTGCGCTTATTCGAGCTTCCGCTTTAGATTTAAATCCTCGTTGGCCAATTCGCTTACCATTTTGAGAAATTTGATACCGCCAAAGGTAGCCATGCTTCGTATGATATTTCTGATAACTTGCCATTGCAATCATTCCTTTCTTAATTTAAAATATAAATAGGGTGTAAAAGCCCCCTAAACAGATAGGACATACTCAAGCTTTAGGCGGTGAAAGTGTGTTTTTTATTATGTAAAGCACTAGGGACAAGTCCTAGTACTGTAATCCTACTTTTTGTTATCTCTAAATATCAAATAAATGATAAATAGTTGAATAACTAAAGTAGCAGATATAGTGATTGTCAACTTGACGGCACCACCCAGCTTACAGTTTAATTCAAGTGGTCAAACCTGCACTGCAGCCAGTAATCAGTATAGCAGATACTAGACATTAATTATATAGCGTGTTAATATATAAGTGGATATAGTGGTTTGTCGCAAAGACTCATCACTCTTTTTGGTGGACTTAGTCAATCCACCTCACTCATGGACTCCAACTTAATTGCTGGGGTTCATTTTTTATTAACGGAATACATCCTTAGCTTTGGTCGGTGGGGGTGTGCTTTTTAAAAAATAAAAAGTAAATAGGATAATCCAACTTATTATTGTGACAATTAAGCTTATATAATAAAATAGTGGGGCTTTGTAACCAACAGAAATATTATAATTTCCCTTTTTTAAATTAAATTGTACAGTTCCTCTTTTGCTTATAATAAAATTCTTGTTTTTATTATTAATTTTTAAATGGGTATGTGTATAAGCTAATATTGGCAAATTTATTGTTGCTTTTTCAGATATTTTTAATTTTGTTTTTAGCTCGTTTGAGCTTCCATTTCAAAATTATTTTTTGTTGTTTTTTATTTATATAAGCTAAATTATTTATTATTGAAGTACT
>NZ_AHYZ01000073.1 GCF_000255495.1 Liquorilactobacillus vini DSM 20605
TTAACGAATTTTTTTAAGGAGAATTAAAAATGAAATCACGAACATGGAAAATATTGGGTTTGTTGTTAGATACAACTAGTTATCAGGCTTTTACAACTTTCCAATTGGCTCAACAATTTGATGTCAGCAAGCGAACAATTTTAAACGATTTAAATGAGTTAAAAGAATTTTTAGCAAGTTATAGTGTATCGCTAAAGTATCAATCGAATTCTGGATATTTTTTAGAGGGGGAAGATAGCGATCTTTTGCGAGTTAAAAACTCATTAAATTCGATAACTGCTAGTTTAACTGCAAAAACAAGACGTCAACAGATAACAATTGGATTGCTCTTAAGTAAAAAAGCAACTTCCATTAATGAGTTAAGTGATAAATATCATGTTTCGCGTAGCTCAATTGCCCGTGATTTTAAGATAATTAAACAGGATCTAGCTCAACAAGGGTTAGATCTTGTTTCTGATTTTAAAGGCACTCGAATTACTGGAACTGAAGCATTGATTCGAGAAAACTTGCGTCAACAAATTAAGGAATATCAACCTTTGACAGTTCAACGGCCTTTGACGATGAAACCGGATGACTCTAAGCTGGATTCAGCTGCTTATACGAGATTAGCTGGCGTATTTTCTACAAGTACGATTTCAAGAGCAGAACGGGCTTTAACAAATTTTGAGCAACAAGCGCAATTCAATTTAACAGATATTATGTATTTAAACATGATTACTCACATACTGATAATTATCAATCGGAATGGACATTTAAAAGAGCAATCTTTACCTG
>NZ_AHYZ01000072.1 GCF_000255495.1 Liquorilactobacillus vini DSM 20605
TTGCAAGCCTCAATCGAGTAATGCCCAGAGTTATGGGGCCGCGGTAGCTAATTCATTAACATAAACCTGACCATTTTTCCCTAAAAAAAATTCAACCCCTAAGATACCGCATAAATCAAGAGCACTAGCAATTTTTTGGGCCATTTGCTGAGCTGCTTTTTGCGCTGCCGGTGGAATTCTGGCTGGAACAATACTTTCATGTAAAATTTCATTACGATGAATATTTTCACTGACCGGGAAAATTGACACTTGACCATCCCAGTTACGGCCAACCATAACCGAACACTCATGACTAAAATCAATCCAGCCTTCCAAGATACATTCACCCTGCTGCAAAAGCTTTGCAGCTGCCGGTAAATCAGCTGAAGTTTGAAGTACTACCTGGGCTTTGCCATCATAACCACCCTCGCAAGTTTTCAAAACCGCTGGCAGCCCAATTTTTCTGATTGCAGCTTGCAAATCATTTTGATCATTGACAGCTGCAAATGGCGCAACCTGTAAACCGTTATTTTTAAGGAACGTCTTTTCACGTAAACGATTTTTAGTGATTGCCAGCAATTCCGTCCCTTGAGGAATCATAACTTGATCCTGTACAGCTCTTAAAGCTGCTAAATCAACATTTTCGAATTCGTAAGTTAAGACATCAGATCTTTGGGCTAATTCATTAATAGCCTGTCGATCAGCATAAGGTGCAACAATCTGATCATCAGCTGCCTGACCTGCAGAACAATCTGGATTTGGATCAAGAATCAAAACCCGAAAACCCGCTTTTTTGGCAGAAAAAGTCAACATTTGTCCTAATTGACCACCACCAATAATTCCAATTGTCTGACCTTGTTCGATTCTCTGCTTAGTCAAGCTGGTCACCACTTTTCACTGCTGCAGCATGTTGTTCTCGCCGAAAGCACTGCAATTTTTCATTTAGTTCAGGCTGTCCAATCGCTAAAATTTCAACAGCTAATAAAGCTGCATTTTTAGCACCTGCTTTGCCGATTGCCGTTGTTGCAACCGGAACTCCAGCCGGCATTTGCACAATTGACAATAATGAATCCATTCCATTTAGCGCATGACTTTGAACTGGAACACCAATTACTGGTAGCGTTGTATTGGCTGCGATCATTCCTGGCAAATGAGCAGCTCCGCCAGCTCCAGCAATGATAACTTTAATTCCTCGTTCTGCTGACTTTTGAGCAAAATCAAACATTTCAGCAGGCATCCGATGAGCTGAAATAACTTTCTTTTCAAATTTAATACCAAAGCTTGCTAACATCTCCGTGGCGGCACTCATTGTGTCCCAGTCTGAAATGCTTCCCATAACGACACTGATTTGCTTACTCACTGTTAATCCCTCCATCTGTGAACAGCTTATCAAAACCATTCACCCTTGTCAAAGAAAAATCGAACTTTATTTTATTTTTTAGATTTTTATACGGATTATTTTCAACAATAAGCTTTTTAAGTCTGCTTATTTCAACAAAAAAAATGTTGTTCATTAAAAAGCGAACAACATTCATTACTTACTTTTTTTAAGCAGCCTCTTGCTTAGACTAATCCTCTGCCGCTGACACGGCTTCTAAAATTGCTTTAAGCCGATCACATTCAGCTTGAGCTTTTTCCCTTTTTTCATCGTAAGCATCCAGTAAATGACGTCCACGATTGGTTTCGCTGATTTGTTCACATACTTGGTCCAGTTCAGCCAGTTTCGCTTTCGCCGCTTGATATTCATTAATAAGATCAAGCTTATTGCTCATAACAAAACCCCCTAAAAAGAATCTTTAACATCTCGACTAGAATAATCTAACACTTTTTGACAGGTTTGTGAACCTCTTTAGCAATCTTTCTAATAATTCAATTTTTTCAAAGCAAAAGTTTCAAAATTCTGGCGATTTATTTTGCTTCATTAAGTCGACCACATCTCGGGCAATCATTAACTCCTCATCGGTTGGAATAACCATTACTTTAACTTTTGAGGCGGCAGTGGAAATTACTAGATTCTTTCCTGAAATTTGATTAGCCGTTTCATCAAGTTGAATACCTAAAAATTTTAACCGTTGACAAACTAATTTGCGAATTTCACTGGAGTGCTCGCCGATCCCAGCTGTAAAAACTATTCCATCGACACCATCCATTTCTGCTGCGTAAGCTCCAATGTATTTAACAACATCCTTGACGAAAATATCAATTGCCAGCTGAGCTCGTTCATTATCCTTTGCAGCTGCAAGAATATCTCGCATATCCGAAGAAATTCCTGAAATTCCAAGTAAACCAGACTTTTTATTTAAATCATAAATAACTTCCGGCATTGAATGCATTTTTAATTTTTGCATCATAAAAGAAACCATCGCAATATCTGTATCGCCTGAGCGAGTAGCCATCGTTAAACCAGTCAATGGTGTAAAACCCATTGAGGTGTCAAATGATTTGCCATTCTTGATGGCACAAATTGATGCACCCGCTCCTAAATGGCAACTAATCAATTTCAGCTTCCTTAATTGTTGCTTCAAAAGTTTAGCTGCTTCATTAGCCACATAACGATGACTAGTCCCATGAGCGCCATAACGACGCACCCGATATTTTTGATACCATTCATAAGGCACACTGAATAAATAATTAGTTTTGGGAATCGTTTGATGAAAAGATGTATCAAAAACTGCTACTGAAACAGCATGTGGCAGCAATTTCTTAAAAGCTTTGATTCCCATCAAGTTCGCTGGATTATGGATAGGTGCATATTCGGCCAGTCGGTTAATTTGTCTGATTACTCGTTGATTAACGATTACTGAGTGTTGAAAGTATTCGCCACCCGCAACTACCCGATGTCCGACGCCAGCAATTTCATTAAAATCTTTAACAATTTTAAATTTCTTCATTAACTGTAAAAGACGTTCAACGGCTACTGCATGAGTTTTAATTTCTTCCGAACTTTCAAATTTCTGATCACCAAAACTGAGAGAAATTTTTCCTTCTGGCAGACTGATCCGCTCAAAGTTACCCTTGGCGATCACTATCTCACTGTCCATTTCAAATAACTTAAACTTTAAGCTTGAACTGCCCGCGTTAATTGCTAATATTTTAGCCAAATTTATTCCTCCGCTCTTACTCTACAATCTCTGTGATAAATATAACAAAAAAATTCTATTTTTTCATTTAACCAGCTCATTCTAAGAATTGCACTTTTCTTTTCCTTAAAAAGAAACTACAATATTTATTAGTTTATTTGGAGGGATTAAATTGGAATATAAAACTGAACTGATTAAAATTGCTGCTCAAGAAACTGAAATCAAGGAAATTTTTAAAATTTTATGGTCATTTAATCTGAATGAAGCTTTTCTTTGTGCTGGATCTTTGCGTAATTTAGTTTGGAACCATTTAGCAAACCGCCAGCCAAATTTTTTACGTAACAACCTTGATTTAATTTATCTCAATCAAAACCAATCTTACGAAGAATTTTTAACTCTGCAGGAATTAATTAAATTGCATTACGCAAAATATCTTTGGAATCTTGAAAATGTTTATCTGAACAATTTGTCCAGTCATCAACCATATGGAAAAACCATTACTGCTGCTCTTAAGACCATTCCAGAGACTTGCAATGCGGTTGGTTTAAATCTAACTCGACAGGGTCGGTTTCAGGTGATTGCTCCTTTTGGTTTAGCAGACCTGTTCAATTTTGAAATTCATCCAACCCCAATCTTTGCTCAAGACCCACATAAATTAGCTTTTTACCAGCAACGAGTCGCTTGGAAAGAATGGACGCAAGACTGGAAAAATCTTAAAGTTTTCAACCGTTAAGCTTACTAGCCTGTAGTACAGCTGCTTTTAAATTTGAATTTGATTTAACATGGCTTTACTTATATTTGGCTAATAACTCCATTATTCCAAGTTTAGTCAGAATATCAAAATCACGATTAATTTCCAGCAGCAGTTCAACCATTGTCACCTTTACAGCACAGTGCTTGTAAAAATATTCCATCACAAAATTTTCAAAGCCGAGGCAGATATTGACTTTAATTGGAGCGGACAATTCGTTCCAAGCGAATAATCAAAGTAAACATTTTCTCACTAAGCCAATGCGGGGTCATCTTTTGTACGCTGTGTAATCCTTTATTTATATGATCAGATAGTATCGGATTTCGATTTGTTTAGCAATCTTGTCCAGCTCGTCCAGCCTTCTAGCCACTTTTTGTACATCAGCTCAGCAGTTTACCTCGAATTTCCTTCAGCTCCCATCTCACAGTGGACACCTTTGTCTTTGGCTCGTGTTTCCAACTACTACTCACCATCTAGTTGACACCCATGCCGGGCGCACCCTAAAAAAAATGTATCAAATTGTAATTACAATTTGATACATTTAAGCTCGATAAGCATTCACCAAACTAACTGAACTTCAAGCTATTTTAAAAAACCAAGCATCATTTTTGCCAACCCATTTTTGTTGCCGCCGGTGGAAGTTCTAACTCACCAGCTGCCAATTCATCAAATGCCTGTGCTAAGATTGCAAAAGCTTGATGCAGCTGTTCTTTAGTGATTACCAAAGGTGGTTGAAACCGTAAAATATTACCGCGTAAACTAATAATGATTGCACCTAATTCAAAAATTCGGTAAATTAATTTATTAGTAGCTACAACGTCAGGCTTTTTACTCTTTGGATCAACGATGTCTATCCCGCCATCTAAACCATACATCCGCCAGCTACCGATAAAATCATGTTTTTTAGCTTGCTCTTCAAAAAATTCTGCTGCCACTTGGCCTAATTTTGCTGAACGTTCCACTAATTTTTCATCTTTAATCACAGCTAGGGTCGCCAAGGCAGCCGCTGTCGTGATTGGATTGCCCGAGGTAGTAAATAGATGCCCCGGCGCAGCTAGTGAATCCATAATTTTCTGACGCCCCACTACTGCACTTAACGGCAAACCGGAAGCTAATGATTTTCCCACTGACATTAAATCAGGTTCCACTGCAAAGTGCTGAATGGCCCACATTTTCCCACTGCGACCCAATCCTTGATTGACTTCATCTACTGCAAACAAAATTCCGTGTTGATGAGCAAAATTGACGACCTTTTTGACAAATGCAGTTGGAGCTTTAACAATACCACCATCGCCTTGAATAGCTTCCATCATAATAACTGCCGTTTCTTCGGCTGGTAAATAAGTCTGAAATGGCTCCAAAAAAGCCGCAAACATCCGGTCTACAAAATCAGTTTCACTTTCATTTGGCAATCGATGCCAGGGATCCGGATAAGGGACTTTAACAATCCCCGGCAAAAATGGACCAATTTTGCGTGACATATTCAAACTAACGGCTGACGCTGACATCGAGCCATACGTCGAGCCATGATAGGCACCCATAAAACTCACGATATTTTGGCGGCCAGTATAAGCACGCGCAAACTTAATAATTCCATCATTGGCATCTGAGCCTGAATTACCCCAAGCAACCTTGACAGGCCCGCTGATAGGAGCAACCTCACCCAGCTTTTGAGCCAATAACGCTGCTGGCGTATTAGCAAAATAAGCTGGCGTATATTGAATAATTTTAGCTGCTTGATCTTGAATTGCCTTCACGATTCTTGGATGACAGTGACCAGTGTTAGTTGAGGAAGCACTGGCTAATAAATCAAGATATTCATGTCCCTCAACATCCTTAATGACTGCTCCTTGTCCGGAATCAATTACAATATTGAAATATTTAATACGCGAAGTCTTTGATAACGACGCATCTTCCATTTGCAATAATTCTTTATTTTTCACCATCAGGACCTACTTTTTTAAACTCTTGGCTAAATATGAATGACGAATTCCATAAGAGAAATATAAAATCATACCAAAGATAAACCAGAATAATGCATATAATTTAGCATCTTTATCTAATCCCCAGAATACTAAAAATGCTCCAATAAAAGCTAATGTCGGCATTACAGGATATAATGGCATTTTAAAGCTTGGAAGCGGTAAATCTTTGCCCTCTCTTGGACGAAGTGCATAAATTCCGATAGAAACAAACATAAAAGCAATCAAAGTACCAGCAGAAACTAATTGGGCCAAAAAGGAAAATGGGAAAATCGCCCCTAATACAACCCCAACGATCGATAAAACTAATAAGGCATGATTGGGTAAATTATTTTGATTTAATTTACCCAACCATTTTGGCAACATACCATCACGGCCAAATGAATACAACAGCCTTGAACCTGCCAGCATCATGCCAATTAAAGCGGTAAACATTCCAACAACAGCAACTGACTGAACTACCGTTGCAATCATACCATGACCACTCTCACGCAATGCCCAGCCGACTGGTTCAGCATTGTTAGCATATGCCGAATACTTGAACATTCCGACCAAAACTAACGAAACACTAACAAACAAAATCACCGCGATCACTAACGAACCTAAAATTCCACGCGGCATTGTCTTTTGCGGATCCTTTGCCTCAGCTGAATTGGCAGCAATCGAATCAAAACCAATGTAGGATAAGAAAATCGATGAAACACCAGCGTAGATTCCTTGCCAACCACCAAAAGCAGAGCCATCAGCATTTTGACGGTATGCCGGAATAAATGGTGAATAATTAGCCGCCTTGATCGCGCTCAAGCCAACAAAAACAAAGATTAAAATTGCTAAAACTTTTAAAACAACTAAAATATTTTCAACTCGCGCTGCCTCAGAAACTCCACGACTAAGCAAAAATGCTACCAAAACAACTACTAATACCGCAAACAAATCAATCACTCCACCGTTAGTTCCAAACGCTGCGCTTAACGACTTAGGCAGTGTAAAACCAAGCGGTGAAAGTAAACCTTGTAAATTGGCCGAAAGTCCAGAAGCGACAAAAGCTACCGCAATAAAATATTCAGCTAATAACGCCCAGCCAGCGATCCAGCCAAAAAATTCACCAAAAATGACATTGATCCAGGAATATGCTGAACCAGCAAAAGGCATTGCTGAAGCCATCTCAGCATATGCAAAAGCAACTAAACCAGCTACAATAGCAGCAGCTAAAAATGACAATGCAACAGCTGGACCAGCATGTTGAGCAGCAACCACCCCAGGTAAGGTAAAGATTGATGTTGAAACAATTGTCCCAACTCCTAAGGCAATAAAGTCCTTAACTGTCAAGACCTGCTTTAAATGCGAATCCTTGTCTTGATAAACTTTTGGATCCTCTTTCAAAGCAAGCCTTTCGAAAAATTTTCCCATAAAAAAACTCCCCCTACATAAGATAATAATGATAACAAAAATTACAACAATTAATGAAATTATAACAAATAAATTAGAAAAGTCAAATCTATTAAAATTTATTTGCTGTATCTGCTTAACAAAAGCAAAAAAAAGCTGATCAGATTTTAGATTTTAAGTTTCCTGGCAAACTCATGTTATAAGTTTCTTAA
>NZ_AHYZ01000071.1 GCF_000255495.1 Liquorilactobacillus vini DSM 20605
GAGCTTTTTATCATCTTGAATATTTAATCTAACCAGCCGATGGTGCCGGAAATTTAAGCTATTAACTATAATTCTCAAAGCACTAATAACTTTACCTTGCCGGCCAATCACTCTACCAACATCAGCAGCTGCCAAGCATAAACAGCATTCAAACACTCCATCTTGTTGCTGGCAGCTAACCTTTAACTGTTTTGGTTCAGTGACCAATGGACTAACTACTAACCGAATCAGTTTTTCAATTCTTGATTCATCATCCATTTTATCAGATCCTATTTTTTAGCAAAACGTGTTTCATGGAATTTTTTCATAATACCATGTTTTGATAAAATATTTCGAACTGTATCTGATGGCTGAGCACCATTTTGCAGCCAAGTCAAAATTTTTTCTTCCTTAAGAGTAACCAATTCTGGTTGAGTTAATGGATTGTATGTTCCAACAGTTTCAATGAAACGACCATCACGCGGTGAACGTGAATCTGCAACTACAATCCGATAGAAAGGGCGCTTTTTAGAACCCATTCGCTTCAAACGAATTTTTACTGACATTGATCAACACCTCCTAAATTATTTATCCACGCTTAATAATATACCAATAAAACTCTCTGCTGTAAAGTATAAATTCTTGACAGTGCTTATTTTTTTTATTTTCTTCGCTTGCGCAATTTTTTAAGTCGTTTGTACTTTTACGTTTTTTAACTTTTCTCGCCATTGAATTTAGCGACATTTTAGCCATTTTGCCAGACAAACCGTTGCCGAGCATATTTTCCATCCCATTAAAATTGCCTTTGCTGAAATTGTTCATCATTTTTTTCATTTGATTAAACTGCTTGATCATCCGATTAACCTCTTGAATCGGACGACCAGAACCAGCAGCTATTCTTC
>NZ_AHYZ01000070.1 GCF_000255495.1 Liquorilactobacillus vini DSM 20605
TGCAACAGCAAATCCAACGGCCCTTCAAAACTTGTTAGTTTCAAAGTTGGCTGTGACGATCTTTCTTCAAATTTCTGCATGATGTTGTTCCCATTTAGTGATTAAACTCGCCGTTTCCATGCTTCCCATAACTTTTCGTTCCGGATAAAGTTGCACTAAAGCATCAAGCATTTGAAAGCTGATTCCTTCTTGCCGATTGCCCGGTGAGACTGCAATATGCCTAACCATTAAGATTTCTTCACTAACTTCGACTCCTAAAATACCGACAAAATCACCGTGATCATTTTTCCACAAAAAAAGAACTCGATTTTCATCTTCACAATACCATTTAAACTCCGCCTTCAAGTGGGAAATTTCTTTCAGATCTGGAATAAAGGATAGCAGACCCATTGCAATTTTCTCGTAGTCATTTTTATATTTATAAAGCATTTCAGACCTCCTATGGTCAACTTTCAGCTAAATCCTAAGTTCGCAAATACTTTACCATAATTTAAGAAATGAAACAAATTTTCTAAGCACGAGGATGAAATTGCTGGTAGATCCGCTGAAGCCTTTTTTTTGAAAGGTGCGTATAAATCTGCGTTGTTGAGATATCAGCATGTCCCAAAAGTTCTTGAACAACCCGCAAATCCGCCCCATTTTCTAAGATATGCGTTGCAAAAGAATGCCGCAAAGTATGCGGAGTAACATCCTTATCAATTCCTGCTTGCACAACAATTTGTTTTAAGTTTTTCCAAATTCCTTGTCTAGTCAGCTGTTTGCCATGAAAATTTAAAAAAACATAACTCGAGGTTTGCTGTTTCAAAAGTCGGGGACGAACTTCCGCAAGATATTTTCCCAGCCATTTAACTGCTTGGGAACCAATTGGAATGATTCGTTCCCTTTGACCTTTGCCTAAGGTCTGAATCAAGCCCAGATCTAAATGCAAATCGGATAATTTCAAATTGACTAATTCGCTGACTCGCAAGCCAGTTGCATACATAACTTCCAAAATTGCACGATCACGCATTCCTAATAATTTATTGGTATCAGGAACCTGTAAAAGCCGTTCAATTTCGGTTAATGACAAAACTGCTGGTAGATGATGCTGGCTTTTGGGAGTATCGATTAATAGCATCGGATCATGTTCAAGCAAATTTTCTTGAGCAAGATACTGAAAAAATTTACGCAAACTCGTTATCATGCGCGTAATTGAACTTGAACTTTTCGCAATTTCCATTTCAACTTGCAAAAAAGCCAAAATCTGATTACGGGTTACTTGCTTAAAAGTTGTAACCGATTTTTTTTGAAGATAACTTTCAAATTGCTTTAAATCGTTGCCATAACTGACGATTGTGTTATCAGCTAAATCACGTTCAACCTTTAAATAATGTAAATAATCATTTAATATATCATTAATTGCTGCTCACCTAATTTCAAAAAGCTCAAAGATCATCTTTTGCTTGTTGCTCTTTAGCTAAACAATCCTGACAAATTCCCATCAAAGTTAGACGATGGTCGAGTACTTTAAAACCAAAACGCTGCCAGACCTGTTTTTCAACATCAGTTAATAGATCTTCATGAATTTCCTGAACTTTGCCGCATTTTTGACAGAGAAGATGATGGTGAAAGTGACCATTATCACTTGTTCGCAAATCGTAACGTGTCATACCATCTTCAAACGTAACGCGATTAACGATCTTCAATTCAGCCAAAACCTCTACCGTGCGATAAACAGTCGCTAATCCGATTTCCGGTTCATCTTCTTTAACCAAAGCAAACAGTTCTTCCGCCGATAAATGCCGCGTATGATTTTTTAAAAGCGTCTTAACAGTTGCTTTGCGCTGGGGAGTCAACTTTAAGCCGGCTTGGTGAAGACTTGTTTCGATTCGCCCAAGCTCATCAGTCAATAAAGACAAAGTTATCACTTCTTTCCTGTACTTATTTTAATCAGGCTTTTAAAAATAGTTTACCATCTTTTTCAGTCACTAAACCATTTTTCATCAAATGACCGATTGCTCGTTTGAAACGTCCCTTACTGATTCCAAAATGTTCATTAATTGTTTGCGGCGAACTTTGATCACTAAATGGTAAAACGCCATTTTGATGCTGCAAGACACTCAACAGCATGGCAGCATCATCACCGATTGCTTCATAAGCTCGTGGCTTCAATGATAAGTTTAAAATTCCGTCAGGTCGAACTCCAATGACTCGTGCTTTCAAAACCTCACCTAAACGCGGTTCCTGATCACGCTGAGTTGGATGAATAAATCCTAAATAAAAATCTTTAGTAATCACTAGAGTCCTAGCTAATTTTAAACGAAAAACAGTTGCTTCGACATCTTGATTCATCATTGCTGGATCAGCTTTAACGGAAATTTGCTGAAAAATTTCTGGTGTCGCTAATGTTCCCCATAAGCGCCCCTTTTGATCAACTTTCAAAGCAATCATCAACTGGTCACCTGTTTTCGGCCACAATTGATGTAATTCCGGCAACTCATCCAAAGAAACAGCAATATCTTTATTCTCTAGACCAATATCAACAAAAACACCCAGATCACGCTTGATGGAAACCACTTTACCAAAAGCATAGCGTCCCACGCCAATTTGGGGAATCTGAGTTGTCAGCTGCAACTGATGTTTTTCATTTTCATAAACCAGTCCGCGAATCTCGGTACCCTTTTTCAAATCAGCTGCGAGTTCCTGTTTAGCAACTCGCAAAGTTTGAGCTTGTGCCTGGACAAAATACGAATCCTGATTTTGGTCGATCATTTTAGCGACCACGATTTGTCCAATTAAATTTTTAACCATTATGGTATTTCCTCCGATTTTAATTCAAGTTAAGATGCAAAATTGAAAAAATGCAATAAGCAATTCCAGAGGCAATTACCGGTCCAGCGGCAACACCTTGTAAAGCCACAACTCCGATGATTGTGCCTAACAATAAAGCAACTGTTATTTGTGGCGAAGTAGCCAACAACGAAACCCCCTGTTTTGATAAAACTGCTACCAAAATACCACAACCAATGGCGATCCATCCTGCTGGGCTGTGAAAGACCTGCAACAAATCATTAAAAGAGATCCGACCGGTAGCAATCGGAATTAAAATCGCAACCGAAATAATCGTTACTCCCCAGTTGATCCCTTGTTTTTCAATTAGTGTCATTAGTTTACTCGTTAAAGGCAAAAACTTCAAAATCATAACGACTAAAGTTGCTAAAATCAACGAGGTATTTTTTGCTAGTAATGCAATCATTAAAATTAATCCTAAAAAAAGCCAGCTTTCCATCTTGTCACCTCATCATTCATTTTAACTGATCTTGTTGAGAAAAGCTATCTGACCTTTAGTAATTGAACAGCAGTTCCAGCCCTTAACTATCTGCTTGCCAGTCTTTTTGCCTACAAAGATTAAAATCCACCGCAGATTTTCGCATAACAAAAAAAGCCAGATCATTATCGATCCAGCTTTAATTAAATTACTTCATTAAATCAAAATCTTAAAGTGCGTTTGAAGCTCCACGGTAAACAATTCCCCGCCGTGAATCAACTGTGACAACTTCACCATTCTTGATTGCTTGAGTAGCATCTTTAGCACCCACAACAACTGGGATCCCCATTGAGATACCGACAACTGCGGCGTGAGAAGTTAAACCACCATTTTCGACAACTAAAGCACTAGCTTTTTCAATTGCTGGCAAATAATCTTTATCAGTTGTCTTAGTTACCAAAACAGCACCTTCAACAGCTTTTTCATTTGCTTCAGCAGCAGATGTGGCAACAACTGCCTTACCAATAACTGTTTCGTCACCAACACCTTGGCCCGAAACTAACTTAGTACCAATTAATTGAATCTTCATCAAGTTAGTTGTGCCTTTTTCACCAACTGGAACACCAGCCGTGATCAAAATCAAATCGCCTTCTTTAGCAAAGCCTTCTTCTTTTGCTTTTTCAGTTGCCAAAGTAAACATTTCATCGGTTGATGCTGGAGCATCTGTAACAACTGGATAAACACCCCAGTTAACTGTTAAACCGCGGCGTGTTCGATCATCAAAAGTAACTGCCAAAATATCAGCATCTGGACGATACTTTGAAATCATCCGAGCAGTATGGCCAGACTTAGTTGCAGCAACAATCGTTTTAATTCCCAAATTATCTGCAGCTTCAGCAACTGCGCGACCAATTGCTTCAGTAACATCTGTTTTATCAAAATCGTTGATTGAGAAATGACGATGTTCACGCAAAGCATTTTCAGCTTTAACATCAATCCGAGCCATCGTTGCAACTGATTCAACTGGATAATCACCATTAGCACTTTCACCGGAAAGCATTGTTGCATCAGTTCCATCAAACACAGCATTAGCAACATCAGAAGCTTCAGCACGTGTTGGACGTGGATGTTCTTGCATCGAGTCAAGCATTTGTGTAGCAGTAATAACTGGTTTGCCCAAAGCATTGCATTTCTTGATCAATGATTTTTGAACCAACGGAACATTTTCAGCTGGAATTTCAACACCCATATCACCACGGGCAACCATCAAACCATCTGAAACTTTAATGATCTCATCGAAGTTGTCGATACCTTCTTGTGATTCAATCTTCGGGAAGATTTGCACATGTTCCATATGTTTTTCTTCAAGTAATTCACGAATATCAAGAACATCTTGCGGTTTACGAACAAAACTGGCAGCGATATAATTGATTTCATGATCCAAACCAAAGCGAATATCATTTGAATCTTTCTCAGTAATTCCTGGTAAATTGATTGCAACACCAGGTGCATTAACCCCTTTACGTGAGCCAAGAACACCTTCATTTTGAACTTTGCAAACAAGTTCATTCTTTTCACGATCAATCTTTTCAATTTGCATATCAATCAAGCCATCATCAAATAAAACATGACCACCTTCATGAACATCATCAATCAAACCTGGATAGGTAACAGCAATCTTTTCATGAGTTCCCTCAATTGAAGCATCCATTGAGATCCGGACTTCATCACCAATATGGAATTTAATGTTACCATCTTTTTGAACCGTTGTCCGGATTTCGGCACCTTTCGTATCAAGCATGATACCGACAATCTTGCCGGTAATTTTTTCGGCTTGATGAACTAAATTCAAACGTGCCAAATGCTCCTCGTGATCACCATGAGAAAAGTTGAAACGAAAAACATTTGCTCCGGCTTCAATTAATTTGACAATTGTATCCAAATCAGAACTGGCTGGTCCAAGCGTACTTACAATCTTGGTTTTCTTCATGAATAAAATCTCTCCTTTAAAGTTTTTTAAAGATGACTTTTATGTCAATTCTTTACAAAAATTAAAACAAAACTAAAAACGCAACCGTTTATTAACATCTTGCAAGGAAACATCGGTAATATGCTTATGATTTTCCAATGTATCAATGATATCAGTTGCGACTAACTGGTTATTGCGAATGCCGATTGCTAAACCGCCCTTGCCCTCCAAGAGCAATTTAACAGCATAGTCACCAAAGCGGCTGGCTAAAACGCGATCTTTAGCAGTTGGCTGTCCGCCACGCTGAATATGACCTAAAGTAATTGCTCGGCTATCAAACTCTCCGTATTGATCAAGCTGTTTTTTAAAGTCTGCCGCAGACATTACCCCTTCTGCGATAACAATCAAAGCATGATCCTTGCCATTTTTCCGATTTTCTTTGATCTTTTCAGCAATTGCTTGAATATCATAATCACGTTCTGGAATAACGATTGCGTCAGCACCAGCAGCTACACCAGCCCATAAAGCAATGTCACCCGCACCGCGACCCATGACTTCAACAACAAAAACTCGTTGATGAGAAGTTGCGGTATCATTAATCCGATCAAGAGCTTCAACCGCCGTATTAACCGCTGTATCAAACCCAATTGTAAAATCAGTACCTGGAATATCATTATCAATCGTTCCAGGAATACCGACCGAATTAAAACCATGTTGAGTCAAACGCTCAGCACCGTGATATGAACCATCCCCACCAATTACAACTAAAGCATCAATCCCAAATTTTTTGAGTTGTTCGATACCTTTTAGCTGGGTCTTTTCTTCAGCAAATTCTGGAAAACGAGCTGAGTACAAAATTGTACCGCCTCGAGCAATGATTCCATCCATTTCAATTGAACTCAATTGATGAATATCACCAGCTACCAAGCCTGCAAAACCATAATTAATTCCATAGGCCTCTAATCCTGCCGACATTGCCGAACGAGCAATTGCACGAATTGCTGCGTTCATGCCTGATGAATCACCGCCGCTTGTTAAAATTCCTATGCGTTTCATTTTTTCACCCCGTGTAAATTTAATGGAACAACACATTCTCCACCGATAATATTAACACTTTTGTAATAACTTGTCTTGTAAATTTGGAAATTAAATTCAGTTTATCACAATATCTTTTCAATTATTTTCATTTTTAACGACGACGTTTTCTGAACCGATCAGTTGACTGATTTTTGTCGCCAGCTCGACCCTATCATTCAGCCAATAGCGTGCCGCCAAAACAAATTTTTTGCGAGTAGCTGCTTCATAAATAATCACCGGATTAGTGCCTGGATTTTTTTTCATTAACTGCCAGAGAAATTGCTTTTTTTTTGCTGAAATTTCAACTGGCAAGCGAATGAAAAAAATTTTTTTTATTTTTGCTTTCACAGCAGCGGCCAACTCTAATTTAATGGCAATGATTTGCCGTCGTTGTTGACGATCATCAACTTTGCCAGTTATTAAATACACTTGCTCAGGTACTAAACTTGACAACTGACGAAAAAGATTTGGAAAAATTGTTACCTCTAATTGACCTGACTGATCTTCGCCACTCAAGAAGGCCATTTGTTCACCTTTCTTGGTACGAATCTCTTTAACTTTTTTAACGTACAACAACACTTTGACTGCCTGGTTTACCTGCAACTGACTGACTAATGAAACACCTTCGATTTCTGCCAGTTGACGATATTGCTCAACTGGATGGGCCGACAAAAAAGTCCCCAAATATTCAATTTCCTTAGTGATTTTTTCACTAACTGTGAAATCAGCAACTTGCTCAATTTTGGGAGCTAATACCGTCAAGAGCTCCACATTATTACCACTTAAAAGAATATTATCCAAAACCTTGGACAAATTATGAATCAAAGTCGCTCGGTTAAAGCCAAAGCTATCGCAAGATCCGCTATAGATCAACGGTTGAAGAGTTTCACTTTTTAAGTATTTGACTGGCATGCGTTGCAAGAAGTCCTGAAAACTTTGATATTTACCATTTTTTCGTTCTTTTAAGATCGTCCATATAAAATCACGACGCAATTGGCGAATCGAGCTTAAACCAAACAAAATCTGCTGGTTTACTAAAGTAAAACCAAACTGACTTTGGTTAATATTAGGCGGTAAAACTTGCAACTTCAACTGACGGGCTTCTAAAACATAGGCGCGGGTCTTTTCGTGATCGCCGCTGACAGAATCTAACAATGCTGCCAAGAAAGCCGCTGGATAATGACACTTCAAATAGGCGAGCTCAAAAGCCATCTTGGTATAGGCTACAGCATGTGAGCGATTAAAGCCATAATTAGCAAAATGTTCAATATATTCATAGACTTGCGTTGCCAGTTGATTTGAATAGCCTTTTTGCTGAGCTCCAGAGATAAACTTTTCTTTTAAGCTGGCAATTTGAGCAGCCTTTTTTTTACTCATCGCCCGTCGCAGCATATCAGCTTGTCCTAATGAAAAGCCCCCCATCACCGAAGCAACTTGCATAACTTGTTCCTGATAGACCAAAATCCCATAAGTTTTTTGCAAAATTGGCTTTAGCGATGCCGCTGGATATTCAATTGGCTCTTGCTGATGCTTACGAGCAATAAAATGACCGATATTCTCCATTGGGCCAGGGCGAAATAGGGCATTGACCGCTGTGAGATCTTCAAAGGACTCAGGTTGCAGTTGACGTAAAACATTGCGGATACCCGCTGATTCAAATTGAAAAATACCATTAGTCCGAGCTTGTTTAAAAAGCTCTAAAGTTTGCGAGTCTGTTAATGAAATCTGCTGCAAGGCAAACTTTGGATCAAAATCTTTTTTTACAAAATTTAAAGCTTGGTCTAAGACACTAAGATTACGCAACCCTAATAAATCAATTTTCAACAGTCCCAGCTGCTCAACAAAGTCCTTGGTATACTGCGTCAGCTGCATCCCATCACCGCCAACTTGTAAGGGTACTAAATCCGCTAACTGCTGATCGCTTAAAATTACTCCGGCAGCATGAATCGAAAAATGACGTGGTAAGCCCTCTAAGGCACAGGCCGTTCTGAAAATTAGTTGATTTTTTTCACTAGTTGCAACTTGATCCCGCAATCTTGGCGATTTTTTCCAAGCATCTTTCAATTTAATTTTCAGTTCATGGGGAATCGAGCGACTCCAATTATTCATTTCAACTTGGCTGGCTCCCAGGACGCGCCCAACATCACGTAACGCTTGACGTGCTCCTAAAGTCCCAAAGGTGATGATCTGCGCAACATGTTCTTGACCATACCGCTTTTGCAAATAAGCAATCACTTCTTGACGACGGGTATCAGGCAGATCCAAATCAATATCTGGCATCTGAGCTCGTTCTTCATTCAGAAAACGCTCAAACAGTAAATCATATTTTAATGGATCAACATCAGTAATTGCCAAAGCAAAAGCTACCAGAGAACCCGCAGCTGACCCACGACCAGGCCCGATAACAATCTTAGCTCGATGTGCAAAATTTGTTACATCCCAAACAATCAAAAAATAGTCATCAAAGCCCATTCGTTTAATTACCTGCAACTCATGTTCCAAGCGCTGGGCATAAGCTGCTTGGCGTGGATTGTTAAGATCGATTTTCCTTTTGGCCAAACCTTGCTGACAAAGCTGTTTTAAATAACTAGCTGCGGTCTGGCCAGCTGGAGTTGGATAATGTGGTAAATTAGGACGCGAAAATGCTAACTCAAATGATGCAGTTTGGCAAAGTTGTTCCAATTTTTGCAACTGTGGCTGCATTCCAGCCATCCGATAAGTTTGGGCAACTTCAGCAGCTGGTCGTAACCACTTTTTTAAAGCTGGCTTTTTCAGCTGTTCAGTTGGCGGCAGTTTTGTTCCTTGAGCGATAGCTTTTAAAACTTGAAGATAGGCTTGATCGGCTGGATTTAAATAATTAACTGGTTCCAACGCAGTCGTTTGTATTTTCAGCTGGGCCGCTAAAGCCAATAGTTCTGCTTTAATTGCTTGACCTAACTGTGGACTGACGCCAATTAACAAATTTTCTGCTGAAACAAGCTGCTGCCATTGAATTAGACACTTTTTGGCGCTGGCTTGATCATTTTGTTTAAGTGCGGAATTTACGACAGAATTCAGCGGTATTATAACATAGAGATCATCCAAAAAACTTGCCAGCTGATCTAGCGCTAGTTCCATCTCATTGTTGGCTAACAGACGATTCTTGAGTGTCGAAATTTTCATCAGGTTTTGATAGCCACGATTATTTTTGGCTAGCAAAATAACTTCATTGCTAGTCGTTAATTGCAGCGTTAAGCCAATCAATGGTTTAATTTTTGCCTGCTGACAAAGCTGATAAAATTTAGCTGCACCGTATAAAACGTTTCGATCCGTTAAAGCAACCGCTTGGTAACCCCGCTCCTTAGCAGCTACCACCAAACTTTCCAGTCTTAAAGGGCTTTGAAGCAAGCTATAGCAACTGATGGTTTGCAAAATTCCTTGCAAAATTTTCACCCCGTTTCTCCGTTATTATAACAAGTCGCTGCTAAAAAATAAAAACATTTTGAACTGTTCTGACAAATTTTGATGCTAATCAGCGATTTTTATGCTAAACTACTGTTGTACTGTGAGGTGTTAAAAAAATGGCAAAACAACTCGTTACTTTGTTTTGGGGTTTCATCTATGGTGAAGTTATCGGCTACATTGGCTCAGCTTTGACTGGTGCAACCTTTTCACCTTTAGCTGATGGGTTGACTGCAATGGTCATTGGTTTTATATTAGTGAACATCTTAAATTCCTTTATTCAGGATCCCACAGCTGATAAACACTAAGGCATGAAAAAAGGGCTTGGAAATTTTCCAAGCCCTTTTTGTTTTATTCAATTGCCAGTGGTTCGGGGGTAAATATTAATTGCTTTTCAGCATCCAAATCAACCGTAACCAGCGAATGCGGTTGAATTTTACCGGCAATCAGTTTTTTAGCTAACGGAGTTTCAACCTCTTCGGTGATATACCGTTGCAGTGGTCGTGCTCCATAAGCGGGATCATAACCTTGTTGGGCAATCCATTTTTTGGCTGTTGGTGAAATCGCTAGCTTAATCTCTTGATCTGCTAGCCTTTGGGATAACTGGGCAATGAACTTGTCAACGATTTTTTCAATTGCTGCCAGGCTCAATGGCGTAAACATAATAATATCGTCGATCCGATTTAAAAATTCTGGCTTAAAGTGACTCTGCGCTAACTTCATAACTGTTTGCTTAACCTCTGGCGAAATTTCATCATCTTTGACTTGTTCCAACAGGATATCTGAGCCTAAATTAGAGGTCATAACAATGATCGTATTCTTAAAATCAACTGTTCTTCCTTGACCATCCGTTAAACGACCGTCATCGAAAACTTGCAATAAAATATTGAAAACATCCGGATGAGCTTTTTCAACCTCATCCAGTAAAACGATCGTGTACGGATTCCGACGGACTGCTTCAGTCAATTGACCGCCCTCTTCATAGCCAACATAGCCAGGAGCGGCTCCCACCAAACGGGAAACAGACTGTTTTTCCATATATTCACTCATGTCGATCCGTACCATATGCTTCTCTGAATCAAATAAATTTTCCGCCAACGCTTTGGCTAATTCAGTTTTACCAACACCGGTCGGCCCTAAGAACAAAAAAGTCCCCAAAGGCTGATCCGGATCCTGTAAGCCAGCACGGGCTCGTAAAACGGCATTGGCTACCGCATCAACTGCTTCATCTTGACCAATTACCCGCTGATGCAATGCTTGTGGAAGCTTCAGTAATTTTTCACGTTCACTTTCAACTAGCTTAGCAACTGGAATTCCAGTTGAGCGGCTGACGACCTGAGCAATTTCATTTTCAGTAACTGATTCTTCAACTAACCAATTATCAGGACGCTTAGCTGTTTCTAAGTCGCGCAACTCTTTTTCCAGCTTAGGAATCGTACCATGCTGCAACTTAGCAGCCTTTTCCAAATCATAAGAATTTTCAGCTGTTTCCAGATCATGTCGCGCCTGATCCAACTGACTTTTTTTATCACTTATTTGTTTGATGTCTTGTTTTTCATTTTCCCAACGCATTTTCAGAGCATTAACTTTTTCCCGTGTTTCTGCCAGCTCCGTTTGCAATTCACCTAATCGTTTCTTTGAAGCTGAATCGGTTTCCTTTTTTAAAGCAGCTTCCTCAACCTCTTGGCGCATTAATTTCCGGGTTGCCTCATCCAATTCAGTTGGCATTGAATTCATCTCAACACGAATCGTTGCACAAGCTTCATCAATCAGATCGATTGCTTTGTCAGGCAAAAAACGATCAGTAACATACCGATTCGATAAAGTCGCTGCAGCTACTAGCGCATTGTCATGGATTCGCACGCCGTGATGGATCTCAAAACGTTCTTTTAGTCCCCGCAGAATTGAAATTGTGTCTTCCACACTTGGTTCTTGCACCATAACCCGTTGAAAACGCCTTGCCAAAGCTTTATCTTTTTCAAGGTATTCTCGGTACTCATCCAAAGTCGTCGCACCAATTAAATGCAATTCACCACGTGCCAGCATTGGCTTCAGCAAATTGCCCGCATCTAGGCTGCCTTCTGCTTTGCCAGCTCCAACAATATTGTGAACTTCATCAATGAACAGTAAAATTTGCCCAGCGCTTTTCTTAACAGCTTTTAAAACCGCCTTTAAACGTTCCTCAAATTCACCACGATATTTAGCACCAGCAATTAAGGAACCCATATCAAGAGAAAAAATCGTTTTATCTTTCAAGTTGTCAGGTACATCCCGCCGAACAATTCGTTGCGCTAAGCCCTCAACTATCGCTGTTTTACCAACTCCCGGTTCACCAATTAAAATTGGATTATTTTTCGTCTTTCGTGACAAGATTCGTATTACATCCCTGATCTCATCATCCCGTCCAATGATTGGATCAACCTTGTTATTCCGCACTTCCTTAACCAAATCAACGCCGTATTTTTCCAAGGCTTGATATTGTGTTTCTTGATTTTTAGAAGTCACGCGTTCTCCTCCTCGTAATTTTTCAACAACTTGGGCTAATTTCTGATAACTCAACCCCTGACGTTTCAGGTAAATCGTCAAAGGATTATTATCTAATTTCATCAAAGCCAAAATCAATGTATCTAAAGCCAGATAGTCATCATTTTGCTGTTTTCTTAGTTCCTCTGCCTCCAGTAGTAAACGATACATTGCTGAACTGAGCGTTTGCCCATATTGAACTGAACCTTCAACCACCGAAATCTCGTCCAGTAATTGGTCAAGCTGATTCTCTAAAGCTTTGAGATCCACTTGTGCACGTTTAAATAGGTCTGCTCCAAATTCGCCAGGCTGGATCAAAAATTTAAACAAATGTGGAATGTCGATTTCTTGATGATGCCGTGTTTGCGCAATCTGTTGAGCTTGAGCAATTGCTTCTTGCACCGCTGAAGTCATTTTATTATCTTCCATCTCAAATTCCTTTCTAGAACCCCTCACTAAAAAATTGGTTAAACTTAATTTAACAAGTATATTATAATTCAAACACACGTTTGCTTTAACTATTTTGCTTAACAATTAGTTGAATAATTTTCAAAACAACGGCAACAGCTTGCTGCATCGTTTGCAACGAAACAAACTCAAAGCGCGAATGCATATTTTCGCCACCCGCGAATAAATTTGGTGTTGGTAAACCCATAAACGAAATTTTTGAGCCATCTGTGCCTCCACGAACAGGAAAAATTACTGGCTTAATCTGCAAATCTTCCATTGCTTGTTTCGCCAGTTCAACAACTGTCAAATCTTTTTCAATTATTTCACGCATATTGTAGTACTGATCGCGTATGTCAACGATCACACGCTTTTGCCCATATTCGGCATTCATCAAACGTGCAATTTGCCGCAGTAGATCCTTGCGCGCTGAAAATTTATCCCGATCATGATCACGGATAATATAAGTCATGTTAGCTTGATCAACTGTGCCAGCCAACTGCAGCAGATGAAAAAATCCCTGACGACCGGAAGTTTTTTCTGGAATCTCATCACTTGGCAGCTGGGCTTGAAAATCAAAGGCTAATTGCAATGCATTAACCATGACATTTTTGGCTGAACCCGGATGAACGTTTTTGCCAATTAATTTTACCTTAGCTAAAGCCGCATTAAAGGTTTCATATTCTAATTCCCCTAAAGGACCGCCATCAACGGTATATGCTAAATCAGCATTAAATTCTTTAACATCGAAATGATCCGCACCAGTACCAATTTCTTCATCTGGACCAAGACCAATTTGAATTTGACCGTGCTTGATCTCAGGATGATTCAACAGATATTCAACTGCCGTAATAATTTCAGCTACACCGGCTTTATCATCCGCCCCCAGTAATGTTTGGCCATCAGTCGTAATCAGATCTTGACCGGCATAATTTCTTAAATTTGGAAACTCGTGCGGATCAAGCCGATACTGGCTGGATCCTAATTGAATTGCCGACTTGCCATCATAGTTCTTAATAATTTGTGGTGAAACATTTTTAGCATTAAAATCAGCCGTATCTATATGCGCAAGCAAACCAACCGTTGGCACTTGCCGATCTTCAGCTAAATTGCTAGGCAAGGTTGCCAAAACATAGGCACTTTTTTTTGAAATGTGAACCTTACTGAGACCAAGATCAGTTAATTCTGCTGCTAATTCACGCGCAAACTCAGCTTGGCTTGGTGTTGAGGGAATTGTTTGCGAATTTTCATTAGAGCGCGTCTCCTTTTTGACATATTTAATAAATCGCGGGGTTAAATTTTGATAGATCGTCATCTTAATTCTCCTTGTTAAATAAATTTAAATGGATCGGTATTAAGTTTTGAAGCAATAATTGAAAACTGCCAGTCATTCTCAGATCGCCATTTTTCAAATAAATGTTTTAACTTAGGCTTACAAATGCTTTCAATATGGTGTCCTGGATCGATAACCGTTAAACCCGTTGCTAAAATGTCATGCCCCGTATGGTAAGTCAGATCACCAGTTAGATAAACATCAGCATGAGCTTGGAGTGCAGCTGGATAAAATTGTGATCCGCTCCCGCCTAAAACTGCCACTCGGCTGATAATTTGATTTAAATTTGGGCTGATCACGCGCAACTCCGGAATTTGAAAAATCTGCTTGCACTTCAAAGCAAATTCTTCAACTGTCATAGGCTGTTTGAGTTGCCCAACGCGTCCCATGCCATATTTTTGATTTAAGCCATGAACTGGTACTAGATAATAAACCGGCTCCTCATACGGATGTGCAGCCAACATTGCTTGGATTGCCTGACTAACCACTTGTGGCTTAACAAAAACTTCAATTTTTTCTTCAACTGCTTGACTTGGCTGATTTACCCGACCAATCAGTGGCTGAGCTGCTTGATTCGGCAAAAAACGGCCAGTTCCCATCGCAGTATAGGAACAACCAGTATAATTGCCGATTGAACCAGCACCGGCTTGAGCTAATGCTCGGCGAACAGCAGCTGCTGCCGTTCGTGGGACATAAACACACAGCTGGTCAAGCGGTTCTTCTTTTAAGGGCAAAAGGCTACTTGTTGCTGTTAATCCCAAAGCAGCTGCCAACCAATCATTCATGCCATCATGGGCATTATCCAAATTGGTATGTGCCGCGTAAACCGTAATTCCATGTTTAATCAAATCAGCATACATTTGATTTTGCGGAACGCTCAAATCAAAATGCTTGACCGGATGAAACATCGCTGGATGGTGGGCAAAGATAAAATCGACCTGTTGATCGATTGCCTCTTTAACGACCTCAGGACGAACATCCAGCGTTACCATCATTTTCTTGACCTCTGCTGACAGGCTTCCTAATTGCAAACCTACTGGGTCACCAGGTTCAGCCATATCTTGGGGCGCAAATTTTTCAAAACGCTCGACAATTTCTTTAACCTTTGTCATTTAAAACACCTTCAATTATTTTAATCTTTTGCTGGAGCTGCTGTTCTTTGGCTAAGGGCTCAATTTGAGCTCGGTGTAGCTGAACTAAGACTCTTTTGAGCTTTTTAATTTCCAGAGACCATTTTTTTTGAAAAGTCAAATCCTTATGTGCTAATAAAAATGGTCCAAATAATAGCTGCTGATCGGTCAATAATTGTTGACTTTTTCCTGGATCAGCAACAATAATTTCATAAATATGACCATCTTCCTCCAAAATTTCTTCGGCAATAATCTGATAACTGTGTGCCTGCAGCCAGCAACGAACTTCCATTGAGCCAACATTGGGTTGCAAAATCAAACGCGGCCACCGGGCAAACTTTTTCAACTGCTCCCAGCCAGCTGTTAAAATCTGGCAGATCGAGGCACCTCCCATTCCGCAAATTGAAATCACATCAACTTTTTCAGCCGATTTAATAGCAGCTAAACCATCAGCTTGACGAGCAACGACCATTGAACTAAGATCAAATCGCTCAATTTCCCGGCGGGCATTTTCATATGGTCCTGAAACAATCTCACCTGCAATTGCCCGCTTAATCCGCTGATTTAGTGCTAGATTAACTGGCAAGTAGGCATGATCTGAGCCAATATCGGCCAAAAAAGCTCGTGCTGGAACATACTTGGCAACTAACTGCAGTCGTTGTGATAAATGATGTGCATCCAAAGTCTTCACTCCTTAAATCTTTCAGCTTTAAGTATAACTGACTTAAAGCTGAAAAAAAAGTTGTCTTAAGCGGCCCAAAAAATAAGACTGAAAAATTAAATTCTTTTTCAGTCTTAAAATTTTATTTAGCAAGCGGCCAATTTTTCAATGTTAGTTTTTAGCTTGATCCAACGCTTGTTTTAAATCAGCTAACAAGTCTTCAACAGCTTCAATCCCAACTGAAAGACGAATCAACTCATTTGAAATTCCATGAGCTAAACGGAGCTGCTCAGGAATCGAGCCATGCGTCATAATGGCGGGAACTTCAATTAAACTTTCTACCGAACCAAGACTTTCTGCTAAAGTGATCAAGCGGAGTTTCTCAATAAATTTCTTGACCGATAGCTTTCGATCGATTTCAAATGAAAGCATCCCGCCAAAACCGGTCATCTGCTTTTTAACGAGCTGGTAATCAGCAGCTTGCGGATCACCTGGATAATAAATTTTAGTGATTCGCGAATCTTTTTGCAAAAATTCAAAAATCTTTAGTGCATTTTGCTGATGAGCTTCCATCCTAACTGCCAGTGTTTTAATACCACGCTGCAAAAGCCAACTATCCTGCGGTCCTAAAATTCCACCAATTGCATTTTGCAAGTAACCAATTTGTTCAGCCAATTTAGCATCTTTGACTACGATTAACCCAGCAATTAAATCACTATGCCCACCTAAATATTTCGAAGCACTATGTAAAACTAAATCGGCTCCTAAATTTAATGGTTGTTGGAAATATGGTGAAGCAAAAGTATTATCAACGATCATTAAAAGCTGATTGTGCTTAGCTAATTGCGATAAAGCTGCAATATCAGAAATATGCATCAAAGGATTAGTTGGTGTTTCTAAATAGATTGCTTTAGTATTGGCTTTGATTGACTTGGCAACAGCAGTTAAATTTCGCGTATCAACAGCCGTAAATTCCAACCCTAGGCGTGTCAATATGGTGTTAATCAAACGAAAAGTCCCACCATAAACGTCATTGCCCACAATAATATGATCACCAGCCGAAAAAAGTGAAAAAGCTGTGTGAATAGCGGCTGAACCTGAAGCAAAAGCAAAACCAGCTGTTCCATTTTCTAAATCAGCAATTAAATTTTCAACCGCTAAGCGTGTGGGATTGCCTGTCCGTGAATATTCAAAGGACGGATGACCACCTAATTCTTTTTGAGCAAAAGTTGATGTTTGGTAAATGGGGACACTGACTGCTCCAGTTGCTTGATCTTGATTGATTCCACCGTGAATTAATTGCGTTTTAAAATCCATTGTTTAACTTCCTTTCCAAATTATTAATTATAAATCTGTTGACTGAGATATCTTTCACTGCTGTCGGGAAATACCGTGACGATATTGCTTTGGGGTGGCAATTCTTCGGCCAACTGCCAGCTGGCTGCTAAAGCTGCTCCGCTGGAACTGCCTGCAAAAATTCCAAAATCTTTAGCTAAGCTTTTAACCCATTTAAAAGCTTGTTGATCACTGATCGTAAAAATTCGATCAACCTCTTGTCGTCGCAAAAATGGCGGAATAAATTCCACACCAATTCCTTCGATTCGATGTGGGTGCTCCGGTCCACCATTTAGGATTGATCCTTCTGGTTCAACAATGGCCGTTTTGATGTTGGGAAGCTGTTCTTTAAAATAGCGTGCTGCACCAACAAAAGTCCCGCCACTGCCTGCCCCAGCAACAAAACCTGCTAATTTTAAATGATTTGCCTGAAACTCTTGCCAAATTTCTGGAGCTAGCGTTTGATAATATGTTTCTGGATTAGCTGGATTATCAAACTGCATTGGTACATAACTATTAGGTAGTTTCTCAGCTAATTCTTGTGCTCGTTTAATTGCACCCACAATTCCTGCTTGACTTGGAGTATGGACAATTTGAGCTCCCAGTGCTTTCATCAATAATTGTTTTTCTTGACTAAATTTTTCTGGTACCACCAAAATGGTTTTCAAGCCAACCTGGCCAGCAGCTAAAGCCAACCCAATCCCGGTATTACCAGCTGTTGGTTCAATGATCGTTGTTTCAGCATTGATCAACTGTTTCTCAAAGGCTTGTTCCAGTAAATATTTTCCCAAGCGATCTTTGATACTGCCTCCAGGATTAAACATTTCCAATTTTGCGAAAATATGTGACTGCTTGGGAGCTGCAAGTGGCAACTCAATTAGCGGCGTTTTCCCAACTAATTGACTTATTTGGGTGTAAATCATCAAAGATTCCTCCTTAATTGTTTTAAAGAAAAGTGCAAAAAAAGACGCGAACCAAAATTGATTCACGTCCTCATACGTTTATAAGCCGTTGACTGTTACAACTCTTTCTCACTGAAAATAAAGCTCTAGCTTGAAAAATTGCCACACCAAGTCGTCGCACTCCACGCATAAAAACGCGAATTGCGACAACAACATGCTACAAAATTAAGCTTAAAGTCTTTCATCAACAGCCCTCTTTTCTTTAAATTAAGAATACCAGTTGTCTTTAAATAAGACAAGTCTTTTTTTATTCCAGAAAATCACGCAGCTGCTTGGATCGTGAAGGATGCCGTAATTTTCGTAATGCTTTCGCTTCGATTTGCCGAATCCGTTCCCGCGTTACGCCAAAGACTTTGCCGACTTCCTCAAGCGTTCTGGTTCGGCCATCATCCAACCCAAAACGCAAGCGCAAAACATTTTCTTCCCGATCAGTTAAGGTCTCCAAGACACTTTCCAGCTGTTCCTTAAGTAATTCATAAGCCGCATGGTCAGCCGGGCTGGTTGCATCATGATCTTCAATGAAATCGCCTAAATGTGAATCATCTTCTTCACCGATTGGTGTCTCTAAGGAAACCGGTTCTTGGGCAATCTTCAAAATTTCTCTGACTTTATCGGTCGGCATATCCATTTCAGCACCGATTTCTTCCGGTGTTGGTTCACGACCCAAATCTTGCAACATTTGGCGCTGGATTCGGATCAATTTGTTGATTGTCTCAACCATATGAACAGGAATCCGAATCGTCCGAGCTTGATCGGCAATTGCTCGAGTGATCGCCTGTCTGATCCACCAGGTAGCATACGTTGAAAATTTAAATCCTTTTCGGTAATCAAATTTTTCAACTGCCTTCATTAGTCCCATGTTACCTTCTTGGATCAGATCAAGGAATGACATCCCGCGACCAACATAACGCTTGGCGATTGAAACAACTAAACGCAAGTTAGCTTCAGCTAGGCGTTGTTTTGCTTCTTCGTCTCCTTTTTCGATCCGTAAAGCTAATGCAACTTCTTCATCAGCAGTCAGCAGATTTACGCGCCCAATTTCTTTCAAATACATCCGCACTGGATCATTGATCTTAACCCCAGATGGTGCTCCAGCTTCTCGCTCGACTTCTTTAGCATCATCCTGATTTTGATTGGCAACTGCTTGTAAACTATACTTACTTGGTTCACCATTTTCATCAACAACTGAAATTCCTTCATCTTCAATATGTTGGATCAATGCTTCCATTTGTTTGCTTTCTAAACCAAATGGCGAAACTAAACGTTTAGTCAGTTCATCATAAGTGATTTGTTTAGCAGGTTTGAACTCACGAATTACTTTCCGCAACTCTTTTTTATATTCTGCTGAATCCTTGTTCATTTTCTCTTCTGCCATTATGCAGCCTCCTTAAAGTGAAGTTGATTTTTTCAGCTGTTTTTGTTTTAATAAATCAACAAATTCAATCGTTAATTTAGTAATTAATTGCTGATCATTTGTTTTGCGTGCTGCAATTAACTGTTGTTTAATTTGCAATAGCTTTTCCTCAATCGGTGAAACCTGCATAATCAAACGTACACAATCTTGAATTTCTTCCATCGAACCATCCTGAGCATAATTTTCAATTTCCAGACTAATAATTATCTGCCGTAAATCATCAGCTTGTAAAAAATCCAAAAAACGTGCTGTTTCATATTCGTCATAAGCTTGAAAGTAACCCTCTGCCAGTAAATATATTGTTTGATACTGATCATGAATAAATGAAAATCCCGTCACTCCTTTGAGATGTGAACGAACCTCATAACTATGCAATAATCGATAAAGCAATAAACGTTCAGCTTTTTCAATTTGACTATATTTTCTCTCCGCATGCAATGATACGTCCGGCGACTGCTGCAACTGAAGAGAAGAAATTGGCTGCTTAAATTGTTTTTGTTGGCGTATTAGTAAGTGTAACTGTTTGGTCAAACTACTCTTTTCTAATGAAAAACGTTTAGCTAATTGATTAAGATACAAATCACGTTCAATTGGCTCTGTCAATTGAGCAATTTTCTCTAAAACTTCTGAAATATAGGCTAACTGTTCGTTCTCATTTTCCAAGTTATGTCTAGTAGCTAAATAAGTCATCCAAAAAGACATTTTGGTTTGTTGTTTTTTAGTAACTAAATTTTTGAATGCTTGACCACCATTTTTTTGAATATACTCATCTGGATCTTGCTTTTCAGGCAACAGAACGACATTCAATTTCAAGCGAGTTACTGGTTGAAGCAGCTTTAAGGCACGAGCGATCGCATTTTGCCCAGGTTTATCACCATCATAACATAAACACAAATGCTCAGTAGTTCGCTCTAATAAATAAACTTGTTCATTCGTTAAACTAGTCCCCATTGAAGCAATCCCATTTTGAACTCCGGCCTGATAGGCTGATAAAACATCCATAAAACCTTCCAGTAATAAAGCAAAACCATTTTGTCTGATGGCCGACTTAGCTAAATCAAAATTAAACAAAATCCTGCGTTTATTAAATAACTTAGTTTCGGGGCTGTTCAAATATTTAGGAACTTTGGGATCTTGGCTTAATGTTCGCCCAGAAAAAGCAACTACATAGCCTTGCGCATCACGAATTGGGAATAAGACTCTTCCCCTGAAGCGCTGCCGCAAAACACCATTTTCCTTGTCAGCAAACAACCCAGTTTTAATTAACAACTGCTGTGAAAAGCCCTTTTCTGACAAGAATGCCACTAAAATTTCCCGTTGAGGCGCAAAACCTAATTGAAATTTCTCAATTGTTTCTGTCGTTAAGCCCCGGTCTTGTAGATAAGCCAAAGCACTTTCTCCCAACTGAGTATTAAGCAAAATATGGTGAAACAACTGGGCAGCTTCACTATAAGCACGTCTTAACTGATTAGTTTCTGAATCAACTGCCTCCTCCTCAAAACTCGAATTCAACAGTTGCGGTGGAAGTGAGATCCCACCAAGTTCAGCTACTTTGAATACCGCTTCAGGAAAACTGATTTTTTCGATCTCCATGATGAATTTGAACACGTTGCCACCGCGATGACAAGAAAAGCAATGAAAAATTTGCTTCTCAGGTGCAACTGAGAAAGAAGGCGTTTTTTCTTCGTGAAACGGACATAAGCCAAAATAATTTTTCCCTGATTTACGTAATTGAACATATTGGCCGATAATATCAACAATCTCAACATTTGAACGAACTTGTTCGATCACTTCTTCAGGAATCCGCATGATTGTTCGACCTCCTTATTCAGCTTACGATCATTTAGGTCAACAAAAGCCGCACAAAGCTGTGCGACTCCTCAAAACACTCTTTTTAATTTTAGCGCAAAAATACTAAAAAATCAACCAAAGTCTCACTCAATAATCATTTGACGTTCAAAACCGTTAAATCACCAAACGGTTGTAAGATATTAGCTAATTGGGCTAACTGAGCTAAGCGATTTCGCCGTAGCTTTTGATCTTGAGCCATAACCATTGTTTGATCAAAATACTCAGTAATCGGTTGCCGCAAAGTCTGCAATTGCTGATATAATTCTTTAGGATCCCTGGTAGCTGTTAAAGATTCAACCGCTGTTTGTAGCTGCTGCTCGCTGGCATTTTCAAATAATGCCGGGTCAACTGATTGATTGGACTTAATGCCAGCTTTTCGCAATAAACGCAAAACTCGACTGGCGGCTTCAATCGTTCCTTTAAAATCGGTATCAGTTCGATGGGTTTGTAAAATTTCAGCAGCTTGTAAAATCATGGTAAAAGGATTTTTTGCTTCAGCAATTGTCGCTTGAATCACATCAAAATCATAATTGTTGCTAGCTAATTGCTGCTGAATTCGATCTTTTAGAAAAGCAGTCATTTCATCAAGATGAGCTGGCTGATTTTTTTGATATAGTTCACGATTTACTTGGGCCATTTTTGCTACTAATTCTTCTAATGAAGTAATTGAAACTGGCCAATTAAAAGCCAGTGCGATTCGCACTAAACCAGCTGCTTGTCTTCGAAGTGCATAAGGATCATTTGAGCCAGAAGGAATCATCCCAACCGCAAAAAATGAACTGATACTATCTAATTTATCAGCTAGCGCCAACAAAGCGCCAACTTTAGATTCTGGCAAAACTCCACCTGCTTCAATTGGTAGATAATGTTCCCTGATGGCGGTAGCAACTGCTGGATCTTCACCCTGCAAGAGTGCATACTTTTCACCCATGACACCTTGCAGCTCTGCAAATTCACCAACCATCCCTGTTACTAAATCAAACTTATAAATCTTGGCCGCCCGGGCAACTTGTTGCTTTTCCTGCTGATTAAAACCAAACTGGGCAGCTAAAGCCGCGGTTAGTTTGCCAACTCGCTGCATTTTTTCAGCGATCGTGCCAATTTTATCATGGAACATAACTTTCTTTAACTTTTCAGTGTAATCAGCGATCGTTAATTTTTGATCTTCATGATAGAAGAAGGCAGCGTCTTCCAAACGAGCCGTCAAAACCTTTTCATTGCCAGCAATTACGTTTTCCAAGTGATCTTGATTACCATTGCGAACAGAAACAAAATTCGGCAATAATTTTCCCTGTTGATCGCGGACATAAAAGAATCGCTGATGATCCCGCATCGAAGTAATTAAGACTTCTTCAGGGATCTCCAAATATTTAGCCGCAAATTTACCAGCAAAAACTGTTGGATATTCGACTAAATTATTAACTTCTTCAAGCAGCTCAGGCTCAACCACGATCTGCCAATGCTGGGCAGCAGCTAATTTAGCAATTTGCTGCTTGATCATTTCTTTGCGCTTAGTCGCATCAGCAATTACAAAAACTTTTTCCAAAGCAGCTGGATAATCAGCTGCAGATGATAGTTCGATCGATCGGCCTAAGAAGCGATGCCCTGCTGAAATTCGATCGCTTTTAATCTTCAAAATTGCAAACGGTACTATCTGCTGATCTAGCAAAGCAACCAGCCATCTGATTGGCCGCACATACTTAAAATCATGATTGCCCCAGCGCATCATGGTTGGAAAGTTCATCGCAGTAACAGCTTCTTTTATTTTGGGTAAAATTTCAACAGCAGTTTGCCCTGGAATAAACTTTTTAACATAGGCATACTCAGTGCCCTTTAATTCTTGGAAAAAAATATCATCAGGCGTCAATTTTTGACCTCGAGTAAAGCCGATTGCTGCCTTTGACCAGCTGCCATCAGCCTGTTGAGCAACTTTTTTGGACGGTCCTTTGACCTCTTCTTCAACATCCGGTTGCTTATCGGCCAACCCGACAACTTTGACAGCCAACCGCCGCGGAGTTGAAAAACTTTCAATTTTTTCGAAGGTTAAATGCTCAGTCTGCAAAAATCCAGTAATCCGCTCAACTAATTGTTTAGCACTAGCGGTAACTACATGAGCTGGCATTTCTTCCAAACCAATTTCAAGTAAAAATGTATGTGCCATTATTTATCCTCCTTTAACAGTTTTGCTCGCAGCTGCTCATCTTTTAGTAATGGGAAACCCAATTTCTTGCGTTCTGCCACAAAAGCCTTAGCTATTGATTTGGCTAAATTCCGGATTCGAGCTAAATAACCAGCCCTTTCAGTGACTGAAACTGCTCCGCGCGCATCCAAAAGATTAAAAGTATGACTGCATTTCAAAACATAATCATAAGCAGGATGAATCAAACCTAATGCAATTTGTTTTTTAGCTTCGGTCTCATAGACATCAAAGAATTTGAAAAGCATCTCTTGGTTACTAGTTTCAAAAGCATATTTTGAATGCTCATATTCTGGTTCACTGAAAATATCTCCGTAGCGAACCCCATCGCCCCATTCTAAATCAAAAACCGAATTGACATTTTGAATATATGATGCCAAGCGTTCTAAGCCATAGGTTACTTCAGAAGCCACTGGTTTGACTTCTAAGCCACCAACTTGTTGAAAATATGTAAATTGAGTGATTTCCATTCCATCCAACCAGACTTCCCAACCAACACCAGCACAGCCCATTGATGGGTTTTCCCAATTATCTTCGACAAATCGAATATCATGTTCAAGTGGATCAATACCTAATGAGCGCAGACTATCCAAATAAAGATCCTGAATATTAGCTGGTGAAGGCTTCATAATTACTTGAAATTGATGATGCTGAAAAAGTCGGTTAGGATTTTCCCCATAACGGCCATCTGCTGGTCGACGTGAGGGTTCAACATAAGCCGCATTCCACGGTTCCGGGCCAATTGCCCGTAAAAAAGTATAAGGACTCATCGTTCCAGCACCTTTTTCTGTATCATAAGCCTGCATCAACATACAGCCTTGTTGTGACCAAAACTTCTGCAGTCTTAAAATTATTTCTTGCATTGATAACTGCTTTTCCATTATTTTCCTCCTTGATTTTGGATGACTGCAACTTAAAACTTAACCATAAAAAAAACCTATGCAACCACCCAAGTTGGTTACATAGGGACGATTTTTAACCGCGGTTCCACCCTACTTCCGATTATTTACCGGCAACTTCATTGATAACTAAGCTCCGAAAACGCCAATCAATCAGTTTTGATCGCCTGCTCACACCAATTCAGGCTCGCTAAGATCAATTCTGCTGACCTTTTTTCATCTTTGCTTTTACGCTACTAGCTTAATCGAAGAACAATAATTTGTCAATGTTTCGGCCAAATCTTCATTTCTTCTAAAAAATGCCGTGATTTCAAATTTAAACCAACTTCATTATCATAAATTTGATCTAAAGCTTGACGTAAATTATTTTTAGTTGTTGATTTGACATGAATCGAATTTAAACGTCGCAAATCAAGCTGCGCAAAAGTCCGTAAAAAATACAATGTTCGTTGATCCAGGTGCATTCGTCGCGGATCTAAATGGAAATGTGCGGCACACAATAAGCCGCCATAACTTTCTGAAAAATCAAATGCACCAGTTGTTTGATGACAAATTACGCAATCTTGTAAATTTGGTTTGACGCCAAAAAAATTAAGAAGTTGAACTTCAATAATATTCACAATAATTGCCGGATCAAAATGCCGATCAATTAAACTCAATGCTTGTTGAAGTTGACTAAACCAACCGCCCAGCGGCTGAGAATCACCAAATGCCGCAGCTGCAAGTTCTAAAAGATAAGTTGCGTAAGCATTTAACTCAATATCTTGCAACAAGTTTTGATAGTGTTCGACATCCTTAGCGGCATTGATAAACGATAAACCATTAGTGCTAATGGCGCCAAAGTAATTAGCCTGAGTAAATGGCAAAATTGCAGCTCCCAGCCGAAAGCCCCGTTTCCGCGCACCTCGCACGAAAAACATTTTAAAACCAAAATTATCAGTTAAGATCTTAACTAGCATATCTCTTTCTCGATAATCACGGCGAAAAAAAACAATTCCAGCAAATTCAGCTGTCTGAGTCTGACCCATCTATGTCACCTCATTAATGCTCAATCTTCATCCGGCTGATAGCCCAAGGATTGCAAATCAACTTTACGATCACGCCAATCTTTTTGAACTTTGACCCAAAGTTCCAGGAAAACTTTATCTCCCAATAATAGTTCAATTTGTTTACGCGCCTGGGTACCAATTTGTTTGAGCATTTTGCCGCCGCGACCAATTAAGATTCCCTTTTGCGATGAACGCTCGACCACAATTGTCGCTTGAACTAAAACTTTTTGCTGATCCTGACGTTGGATTTTTTCAGTCACGACCGCCACCGAGTGTGGAACTTCCTGCCGAGTCAGTTTTAGAACTTGCTCGCGGACCAATTCGGCAACAATAAAGCGTTCTGGATGATCGGTAATCTGGTCAGCTGGATAATATTGTGGTCCAGCCGGCAGTAAATTAGTCACCGCGCCTAAAAGTTCTTCACAATTAATTCCTTCAAGAGCTGAAATTGGATAAATTTCCCGGAAATCAAGTGCCTGACGAAAATCCTCGACAAATGGCAACAAATCATTCGGCTGAACCTGATCAATCTTATTGATCACTAAAAAGATTGGTTGGTTGACTTTCTTTAGCCGTTCAATAATAAAGTTATCCCCACGACCACGCTTTTGGGTTGCATTAACCATAAACAATACCGCGTCAACATCATTTAAAGTTGACAGCGCTGCTTGTACCATATAATCTCCTAATTGACTTTGCGGTTTATGAATTCCTGGGGTGTCAATAAAAACCACTTGACTATCAGTGGTCGTGTAAATTCCTTGGATTTTATTTCGCGTCGTCTGAGCCTTATCACTCATAATAGCAATTTTTTGACCAATAATTCGATTCAAAAAAGTTGATTTACCAACATTAGGCCGGCCAATAATGGCCACAAAACCAGAATGTTTCATTAATTCCATCAAATTTACTCCTTTATCTAATAAATAACTGCCAAATTTTTATGCCAAAAATTGTCACCCCAACAAGCAAAGCAAAAATTGCATTCAACAAAACGGCAGCCGAAGCCATATCTTTGGCTTTTTTCGCTAAAGGATCACTATGAAACTTGGTAACTAAATCAACAACATTTTCAATGACCGTATTCCAAATTTCATTCGCCAAAACACTGATAATACTCCAACAAATCCATAACCATTCATACAAGCTAAGTTTCAAACAAACTCCCAATAAAATTGCGACCATCATCGCTGCAGTATCAAAGCGAAAATTACGCTCATCTAACCAGACAGTCTTCAAACCCGTCAATGCATGCCTTAACGATTGACAAAAGTTATGATTTTTCCAGCGCCGTTGTTGCTCTTTATCTTTTAAGTCCATAAGCATCTAAAATCTTTCGTTGTAAACTGAACATTACTTTCTCATCTTCCGGTTTCATATGATCATAGCCATTTAAATGCAAAAAGCCATGAATCACTAAAAACCCTAATTCACGTTCCTCGGAATGTTGCAAATAAGCAGCTTGTTCTTTAACTTTATCAACTGACACCATAATATCACCGATATTTTTAGGTTCTCTAAAATCGGCATCTGCTGGAATAATTATTGGATCCTCATCACCGGTTTCCTCAATCGCGAAACTAATTACATCAGTTGGTTTATCGACTCCGCGGTACTTTTTATTGATTTGATGGATGTGTTCATCGTCCATTAAAGTAACTGACATTTCAGTATCCTCCGGCAATTTTAAATAATTGCCAGCATATTCAAGGACAGCTTTAATTAATTCAATCCACCCGGGATCTATTTGTTTGGTGTCATCATAAATTTCTAAATCCACTATTTTTGCCTCTTTCTTTCATCATCTTCTTTAGCATATGCTTGAATGATTTCAGCCACAATTGGATGCCGAACGACATCAACAGCTGCAAACTTAACAAAATCAATTCGCGGTAAGCCTTGCAAGATCTCCCAGGCATCAATTAAACCGCTTTGACTATGACCCTTAGGTAAATCAATCTGAGTTTG
>NZ_AHYZ01000069.1 GCF_000255495.1 Liquorilactobacillus vini DSM 20605
AATAAGGTAGTTTCTAAAACTGTCTTGGTTTTTTTAAGTCGCGCAACACTGCTTTCAAGAGCACGAAAATTTTTTCGCCGGTGAACAATGTGTAGAGATTTTGCCTGATCAGCAAATTCTAAAGCCCAATCGACTGCTGAATCTCCGCCACCAGCAATAACTAGATCTTTATCATTGAACTGGTCAGGATCATTTACAAAATATTGAAGTTGTTTTCCCTCAAAAGTAGCACTTTCTGGTAATTTCAATTTGCGTGGCTGAAAAGCGCCAATTCCTGTAGCAATAATAATTGATTTAGTCATTAATTGACGTTGAGAAGTTGTTAATTTAAAAAAATCGGTTTTTTGATCGATTTTTTGGACAGTTTCGTTTAAATGGATCTCAGGTTCAAATTGTTTAGTTTGTTTGATTAAGTTTTGGATTAGATTTGTTCCCTTGATCATTGGATAACCAGGAATATCATAAATCTTTTTTGCAGAAAAGAGTGTTGCAACTTGACCTCCTAATTGATCCAGGCTTTCAATAACTTGAACTTTTGCCTGTCGCATTTTAGCATAAGTAGCTGCAAAAATTCCAACTGGGCCGCCCCCGATGATAATCAAATCGTAAACTTCACATGACATTGGTTTGTTCTCCTTTCATAAAAGATTACACTAAAACACCTTAGCATAAAAATAGGGCAAAATAAATTAAATTGGAAAAATTTACTTTTTTTGGTTAAAATTGAAATCAGCGGATGAATTTTAAACAAAGATAGAAATTAAGTAAAGGGGTTTAGCAGGCATGTTTCCACAATTAGCAGCACCGAGCAAAGATACACCTATGGTTCAGTTAAAAACTACTTTAGGAGAAATAGAAATTGAACTTTTTCCGGCTGACGCACCCAAGACAGTTAAAAACTTTTGCAGTTTAATTGAGCAGGGTTATTACAATAATGTAATCTTTCATCGGGTGATTAAAGACTTTATGATTCAAAGTGGAGACCCGACTGGCACTGGCCGAGGTGGGGAAAGTATTTGGCAGCAGCCATTTGCTGATGAATTTTCTAACCGGCTATTTAATTTTCGTGGTGCTCTTTCGATGGCTAATGCCGGGCCTAATATGAATGGTAGTCAATTTTTCATTGTTCAAAATAAAAACTTGCCAGCACAAATGGCAGAGCAGATGAAGATGGCTGGTTACCCAGCAGAAATCATCCAACAATATTTACAGGGAGGCACTCCCTGGTTAGATCATCGACATACCGTTTTCGGACAGGTCCGTAAGGGATTAACAGTTGTAGATCAGATTGCAAATGTCAAAACGGTTAATGATCGACCACAAGCTGATGTTGTAATTAAAGCAGCAATTATACTGCGGGGATAAAGCGTGTGCTGCAAGCGTTAAACAATTATCTGATAGCTTTTTTTGCCAACAGTTGTGCTGCGCGTTGAGAAAAAATAGATATTGGTTGATTGGGATTAGTGATAGTTGGCAACTAATTTTTAAGGCTAAGAATATCTGGTTCTGATCGAGGCAGGTAGCTTAAAATTTAAGCTGAAAGAGGTGAAAAAATGGAATATCGGATCGGAATGATTGTTAAAGGTAAAGTTACTGGTATTCAGCCGTACGGAGTTTTTGTAGCACTTGATGAAGAAACTCAGGGATTAATTCACATTTCTGAATGTCATGCTGGATTTGTGGCAGATATTCATCGGATTCTTAGCATCGGTCAAAAAGTGAATGTCATGATTGTTGATATTGATGAGTATACAAGCAAAATAAGTCTTTCGTTAAGATATATTGAAAATCCTCCTCAGCGGGCTACCAAAATTAAAGTGCGCTGTAATCATAAACACTATTGGACAAGCCGAAAAGTTAAAACCGGATTTTCTCCAATTCAATCTCATTTAGATCAATGGGTCAAAGAGGCTCTGAAGGGAATCTGAATTTTGTTCTAAATTTATCTTGACAGGGGTGTTTTTGTTAGGTACACTGTAATAGTTGTGTTAAATAAGTAGACCTTTGAAAACTGAACAAAGTTTCGATAAACAAATGTGCAGGGCCTTGAAAAAGGACAACATTTGCGAAGTCAATTCGCTAGTAATAAATTTGAGTCACAAACTTTAAAATGAGAGTTTGATCCTGGCTCAGGACGAACGCTGGCGGCGTGCCTAATACATGCAAGTCGAACGAGACTTTTTATTTGATGCTTGCATCTTTTAAAAAGTTGAGTGGCGAACGGGTGAGTAACACGTGGGTAACCTGCCTTAAAGTGGGGGATAACACTTGGAAACAGGTGCTAATACCGCATAACCATCAAAACCA
>NZ_AHYZ01000068.1 GCF_000255495.1 Liquorilactobacillus vini DSM 20605
CAGGGTAACTATCGTTAAAACTAAATATTGAGTAATTAAAAAGACATTAAGTAGTTTTTTTAAGATATGAATGTCTTTCAAGACAAGGTTAAACGCTTTCTTGATGTGATTGTAATAAAATGCTGTTTGGGAAAGCTACTCTGATTTAAAAAGGCAGATAAAGTTAATATAATTACCCGATTAGCAGAAATCTTTTTAAAGTTGTCATTCATTTATATGTATTATCGATAGCAAACGCCGCTAAAAAATTTGATACATAATTAAATATATTAAATCTATATATGTTAAACAATCGCCTGTTTGAAAATGGTTCTTCACTTCCTTAAGTAAAGTATGCTTGATATATAGGGTGCTGGCTTGGATATTTAAATGCCGCGTTTATTTTGAGTATCAAACTGTTTGTGTGTTTAATAAAAAAACTAAATATAAGTATAGCAAGTTTTTTAAAAATTGCAATGAGAATTTTAAATTAATTCAATAATTAGTTCTCCAGTATTTTTATTTAATTAAGAAAAGTCTTTTGCTAGCGTGGTATAGACTTTTTTAATTTGCAGCTGGTTTTAAATTAATTTGCCCTTTATCCTTTTTTAATTAAGAAGAGAGACTATTTATTTTCGAGAAGTTTTTTTCTGTGATACACTTGTGATACACAAAGCTCAGAGAAAGGATCAACTAAAATGACCAGGCAGGAGAAAATCTTAGCTTTTTTGAAGAAACATGTTCCTAAGGATCAAGCTGGGTTTACGACGATGGAGATTGCAAATACTTTGGATATCTTACGTTCGAATGTCAGTAAAGAGTTAAATCAATTAGTTCGTCAGAAATTGGTTATAAAAAGTCCGGGGCGGCCGGTTCATTATGCGTTAGCTAAGCCGCAATTCGCAGCGACTTTGCAGCAGTCAGCGGGCAACAAACAAGCAGTGAAGAAGATGGCTTCAGTTTCAACTAATAATAAAAATAATGATCCCTTTGCTCGAATGGTTGGCAATCATGCTAGTTTAAGAAATCAGGTTGAACAAGCTAAAGCCGCACTTTTGTATCCGCCACATGGTTTAAATACATTAATTACTGGCCCAACAGGTTCTGGTAAAACTTATTTTGCTAATACGATGTATCTTTTTGCTCGAGATCAACGATTGATCGCTAATAAAGAATTTATAACTTTCAATTGCGCTGACTATGCTCACAACCCGCAATTATTGATGTCACATTTATTCGGCTATGTTAAAGGAGCTTTTACAGGTGCTAATGAAGATAAGCCGGGTTTAATTGAAGCAGCAGATGGTGGCATGTTGTTTTTGGATGAGGTTCATCGTTTGCCGCCTGAAGGTCAAGAAATGATTTTCTATTTTATGGATCACGGTATTTATAGTCGTTTAGGTGAAACATCAAAGTCACATCACGCCGATGTCCGCTTAGTTTGTGCAACAACTGAAGATCCAAGCAGTGCTCTTTTGCAGACTTTTGTAAGAAGAATACCGATTTTGATTCAGTTGCCCGCCTTTGGTCAACGAACCGCCAAAGAAAAAATTCAATTGCTGGAACAATTATTGACTTTAGAAGCAAAACGCATTCATAAAAATATTCGCTTGAATGAAGATGTGGTTCAGGCACTGTTGGGTAGCGTAACTTATGGGAATGTCGGTCAATTGAAATCAAATGTTCAATTAGTTTGCGCACAAGGCTTTTTGAACAGCATTCAAAATGAAAATGAAATTACTTTAACGTTTGAAAAATTACCGCCAAATCTAAAAGATGGCTTGAGCAATCTGGCAGCTGATCGTCAAGAGCTTGGGAAATTAACACGTTTATTAGCACCGATGATGGTCATTAAGCCAGATGCTAAACGTAATGTGCCCAAAGCCGATACTTATGAACTGCCGTATAATTTGTACGAGATTATTGGTGATAAGGCAACTTTACTGAAAAATGAAGGATTGGATCAAAAGGCGATTAACAATTTTATTATGACTGATATTAATCTGCATTTGAAATCCTTTTACCATCGGGGCCAATTTGATAAACAAGAAAATCGTTTAAATGAGATTGTTGATCAGGATATTATTGATTTGACTAAAAAAATTCAAACTTTTTTACGTGATCAAAAGTATCCAGTCCGTGAGAATTTCATTTACGCAATGAGTTTGCATATTAGTTCATTTATTAAACGGATTCAGGCCGGTAAACCCTTGCGGGAAATGTCAGCAGATTTAATTTCGTTGGCTCATGATCACCCATCAGAACTAAAAATTGCTGATCAGGTTAAGGTACTGATTGAAGGTCATTATCGTTTTCCAATTCCTGAGTCAGAAGTGTATTATATTGCAATTTTACTAGCATCTCTGCGTTCAGCTCCTAAGGGGGGAAAAGTTGGAATCGTGGTTGCTGCTCACGGGGAAAGCACGGCTACATCAATGGCACAAGTTGTTTCCCAACTGCTCTCAGTTGAAAATATCGCAGCTTTTGATATGCCACTGGAAATGAATCCTAAGATTGCCTTGAATGGAATTGCCGATAAAATTAAATTAGTTAATCGTGGCAATGGGGTGATTTTATTGGTCGATATGGGTTCATTGAGTACTTTTAGCAGTAAATTAACAGAGATGACAGGCGTTCAGGTCAAAACAATTGATATGGTAACGACAGCTATGGTGCTTGAAGCTGCTCGTAAAACAGCCTTGATTGATAGTGATTTAAAAACGGTTTATCGTGAGTTGCGGGAGTTTGATGGTTACTCACGGACTCCAAATGATCGTCGTAATGAGCATACTGAGTCTCACTCACCTACCATTAAAGGCTCACAGAAAAGTCGGGCAATTGTTGCTGTTTGCTCTACGGGACAAGGAACAGCTAAGAAAATCAAAGGTCTGTTAGACAAGATTTTGTTAGATAATCTAATTGAAGATATTACAGTTTTGCCAATTTCGGTAGTCAACATGAAGGAACATTTAACCCAGATTCAACAAGATTATCAGATTGTTGCCACGACCGGAATCGTCAAGCCGGAAATTGCCGCACCGTTTATTTCGTTGGAAAGCCTGTTGCAAGGTGGCGGTGAGGCTTTCATTAACTTGATTGATCAGTTGAATGGCAAAGATTTGGAAACTTTACAAGTTGTTGAAGGCTCAGCTGAGGAAAGCGAGAAGCTAGCTAAACAGTATCTTAGTCAGTATTTTACTTTTATTAATCCAATTAAAATCGTTAAAATTCTTGAAAGCTACTGTGATTTCATTGATCATCGGCAACAATTAGAAATGGATAATTCTTTTCGTATCAGCTTGATTATGCATTTGGCCGGAGCAATTGAACGTTGTCTAACTAATTCACAGATGAAGGTCGATCCTAAACAATTGGCAGAAGTAGTAAAGAAACCTTTTTTTAAAATTATTGAGCAAGCCAATGATATTCTGCAAGAAACGTTGAATTTGAAATTAGAAACGGCGGAAACGTATTATATTTACGAACTTTTTGATACAGAAATACAAAAGCGCTGATACAGAAAATGACACACTACTTAAAGATAGTGTGTCATTTTTTAAATTTTATTTAAAGGCTGATAATGAAGGCTTTGTAAGCGATACACAAAAGTTGGCATGAAGTTTGCTTATATAAGAGTGAAGTGCTTTTTTACTGAGTGTTTTGTTAAAAGTTGTTGTTCAGCGATTTTCTTTTAATTTTTGGTACTAAGGTTTGGGTGATAAAAATGCCAATGGATATCCGCTTATTTAGAATTGATAGCCGTTTATTGCATGGACAGGTCACGACTAATTGGGCGAAGGTAACTAAAGTTAATCGAATCTTAGTTGTTTCTGATAGCGCTGCCCATGATCGTATTAGACGAACGTTGTTGTTTCAAGCTGCTCCGCCCGGAATCAGGGTCAATGTTATCCCAATTTTTAAGATGATCAGCATTTATCGAGATCCGCGGTTTGATTTTTTACAGGTCTTAATTTTAGTTGAAAATCCAGTTGATGCAATGCGCTTAATCTCAGGCGGAATCAAGGTTAAAAAAGTCAATATTGGGGCTTTAAGCTTTGACAATGATCGGATGATGGTAACAGATACAATTGCCGTCAGCAAAAAAGATGTTATGGCATTTATCTGGATGCATCGCTTAGGAATTGCGCTGGATGTCCGCAAAGTTTCTGGTGATAGTTCTAAAGATCTCTGGAAAGCTTTGCAGGATAAAAAGTTAGTTTAAATCAATTGAAAGGTGGTGAACGACAACTGTTTTTGAGCAAAGTGAAGCAGCACTTTACAACCCTTAAAGCTTAATAGACTTAAGGGAATAATTTTTTAGGAGGTATTAGAGATGGTAGGAATTATCCTAGCAAGTCATGGCGGCTTTGCTGATGGCATCTATCAATCCGGCTCAATGATTTTTGGCGAACAAAAAGATGTTGCAGCTGTAACCTTGATGCCAAATGAGGGCCCGAATGATGTTAGAGCCAAAATGGAAAAGGCAATTGCATCATTTGAAGATCAAGATCAAGTTTTATTCTTAATCGACTTATGGGGCGGGACACCATTTAATCAGGCAAACAATTTATTAGAAGCTCACAAGGACAAATGGGCAATTGTTGCCGGCATGAATCTGCCGATGGTGATTGAAGCATATGCCTCACGGATGTCGATGAATTCCGCTCATGAGATCGCAGCTCATATTATTGAAACTGCTAAAGATGGAGTGAAAGTCAAACCAGAATCACTGCAACCAAAACCTAAAGCTGCAGCTAAAGGAAATGGCGGCAGGAAGGGAAACGGTCGCTTAGCTCCAGGAACAGTGGTTGGCGATGGCAAAATCAAGTATGTTTTAGCTCGTATCGATTCACGATTGTTGCATGGTCAAGTTGCAACTGCTTGGAGTAAGACAGTTCAACCAACACGGATCATTGTGGTTTCTGATAATGTTGCTAAAGATGATTTGCGGAAAAAGCTGATTGTGCAAGCTGCTCCGCCTTCGATTAAAGCTAACGTTATCCCAGTTAAAAAATTAATTGAAATTGCTAAGGATCCGCGTTTTGGCGCGACTAAGGCATTGTTATTATTTGAAAATCCAGAAGATGCGCTGCGGGCGATCGAAGGCGGTGCCGAGATCAAGGAATTGAATATCGGCTCAATGGCGCACTCAGTTGGCAAAGTAGTTGTCAACAAAGTGCTTTCAATGAATCAAGAAGATGTTGACACATTTGAAAAATTGAAAGCAAAGGGTGTTAAATTCGATGTTCGCAAGGTTCCAAACGATTCAGGCGAGAATATGGATGAGTTGCTTAATAAAGCCAAGTCAGAATTAGCTGCTCAAAAGAAGTAGTTAAATTGACAGCGTTAAAAAAAGGAGGATTAACATGTCTGTAATATCGATTATTCTAGTTGTCATCGTCGCATTCTTTGCGGGGATGGAAGGTGTTTTGGATGAATTTCAATTTCATCAGCCATTAGTTGCATGTACATTGATCGGATTAGTTACTGGTCAGCTGATTCCATGCGTTATTCTAGGTGGTCAATTACAAATGATTGCTTTAGGATGGGCTAACATTGGTGCCGCAGTTGCTCCTGATGCTGCATTGGCCGCAGTTGCTTCAGCTATTATTTTAGTTTTAGGTGGTCAAGGTGCTAAAGGTGTTGGGACAGCCGTTGCGGTAGCTGTTCCATTGGCAGTTGCCGGATTGTTCTTAACGATGATTGCTCGGACTTTAGCTGTGCCGATTATTCATTTTATGGATGCAGCAGCTGAAAGAGGCGATTATCATAAGATTGATTTTTGGCAAATTGTGGCGATCTGTATGCAAGGCTTAAGAATTGCGCTTCCAGCAGCTGCTATGATGTTCATTCCAACCGCAAGCGTTAGAGCAGCTTTAAATGCAATGCCAGATTGGTTGAATGATGGTATGAAAATTGGTGGTGGCATGGTTGTTGCCGTTGGGTATGCAATGGTTATCAACATGATGGCGAGCCGTGAAGTATGGCCATTCTTCGCAATTGGTTTCGTAGTTGCTACGATTACTGATTTAACTTTGATCGCAATTGGTGCTTTAGGTTTGGCACTTTCTTTAATGTATCTGACTTTAACAAAGAAAGCTGAAAACAATAACGGCGGCAACGGCGGTAACGGTGGTAATGGCGGCGATTCGCTCGACGACATTCTAAACGATTATTAAGAGAGGGAGGAATAGAAAATGGCAGAAAACAAGATTCAATTGACCAAAAAGGATCGGTTAGCCGTTGCTTGGCGTTCAACTTTCATTCAAGGCTCATGGAACTATGAACGTATGCAAAATGGTGGCTGGTGCTATGCATTGATTCCAGCAATTAAAAAACTTTATCCGAAAAAAGAAGATCGCGCAGCGGCTTTGAAACGTCACCTTGAATTCTTTAATACTCATCCATATTTAGCTTCACCAGTTATCGGTGTTACACTGGCATTGGAAGAGGAACGGGCAAACGGTGCGGCCGTTGATGATGTAGCGATCCAAGGTGTGAAAGTTGGGATGATGGGTCCGCTGGCTGGTGTTGGTGATCCAGTCTTCTGGTACACTGTTCGGCCAATATTAGGTGCGTTAGGTGCTTCTTTGGCAATCAGTGGCAATATTTTAGGACCAATTTTATTCTTTGTACTTTGGAATGCGATTCGTTGGGCCTTTATGTGGTATACGCAAGAATTTGGCTATCGGACCGGTTCAAAAATCACGGATGATCTTTCCGGCGGCTTACTGCATGATGTAACCAGTGTTGCTTCAATGATGGGAATGTTTGTGCTGGCCGCTTTAGTTGAACGCTGGGTAAATATCAGTTTTGTACCAGTTGTTTCAAAGGTTAAGTTAAGCTCTGGCGCTTATATTGATTGGAATAAAATTCCATTGACTCATGCTGGCTTGCAAAAAGCTTTCACTGATTATCAAAATGGTTTGTCTTTGACTAGCTATCAAACTAAGACATTACAGGATAACTTAGATTCTTTGATTCCTGGTTTAGCTGGTTTACTGTTGACTTTCTTGTGTATGTGGTTATTGAAAAAGAAGGTTTCACCGATTGTAATTATTTTAGCCCTCTTTGTTGTTGGTGTTGTGGGCCACGTGATCGGTTTACTTTAAAATTTGGTCAAATTTGCGGACAGCCTTATTTATTTTGGATAAGGCTGTCCGTTTGTCTTATAATTAAGTAAAGGTCCTGGTGAGGAGGAGAAGGAAATGGTACAGTCACTCAATACGAAAGTCGATTTGGTTGCCGATGCGACATCTTTTATGGGATTAAGCGAGTATGGTCAAGTGATGGTTGGCAACAAGGCTTTTGAATTTTATAATTCGCGTGATAAAAACAAATATATTCAAATTCCCTGGACAGAGATCGATTATGTTGAAGCGTCAGTTTTACTCAATGGGAAGTGGATTCCACGCTATGCAATTAATACTAAAAGAAATGGTCAATTTATGTTTGCATCCAAACAGCCAAAAAAAGTTTTACGAGCTATGCGAGATCATCTTGGACCAAATAAGATGTTTCGGGCACTGACCTCCAAGCAGATTATTGGTCGCGGTTTGCAGAATATGAAAATCGAATTTGAACAAAGAAAAAATAGGAAGAAAAAATAAACTACTATTTACTGATCATTTTGGTTTTGACTATGATGATCAGTTTTTTTAGCTTTTTACTGAGTTTATATAAGAAAATGACGGATTAATCCGAAGTCTAGCGTTGAGTGAAAAGTTTTATACAAATTGGGCGAAAAATTCTAGTGAAAATAGGAAAAATGATTTTTGCAATTCTACCTTATTGAATGCTCAAAAAGAATTTCAACTTTAACCGCTGAATCAGTATTTAAGCTATACCATAAACACAATCAGTTAAAGAACTATGTCAAAAAGCTAAAGAAGTTTTCTTCTTTGATAAAACTGATAGTTCAACGTTTATTGCCAATGCAGTCAAGCAAAAAAATGTATCAAAAAGTTTAAGGCAACTCAACGTTAACCACAATTATCATGATATAGAGCTTCAAAGCTTGATGTTTCTTTAAAGGCAAAGTCAAAGGTACCAGTTTTCAAAAGATACGAAAATTAGTGGTTCTTTGGAGCTATGAATAAGTCAAGTTTCTTTTTGGCATTTAACAATTGATTATCAAAATTTTTGAGGAAAATGTTTTTTTTAAGTTCGCATTTTGTCTATGACTTAGGATTAGATAATCTGTTTTTAGTAAATTGTTTCGCTTTTTATCTATGATTAGCGTATTAATAATCATAATATTCGTTAATTAACGAAATTAAGAAACCCTAAACAAGAATTTTTTTAAATTAGTACTTGACGTTATGGTTGTTTCACGGTATTATATAAAACGTTGCTGTTACAATAAG
>NZ_AHYZ01000067.1 GCF_000255495.1 Liquorilactobacillus vini DSM 20605
CCGGTCGCGAAATATCACTGGTAGTGATCATTTTGCTTTTTAAGTACTCTTTACCTGAAAAAACCGTCATTCCGGTTTCTTTTACCATTTCTTCAACACTAACAGCGCTTGTCAAAATATTCCCTCCCCTTAAAACTTCGAATTCAATTATAAATTGTGAAAACCGAGGTGATTGGTAATTACCAAATTAACTAGGCTTAAAATCAGTGCAACAAAAAAGGCCGCCCCAAAGCTTGAAAACTGGAATCCTGATCCGACAAGCTTAGCAGTTAGTTCCAGCATAAAACCATTAATCACGAAGTAAAAGATTCCTAAACTCATGATCGTAATTGGTAATGAAAAAATAACCAAAAGCGGTTTAACAAACATATTTAAAATTCCTAAAACAACTGCGGCAATCAGTGAGATCCAGATATTTGAAACATGAAAGTATTGGGGGAAAAAGCCCGCAGTAGCAATAAAAACAACTGCATTCAAAATCACTCGCTGCCAAAAATACATAATAATTCCTCCCAATTTAGTCTTTTATATTTTTTTCTCGAACATCGTGAATTATCTTTCTTCCCTTAGACTGCTGGTCCTCAGTTGACGCTTTTTGTCTGGCTGCATCCCGCCACAACTGCCAAAAGCCTCGATTCTTTGGTGGAATTAACACGATTAAAATTAAATAGCAGCTGATTGTTAAAAAAGTTAAATGCGGAATCACTGCAAGAATTAAAAAAATAATTCGAACTATCCAAGGCTTGATGTGAAAATATTCTGCCAAGCCACCACAAACCCCAGCAATCATCCGTTGATCTGACCGTCGGATTTTTCTACCATTATTTTTCACGATTTTTCCTTCCTTTCAGCAGTTTATAATTAAAATTGTACATTTAGCAATTAAATTTGGCAAATTGTTTATTCCTGCAGATCATCATTTCTACCGGGATTCAATTCAACAATTTCGCCTTTTTTTAAAAACACGATCCATTCACAAAGATTTGTCACGTAATCACCAATCCTTTCTAAATAAGTCGCTACTAAAGTATAATATGATCCACTCACGACTGATTGCTGATCAACTTGCATAATCTCAACAGATCGCTGCCGAATTTTAGCCAATTCATGATCTAGAAATAAATCTTGTTGAGCGATTTCCAGTGCTTGTTGCAAGTTACGCTTAACATAAGCATCGAGTACCGCTTCAAACATTTGATATGCGTGATGTCCCATCTTGGCAATTTCAACTTCAATTTCGGCAATTCGGTATGTCCCCTTCATTTTGATAGTCGCCCGAGAAAGACTAACTGCATGATCACCGATCCTTTCAATATCTGAGCTTGCTTTCAAAATTGTAATTACTTCACGCAAATCAGAAGTTACTGGTTGGTATAATGCAATCAGCTCAAGCGTCATTTTCTCTAAGTCAGTCTCACATTGATTGATTGCCAAATCTCGTTCAATGACTTGGTTAGCCAATTTTTTATCATGATCAATAAAGGCTTTGACCGCCCGAAAAATTGCCTCGCTGACCAGCATTCCCATTTCGGCAAACCGAACATGTAGTTGATCCAATTCATGATCAAATGTTTCTCTCATGGCTTTCACTTCCTCAAAAACTAATATCTTTGTATGTTTCGACAAAACCGAATTTTTTTATTTTTGGCGTTTTTATTAGCTTGATTTTATACTTTAATCTTTTAAAACGCAATTGGCCTGCTAATCAGAAGCCAAATCTTTGTGATAAATAATTATCAGTTTGGCTTTTTTGCGGAGCAGTAAATAAATTTGAAGTCTTTCCAGTTTCAATCAGCTTACCAGCTTGAAACAAAGCTGTATAATCTGAAATTCGAGCAGCTTGTCGTAAATTATGCGTTACCAAAATAATTGTTAATTGATCTTTTAATTCCAATAAAACCTGTTCAAATTCAAAAGTTTCCTGTGAATCAAAATTTGCGGTTGGCTCATCTAACAATAAAACTTGCGGTTGCAACAACAAAATTCTTGCTAAGCAAAAAAGTTGCTGTTCACTAGTTGAAAGGTTAACTCTTTTTTTAAATAATTTATTTTTTAACCGACTCCATAAATGAACTTGTCGAAGAACTTTTTCAATTTCAGTCATTAATTGAGAATAACTGACTTTCCGATTATAGCTAGGAACTAGAGTCAAGTTATTGTAAAGCGACATTGGAAAAATTTCTGGTGTCGAAAACAGCATTCCCATCAACATCCGCAGTTGATAACGATCGATGGACGGCTGATATAAATCAACTCCTTGAAAAATAACTTTTCCTTGAATCAGATAATTTGGCGGATTCATTTGATTTAAAGCAAGTAAAAAAGTTGTTTTTCCTGCTCCTGAAGGACCAATAATTGCTGTAATTGTATGTTTAGGAAAGCCTAAGGAAATATCTTGCAAAATCGATTTGCCATTAAATATCGATAGATTTTGAGTTTGAAGTATGTATTTCATAAAATTATCTTCCCTACTTTGACTGTTGCACGTTTGCAGACTTTTGCCACCATAGCCAACAATAAACTAATAGATCAAAAATAACGATCAGCAATACCAGCAAGGCAGCTGCCCCAGTTGAAACTTGCAAACTATTTGTAGCTGACCCTTCCGTATTGATTCTCCAAATATGAACAGCCAAGGTTTCAGCTGGTCGGAATGGGCTTAGAGGACTGGCGGTGTTCAATGGATTAAGATTAGTCCAGTCTAACTGTGGAGCACTTTGACCAACTGTATAAATAACTGCTGCCGTTTCCCCGACAATTCGCCCTGCACTTAAAATGATTCCAGTTACAATTGCTGACCGAGCATTAGTAATTACAATTTTTCGAACACAATCCCAACGAGACAACCCTAGCGCTAGACCAGCTTTTATTTGCCGTGGATCAACTGCTCGTAAAGCATCTTCAGTCGTTCTAGTTAATAATGGCAAATTTAACATTGTGAGCGTTAAGCTCCCTGACAACAGCGAAAATCCTAAATTAAATTTAACTACAAACAATAGAAAGCCAACTAGCCCAATAACAATTGCCGGCAGTGAGCTTAAAACCTCAAGCATTATTCGGATAAAATTTGTCAGCCATGATTCCTTAGCATATTGATATAACCAAATTGCTGTTCCAAGAGCTAAAGGAACAGATATCAAGAGAGTTAATAGTAATAGATAAAATGTATTGAATAGTTGAATACCAATGCCGCTAACAGTTGAATAGCTACTATTTGTAGTTAAAAAGCTCCATTTTAATTGGGGTAACCCCAGCCAAAATATAACTGTTAATAGACCAATTGTCAGTAAAATTACGATTAAGGAAACCAAATATAATGAAAAATTAAAAATTCTTTCTGTTGATTTTCGATTAAACTTCATTTTTCCTTCTCCCAATCAAATAATGTGCAATTAAATCAAATAACAAGGAGATACCTAATAATAATCCAGCTAACGCCCATAATGCATTACTTTCTCGACTTCCATCAACTGCATCCCCCAATCCAATCGTTATCACACTGGTCAACGTAGCCGCCGGCGAATTAATTCCAGTCGGAAATAAAGTTGCGTTGCCAATCACCATTTGAACGGCAACCGCTTCACCAAATGACTGTGCAAATGCCAAAATCAATGCTGTTCCTAGGCGAGGCCAAGCCAAAGGAAATATAATCGTTTGCCAAATTTGAAACCGATCTGCTCCCAAAGCTGCAGCGGCCCAGCGCAAACGATCTGGAACATCAGCCAAAGCGTCTAAATTTAATGCGACTAAGAATGGTAAAATCATTATTGCTAAAACCATTGCGGCAGCCAACCAACCATATCCAGTTCCACCAATCATTATTTGTAACATTGGAACCACCAGCAGCATCCCCAGCAAACCATATACCACTGCTGGAATTCCAACTAATATTTCCAAAATCATTTTTAACCATTTTGCTAATGTCGATGAAATAATCTCACTCAGCATGATAGCAACTCCCAGCGCTAATGGTGCAGCTAAAAGCAAACTTACTAGCGAAACTAAGATTGATCCAGTTAACAACGGTAAAGCACCATAATCATCCTTTGCAACTTGCCACTTAATTCCAAATAAAAATCGAGAGAATTCAACGTGATCACGAAAAAAAAGCCGACTTCCCTTAAAAGCTACAAATAAGAAGATTATTAAAACGCAAGCTATAATTATTACTGCACAAATTGCTGTGACAAATTTTCCAAATTTGTCACGTTTAGCAGCTGATGATTGCTTAAATAAATTTTCCTTGCTTGAATCCATTTGCTTCACCTCAACTATTCATTTAAGATAATTCACTTTACCTTGCTGATTGCGGACAACTTGCATGGAACTGATTGGGATAAAGCCAAATTTTTTAAGCAGTTTGTTGATTGAAGGCGAAGTAAGATATTTTAAAAAAATTTTCGTTTGTGAATTAACTCGTTTACGCGTGTACAAATGTTCATACGACCAAAGCTTCCAGCGATTAGTTAGAACATTGTGTTCATTTGGGCTAACTCCGTCAATTTTAGGTTTAATAACGCCAGCTTTAGCATCTGGAAAAGCTACATAAGAAATCGCTCCAGGGGTATCCTTAACTGTCTGATACGCAGTTAAAGATGAGGATTGTTCTTGCGCAATTAGACTAGATTTCCCTGATAAAGCTAGCTTTTCAAAATTTAATCGTGTTCCACTGCCAGCTGCCCGATTAATAATTATAATTGACAGATTTTTACCCCCTACTTGGTGCCAATTAGTTAGCTTCCCAGTAAAAATTGCCTTAACTTCCTGTTTAGTCAAATTATGTACCTGAGCCTGGGGATTGATGATTAAAGTAATTCCCGTTACCGCAATCTTGTAATCAATCAATTTTTTTTGATCAATATTAGATTTTTGACTAGCAAAAACATCTGACGTCCCAATATCAATTGTACCTTCCGCAACTTGACTTAACCCCGTACCTGAACCTCCGCCTTGAACATTAATATAAAAATGCGGATCAGACTGACGCATTTGAGCTGCTGCTGCTTCAATGATTGGTTGGGCAGCGGTTGACCCAGCAACTGTTAATGAGCTTTGCGATAGTTTTTGACAGCCACTCAGTCCTAAAATTAAAAATAATACCAATAAAACTAGTTTATGCTTGCTTAACACCGCTGTCCTGCTTTCTTTTCTGAATTAACGGCAAGGTCACCGTAAACTCTGAGCCAACTCCAACTTGACTAGTTACTTTGATTGTTCCTCCCATAGCTGCAACATATTCCTTAACGACTGACAAACCCAGACCTGTACCGCCTGTTTGTTTCGAACGAGAAGTATCGATTCGATAAAACCGTTCAAAAATCCGTTCTCTTTGATCGTTAGCAATTCCCCAACCATTATCACGAACCTTAAATTCCCACGTTTTAGAAAACTGCGTACTTGATAACCAGACTGAGCCAGTTGGATCGTTATATTTAATTGCATTTTGCAAAAGGTTATTTACTACATGACGAAATTTATTATAATCGACTACGATTTTGAATGCAGGCGGAACTTCATTAAATATCCGAATTTGTTTCTTATCTATTTCTGGCTTAAAGGTTTGGATAATTTCTTGCAAATAAGGAAATAAAGAAATTTGATCAGTTTTCAATTCTGCATTGGCACTAATTCGAGCAAGTGACAAAATATCTTCGACTAAAGCAGTTAGTTTTTGACTCTCTTGATGAATGATTTTCAAGAATTCTTTTAACGCTGTTGGATCATCAGCTGCACCATTTAACAAGGTTTCACTAAATCCAGTAATGGCTGTAATGGGAGTCTTTAATTCATGGCTGACATTGCTGACAAAGTCCAGTTGCATTTGTTCAATTTCTTTTAATTCCGTAATATCATACAATAAAACCATGACTAGAAAATGATGATGGCTAACTGGTACAAAAACAATGTGTGAATCAACGATTTTATTGTTAAAATCAAGTTTAATCTCAGCATGCTGCTCTTTTTTTGTTTGATAAGTTTTTTCAATTAAGCGACTTAAATCATAATTGCGCAATTCATTTGCATAAATCTCTCCTGGCAAATTCATTTCTCGTTCCATTAACTCACTCATTGCGTGATTACTCAAATAAATCTTTTGATCTTGATCCAGGACCATAACCCCAATTGTTAAATACTCAATCAAAGAAAAGTAGCCGCGTTGTTGAGTCACAAAACTTTTAGCCAAATTGCGTTGCAAGCTTTGAATTTGATTGATCGACTGAGCCAATTGATAGTAACGATCGGTCGGTGCTAACAAAAGATGCTCAGCTTTTTGTCCTGCCAAAATTTTTTGCAACTTTTTATTTAAAAGTCTAATTTCTTGTTGCTGCTGTTTTTCTTCAAAACGGCTCCAACTAAAAGCCAGTAAACTCAAGCACAAACTGCTCATGACTAACCAAAACCAACTTTTTTTAGTAAACAAAGCTGCCAAAGAAAAATCATTGGCAGTAAATGTTAATGAAGAGCCAGCTATTAATAACAAAAGAATTGTTAAAAAACAAATAAAAAAGCGTTTAATTATTTTGATTGCTTTCACCTTCAAAACGGTAACCAAAACCGCGGACAGTTTGAATATATTGTGGATCTTTTGGATCACGCTCAATCTTTTCACGTAAATGACTAACGTGCATATCGACCATTCTTGTTTGGCCGACATAATCATAGCCCCAAACCCCATTCAATAATTTATCACGACTTAAAACTCGTTGTGGACGTTTGACAAAATATGCCAACAGTTCAAATTCCTTAGGCGTCAGGTTAACCTTCTCACCCTTTTTTTCAACTGAATAATCTGTTAAATCAACTGTAAAATCAGGGAATCGATAAATATCCCTTTGTTGCTCCCAATTTTCGCCTTCATTTGACTGCTCATCTTCAGTTCGACGAGTAATTGCTTTAATTCGCGCCAGGACCTCCCGTGGTGAAAATGGTTTAGTCAAATAATCGTCTGCTCCTAACTCCAGGCCAATAACTTTGTCATATTCTTCACCTTTAGCTGTTAGAATCATAATCGGAGTTTTAATTTTTTCTTGTCGCAAACGTTTAGTAACTTCTAATCCGTCCATTTTAGGCAACATTAAATCCAATAGAATAAAATCATAATTATTCGTCAAAGCCTGCTTCAAAGCACTTTGTCCGTCCATTGCAATTGCCACCTCATAGCCAGCATTTTTTAAGTTATACTTCAAAAGTGTCACAATTGCCATCTCATCATCAACAACCAAAATTTTTTTCATGATCGTTCCCTCCAAAATCAGTGAAAAATAATTATCCCAATCTCATGGGGGGCTCCAGCAAAAATGGCTCCCTGAGTCAATTTTAATTTTCCAGCATAACTTCGAACTTTTAATCGACAATAGGTTGGTTCCTGTTGCAAAGCATGATATAACTCCTTTTCACTTTTTACTTTTAAGCCATTACAAGTCAAAATCACATCTCCCGGCTGTAAATTCATTTTAGCTGCTGGAGTTTTAGGCTTGACAGCAACTATGCGAATGCCGTCATGCGTTTCAAAATACCAGTTGCTATGCTGGCGCATAAAACGATAGCGTATTCCAGCAATGCTTAAAGTTACTACTAAAAGAACTATCCAGGCAATCGGAACCAGCTCATTCCAAAAATAACAGCTAAGAGCAGCTAAGAGGAAGCCTATCATCAACCATCGCAACTGATATTTTTTAAGTTTCAATGTTTCACCAGCTGTTTGCCGCGAAAAACTTATTCCACTGGTAATTATTACTGGCAAAATAAAAATTGCAAAGGAATGACCCGCTAGAGTTAAATATGGCCAGCCAGGAACCACCTCTTGGACTTGTGAACCTGGAATTAAACAAAATAGCGGAATCAGTGCTAATTCACGCCAAGAATACTTAACTAACCTCCGGCCTCGTTTCCCAGCTTTGATAACCGGTAAGAGCATTATTGGATCAAATCTCCGCAACATTAGCAGCTTAAAGCCTAGCAGAATTGCACCTAAAACCATTAAAGCCGTACCACTTTTCAAAAAGTTATCCCAAGTTGAAGTTAGCAGAATTTTTCGCAACGGTTTAATGATTCCCAGTCCATTTAGAGCAAGCACTAAAACACTCAAAAAGTAAAACCAACTACTGTCGATTGTCAAAAATCCAAAACAAAGCAATTCAATAATGATCAATATTTGATAAATTAAGATCCATGCTGGTGGCAACATTATACCAATTGAAATCATCATCAGGCTACCAATTAAAGCAAATAATATACCATTTTTGATTAAATGCCGGCCTTCATAAAAGTCATTATTGATGGCAATCCGGAACTGCTTTCTTTCAATTCTTATGCGTTTAAAATAGCTAATAATTACTACAATGATCGCTAGCCAAACTACAGGCTGTAAAGTAAACTCTCCCACAGCTTTTATTAACATTTTTAACACCTTTCTTGAATCATTCTTACTTCAAGTATAGCAATTCTCAATTAATAGTACAAAATGATTCTTATTATTAAACTAAAGATCGCACGTTAAAGATTGCTGGTTATAATCGTTAAATTCAGGATAAACCTTAACTTAAAATGTTATAAAAAAGAACTAGAAAGAAAATAGTTCTTCTAGTCCCCTTAAACACCATTAGTTAAATTTTTAAAAAGCGTCTCATTGATAAGCCTGAACCTAAGGCGCCAATAATTATCCCAATTAAAATCAACAGTAAATCAATTTGAATCAGAAATGTCCCCGGCGTCAATAAATGATAGCCGGTACTTGCTAAAGAAGCACTTAAAATTCGATAAAGCCAAACATAACCAAAGTCAACAATAATTATTGGAACAATTGCGCCAAATAATCCTGTCCACGCACCTTCAAGGATAAATGGCCAGCGAATAAAACCATTAGTTGCCCCAACCAACCGCATAATTCCAATTTCATCTTTACGTGACAAAATGGTGATGCGAATAGTATTCGAAATCAAGAAAACAGCCACAAATAATAACAACAAACTGATTCCAATTCCCCAGGTTCGAATATTATCAACAATTTTAAATAATTTTTTAGCTGAAGCTCCACCGTACTTAGCAGTATAGACATATTTCATTTTTTCAGCCTGCTTGGCTACTTTGACCGTCTGTTTTGGTTTTTTAGCCTTAACTACAAAGACATCGTTTAAGGGATTATCATCACCACTAAACAGTTTAAATTCTTTACCATAACTACCAATCACATCTTTAAGTTCCTGTTTTTTACTCGAGTAACGAATACTTTTAACTTCATCAAGTTTTGCTAAATTTTGGCGAAGCGTATTTTCTTGCTTTTTGCTTGTTCCACGATTGATCAAAACTCGAACTTGAACATCATTTTCAATATCCGAGGCTATTTTATTGATATTCATTAAGACTGATAACAAGACACCAACCAACAAAAGAGTTACCGCTACTGCACTTAAAGCAGCAACTGTCATCCAACCATTGCGTTTCAAACTCTTAAAGCTTTCGATCAGGTGACGTTTGAACGTTAAACTATTCATGCTCCGAAAAGCCCCCTTCTTGTTGATCGCGAACAATTTTACCACTTTCAATTTCTATAACTCGATGTTTTCTTTCGTTAACGATCGTACTGTTGTGAGTAGCCATAACAATTGTGGTTCCCTGTTGGTTGATCCGTTCTAAAATATCCATAATACCTTCTGCTGTTCCTGGATCAAGGTTCCCTGTTGGTTCGTCAGCAATTACAATCTCAGGCTTTTTGGCAATTGCTCTTGCAATTGAAATCCGTTGCTGCTCACCACCAGACAATTCACTTGGAAAAGAATCAGCCTTATTCACCAGTCCAACTAACGCTAAAACATGTTCAACTCTTTCTTTTATTTCTGCAGGCTTTTTACCAATTACTTGTAAAGCATAGGCAACATTTTCAAAAACTGTCATGCGTGGCAGTAATTTAAAATCTTGAAAAACTACTCCTAACTCACGACGCAAATAAGGAATCTCATGATTTTTAATTTTATCAAGTTCAAATTCATTAATTTTAATTTTTCCCGAAGTTGGTCTTTCTTCGTGATACATCATTTTAATAAAAGTTGATTTGCCGGCACCACTTGGTCCAACAACATAAACAAATTCCCCTTGTTTAATCTGCAAAGTAAAATCAGCTGCAGCAGTTGTATTATCATATTTTTTGTAAACATGAGTAAATTCGATCACCTAAACTCCTCCTTACCGGACTTTGACACTGATGTATTATAATCCATTAAAGGCACCAGAAAATTGCAATCAAGTTACAATTGAATTTCAAATACTTTTTTACTGCGGATTTTGATTACTTAACTGATACTGTAAATAAGCATTAATGAAGCCATCCAAATCACCATCCATAACCGCTTGAATATTACCAGTCTCATAACCGGTTCGATGATCCTTGACTAATGAGTATGGATGAAAAACATAGGATCGAATTTGTGAACCCCAACCAATTTCCAACTGTTTGCCTTGAATTTGAGCTTTTTTCTTTTCTTGTTCTTCAAGTTTTAATTCATACAAACGTGAACGCAACATACTTTCAGCGGTCGCTCGATTTTGGAATTGGGATCTTTGCGCTTGACTGGAAACAACAATCCCAGTTGGAATATGGATTAACCTGACTGCCGATGAAGTTTTATTAATGTGCTGACCACCTGCTCCACTTGAACGAAAAACTTCCATTTTAATATCTTCCGGACGCAACTCGACTTCAACATTATCATCAAGTTCCGGCATAACATTGACTGAAGCAAATGAGGTATGCCGTCGACCAGCCGCATCAAATGGTGAAATACGAACTAGACGATGAACGCCCTTCTCACTGCGCAAATAACCATAAGCATTTTTCCCTTTGATTTGCAAGGTTACACTTTTAATTCCCGCTTCTTCTCCAGCTAGATAGTCCAGGACTTCTATTTTAAATTGATGCTGCTGCGCCCAGCGATCATACATTCGCAATAGCATTGAACCCCAGTCCTGCGATTCAGTGCCGCCTGCTCCGGGATGGATTTCTAGCAGGGCGTTATGTGCATCATATTTGCCATTTAAAAGCAATTCCAACTGATAGTTTTGTAACTTATGCTGAGCTTTGTTTAATTTACTATCCAATTCATGCTGAAGTTCTTGATCAGTTGGTTCCTCTTTTAGCATTTCAACTAAAACTTTTAAGTCATCTATTACATCATTCAATAATTTAAAATTATCAAACTTGGTCTTTAAAGCGTTATTTTCATCAATGACCAGTTGCGCTGCCTTTTGATCATTCCAAAAATTGGGATCGGCCATTTTAGACTCATTTTCAGAAATCTTTTCATTTAAAGCATCTAAGTCAAAGAGACCTCCCAAAGTCTTGGACTTTTTGTTCAATTTTTTCGATAATTCTTTTGGCTTCACTTAATTCCAAAAGTCTCACTCCTTTGATAAATTATAATTAAATTTTATCCATCAATAATTAGTCTGCTCGACGCAATAAAAGCCGGTCAATTATCAAAATTAATCGGCTTTTAAAGTTTATTTACCGGCGAATGTTCTCACGAATTTCTGCTTTTAAGAAAATCCTGGTAACATCATATTCAATGTCACCAATCATCTGTTCAAACATTCGATAACCATCAGTTTGATATTCAACTAGTGGATTCAGTTGTCCATACCCGCGCAAACCAATTGATTGTCTTAGCTGATCCATTTCATCAATGTGATCCGTCCAATGTGAATCAACTACTCGCAAGATAACAACTTTCTCGAACTCTAACATTTGTGCTGGGTCATAAAGTTGTTTTTCCTTAGTTTTATAATTGGCTTCTGCTCGGTTCATCAAGTAATCAATAATTTCATTGGGCTTCTTGCCAACTAAATCATTCAGTGAAATGCTATTTTCATTGACCATGGCTGCAATCGCAAAATCAAGGACAGCCTGTAAATTCCAGTCTTTACGTTCACCTTGAGTATGCATTTCAACTATATGAGTTACAGTTCTTTTTATCATCGGCATAATAATTGTTTTCAAAGACTTATCTTCCATAATTACTTGTTGCCGTTCAGAGTAGATGACCTCACGTTGTTCTCGCATTACATCATCATAGTGTAAAACCTGTTTTCGCGTATCATAATTGTTGCCTTCAACTCTTTTTTGAGCTGATTCAACTTGACGACTGATCATCCGGCTTTGAATCACTGCATCATCTTCCGCTACTTTAAACCGTTCAAGGAGAGCCTTAACACGATCCGAACCAAATCTGATCATTAAGTCATCTTCTAGTGACAAATAAAACTGTGAAACTCCAGGATCTCCTTGCCGGCCTGAACGACCACGCAACTGATTATCAATTCGCCGTGACTCATGTCGTTCCGTACCAACAACTGCTAAACCACCTAATTCGCGAACACCTGGACCTAGCTTGATATCAGTTCCACGACCAGCCATATTAGTTGCAATCGTAACCGCTCCTCGTTGTCCAGCATTCATAATGATCTGAGCTTCTTTAGCGTGATTTTTTGCATTTAAAACTGCGTGGGGAATACCCTCATGATCTAACATTTGTGATAACTTTTCTGAAGTTTCAACTGCCACCGTTCCAACCAAGACTGGTTGTCCTTTTTCATGCCTTGCCCGAATATCATCAACAACCGCCTTAAACTTACTCTTTAAAGTTGGATACAACAAATCCGGCCGATCATCACGAATCATTGGTTTATTAGTGGGAATTGAAATAACTTCCATATTATAGATTTCCCGAAATTCTTCATCTTCAGTTTTAGCCGTTCCAGTCATTCCGGCAATCTTTTTGTACATTCGAAAATAATTTTGATAAGTAATATTAGCCATTGTCTTAGTTTCTTGCTGAATCTCAACCCGTTCTTTGGCTTCAATTGCTTGATGCAAACCATCAGAATAACGACGACCCTCCATGATTCTTCCGGTAAATTGATCAACAATCAGTACTTGTCCATCAGAAACCACATAATCCTTATCACGCAACATAATGAAATTAGCTCTTAGGGCATTGTCTAAGTGATGATTTAATAAAGTATTATCGGGATCATAAAGATTCGCAAGGCCAAAATATTTTTCAGCTTTGCGAATACCTTCTTCTGTCAAAGCAACGGTTTTTGACTCCCAATCGATCTTGTAATCCTTTTTCTCGGTTAACGTCTTGGCAAAACGATCAGTTCGAATATATAAGGAGGTTGATTGTTCTGCTTGACCGGAAATAATTAATGGCGTTCGCGCCTCATCGATCAAAATTGAATCAACCTCATCAACAACTACAAAATTCAAGGGCCGTTGTACCATGTCTTCTCGATAAACAACCATATTATCACGCAAATAATCAAATCCTAGTTCACTGTTAGTTGAGTAGGTAATATCACAATTGTACGCTTCCCGTTTTTCATCAGGTGTTTTATTAGAAACATTCAACCCAACTGTTAGACCAAGCCATTTATACAATTCACCCATTTCAGTTGCATCACGTTGTGCTAAATATTCATTAACTGTAACAACATGTACTCCATCACCTGTTAAGGCATTTAAATACACTGGCATCGTTGCTGTTAAAGTCTTACCTTCACCGGTTTTCATCTCGGCAATATTGCCTTCGTGCAACACAACACCACCGTAAATTTGTACTCGAAATGGATAAAGTCCTAGGACGCGTTTAGCCCCTTCGCGTACCACCGCAAAAGCTTCCGGCAACAAATCATCAAGTGTCGCACCAGCTTGGTAACGCTTTTTTAGCTCTGGAGTTTTAGCTTTTAATTCTTCATCACTTAAAGCAGACATCTGATCTGCAAAAGCTTCAACTTTATCAGCAATTTTGCTGAGCCGCTTTATTTCTCTTTTGTCACTTTCAACCCATTTTTTTAGGACATTTGCCATGTCTTTAATCCTTCCTTAATACCTAAAATACTTAAAAATCGAATATCTATTATACCATTTTTTATTCTAGCATTTATTAAATCAATTTAAAACTATAATATAAAAACAAGCGATAAAATAATCGCTTGTTTTTCTCTATTCTACTTAAAGATCAGCCTAATCTTCATTTGCCTCAATTAAACCATATCGTCCATCATTCCGCCGATAAACAATATTAATTCCATTAGTTTCGGCATCCTCATAGATAAAGAAATCATGTCCCAGCATATCCATTTGTAAGATTGCTTCTTCGCTATCCATTGGTTTAAGTGAAAAACGCTTGGTTCGAACAATATCAAACTTCTTGTCGGCTTTTTCCTCATTTTGAGCAGGAGCATTAGCCGTTTCCAGCCCTTTAAATCCTTTTTCGCGAGATTTGCGATTAATTTTTGTTTTGTATTTGCGGATCTGTCTTTCAAGTTTATCAGTTACTAAATCAACACTCGCATACATATCAGGTGAGGTTTCTTCAGCACGCAACACTAAATATGGAAGTGGAATAGTTACTTCAACTTTAGCAGTTTTATCTGAATAAACTTTTAAATTTACGTGGGCAGTTGAACTCGAAGTATCTTCAAAATACTTTTCTAATTTCTTCAACTTTTTTTGAATATAAGTGCGAATGGCTGCAGTTACTTCAATATTTTCTCCACGGATACTGTACTTTAACATAACAAACCTCTCCTTTCACAACTGGCATTGTTGGCAACTTTATTAGGTTGCTTTAATGCTACTTCTATTATAAAGGAAAGCGTTCTATTAAACAATTAATATCTTTAAATTCATCTTGCTAATGTCAGAGATTTAATTGAACTGACACCAGCATTTTGCAATACTTTACTAGCATGATAAAGGGTTCTTCCTGTTGTATACACATCATCTATCAACAGACAAGCTTGTTGTTGCAGATTCAACTGTGGTTTTAAAGTAAATGGCTGTGGTGAAGCCAAACGCTGACGACGTTTCTTGTGCGACTGTGAATCTTTGGAAAAATCTGGTTTAACTGTTAAGGCGGCCAGATAATCAATTCCCTCCAAAAAGCCTTCGACTTGATTAAAGCCTCTTTGTTGCCAAGTAGTTGCTGAAACAGGAACTGGAATTATAACTCTTTTATTTCCCAGTTGCTTAATTGCTTGTTGAATTCTCCTTTGAAAAATTAATCTCAGCTGATAGTCTCCTCGAAATTTATATCTTTCAAAAAAATTTTTCATTGGCAAATTATAGCAAAAAAGTGCTCGATTATTCAAAAGCTGCCGTGAAGAATTTTTAATCCAGCATTGACAGTCTCGACATAGTTTCCTAACTGATTGTTTACGTCCGCATCCAGGACACGCTGTCTGTGGATCAATTGGAACAAACAGTTGTCGACACGTTTGACAAAGATATTTCTCGTGGCTAGCAAAGTCAAACAGCCATTCAAATAAATTACTTTCAATACTATTTTGCTGACAAAAAAGACAAATTTTCATCGCTTATTTTTTCTCCCTCTTGATTTAAAAATCTGATTTGTTTGACTGCCTTTTTAATTGCTTGGTTAAGCATTGAACAAACAAAGATAACATCTCCAGTTGGCCGTTTTAAACTGCGCCCTGCTCTTCCAGCAATTTGGACTAATGATTCCTCATGAAAAACCTGTTCATCAGCACCCAAGATAACAACATTTAATTTGGCAAAAGTTACCCCTCGTTCTAAAATAGTTGTCGTGATCAAAAGCTGATATTTTTCTCGTCTCATTGTTTGGACCTTTTGTTCGCGTTTTTCATCACCAGCATAAACTGAAGAGAATGCTAGATGTGGAAAATATTTTTTGACTGTTTTTTCAATTTCAACCAATAGTCTGATTTCCGGTGAAAAAATCAGTACTGGTAAACCAGCTTTAAACCAATCTTCTAAGATTTTAAATAACCGGCGATCTATCTGACAACGCAGTAAGTCCCGCCGCCAATTTGGCAAAGTCATGATTTGTGGAACAGGCAATAGATGTCCATGAAATCTTAAGGGCAAGTAACCACAAACCAGTTTGTGCTGCTTAATCTTGGTTAGCAACTGTTTGGTTGGTGTTGCGGTTAACAATAATAATGAACTGATCCGCTTGCGTGCTTTGGCAACTGCCATTTGCAACAATTGATTATTAACAAATGGAAAAGCATCGACTTCATCAATAATCAACAAATCAAAGGCATGATAAAATCGGATCAATTGATGCGTCGTACAAATTACTAACTGGCTATAATGATATTTCATTGGACTGTTGGCATGTAATAAAACAATTGAAGTTCGATCAAAGGCTTGCTGCAAACGGGGAAAGAGTTCATTGCAAACATCAACTCGAGGCGTTGCAATACAAATACGTTCTTTTTTTTTGATTGCTTCGCTAATTGCTGGAAACATAATTTCTGTTTTACCTGCTCCCGTTACGGCCCAAAGCAAGAATTCCTTTTTGATAGCAGCTTGTTCTTTTAAAACTTGTGCACATTTTTGCTGCAGTGGTGACAGTTTACCTTGCCAAGATAACGGTTGTTCGTTAATCGGAAATAAATTAGGTTCCGGAAGCGTGTATAATAAATCATGTGATGTTAAACGACCAAATTGTAAACAATACGGGCAATAATCAACTCCATTGGGTAAATGAAATTGTTTTTTAGAAAAAGTTTGCTGGCAACGCTGACAATAAAGTAACTTACCATTAGTTTTTATTGCTGGCAGCTTAGTAACTTGCGGAAGCGTTAAATCAGTCGTTGCTTGAACAGTTACCAAGCGACCATAAAAATCTGAAATTTTCATATTTTTCCTCCACGACTATAACTACGCAAAGATGGTGATTTTAATTGGAAAAACCTTTTTTATTATTAGCTAAATCAGCTCAGGCTCAACAGACTATCAAAAAATCGATTTTTATTGCCTACGTCAGTCCAGCAACTTCAAAAATGGCGGCTTTGAAGTTTATTGAAGCAATTAAGCAACTTCATCCCAAAGCTCGCCATCATTGTTACGCTTTTTTAATTGGCGAACAAGATCAAATCCAACGTGAAAGTGACAATGGCGAACCGGCAGGCACTGCTGGCGTTCCAATTTTGGAAGTTTTAAAAATGGAACAATTACATAATGTTGTTGCCGTAGTTGTTCGCTATTTTGGCGGTATCAAATTAGGAACAGGAGGATTAATTCGTGCTTATAATTCAACTACTAGTTTAGCAATTACTGCCGCCGGAATTTGTCAGCGTGTCAAAGTCAGTCAATTTAAATTATTGATTGATTACCGTCAATTAGCTATCCTGCAGCATTTTTTAGCCCAACAGCAGATTAAGATCAACCAGATCACTTACAAAGAAAACATCACCCTTAGTTTTTCGGCGCCCGTATCGCAAGCAAAACAATTAAAAAAAGCTATCATTAATTTGTTAAATGCTAGACTAACTTTAACTATTAGTGATGATGGCTTTGAAAAAATACCATACCAGTCTGAAAAGTAGCAATTGTTCAGACTAATTGATAATAAATAAAGGAGCTAAGCAATTAACAATTACTCAGCTCCCTTATTTTTTCCCATTGTGATCAATTTTAAATAACCGCCCAATCCAGTTGATCAACGGTCTCCGCTGACTACCAACTAATCCAATTGACTCTACAAATAATTCTAAACCAAATAGTGTTGCCACAGTTAATAAGACTGATCCCAAAACATTTGAAAACGGATAGAGCAAGGCAATGAACGAAAAAATCAGCGCAATTCCATAAATTACCAATACTGTTTGCGTGTGGCTTAAGCCAATCTCCATTAGGCGATGATGCAAGTGATGTTTGTCAGCTTGAGAAATCGGCTTTTTATTCAAAATTCGCCGCAAGATTGCATATACTGTATCGGTAATTGGAACACCCAAAATAATTACCGGGATGACGATCGTAATAAAGGTCGCATTTTTTAAACCATACAATGAAAAAACTGCAATCATAAAGCCAATAAACAAAGCCCCTGTGTCACCAAGATAGATTTTAGCCGGATGGAAATTATACGGTAAAAAGCCTGCAATTGCTGCAACCAGCGTAAACATCATGATTGATACATATGTTCCAGCAACATTTAAAAACAAGTAGCCTGTTATGCCGCTAGTTGCTAGGGCAATTATTGCTACTCCTGCTGCTAAACCATCCAGACCATCAATCAAATTAACCGCATTCGTAATTGCTAAGATCCAAATCACTGTAACTGGTAAACTTAACCACCCTAATTCAATGCTACCTAAAAAAGGTAGTGTTAAAGTTGTCATCTTAATGCCGCACAAGAAAAAAACAACCAAAGCGGCCAAAGTTTCTCCAATTAATTTCTGTCTGGGGCTCAATTCATAAATGTCATCAATGATACCAGTTGCTAAAATTACAATTTCTGCAACTAATAAAGTCCATAATTGTTGTGTTGGATACTGCTGACGCAATAAGAAAAAATTTACAAAGTTAAATGATAAAAAAATTGCCAGTCCACCCATTGTTGGCATAGGAATTTTATTAACTCGTCTTGCATTAGGATTATCAACGGCCCCGATTTTAAAAGCCAATCTGCGCACGAGCGGAGTTAAAACAAGAGAAAGCACTCCAGCCACAATTAATGACGCAATTATAGTGTACATATGCCGTCCTCTTTCTTTTAAGATCTCAAAGAAGAACCCTTGCCGGCTTTAATTAGAAAACCCGCTCTTAAGCTCATTATGCTTCATTATACCATAGTTGACAAATCAAGTTTTACTCATTCAAAAATCTGCTAAGCGGATTATTTTTTAAATGATAACTATAGGTTGCAACAATAATATTCTCACGAGAATTCAAAACAGCTCGCAAACGCAGACTTGTTTGGTTATGCAAAATATTCTGCCATGGTTTCCGCGGAACAAATTGCGGGACCAAAACTGTTGTTGAATAATTTTTTTCTCGAGAATTCTTGGCAATTACATCACAGAAACGTAAAACCGGCCCGGCTACCGAACGATAGGAAGAATGCAAGTCAACAAATCGCACATCTGGAAAAGAATCTTTAAACTCCTTAGCCGTCTCATGTTCTTTTTTAGGATTAGTATCAAAAGAAACGTGCATGGCAATCACATAATCGCCAATCGAACGTGCATAGTTAATTGCTCCTGTCGTGACATGAGTTACCGAACTAACTAAAACAATCACAGTTGCTCCATTATAATCATGCAGTTTAGCCTGTTCATTATTTAAACGTAATTGAGCTGCAACCGTTACGTAATGATCATGAATCTTATAAAAACCAAACAGCAAAGCAGGCATAATAATTAGATATGGCCAAACATTAGTAAAGTGCAACCAGAATAAAAAGATAACCAAAGCTAACGAAATGACCGTTCCCAACAAATTAATCAAGGCATTAATGATCCAATTTCGACCGCGCTCGCGGAACCAGTGAATGATCATTCCTGATTGTGATAGAGTAAATGGCACAAAAACACCTACCGCATACAACGGAATTAATAAATTAGTTTTACCATGGAAAATAAAAATCAAAACAATTGCTCCAACAGCTAACGAGATGACGCCATTTGAATAAGCTAAGCGATCACCTTTATCCATATACATATGAGGCATAAACTTATCTTTAGCTAAATTATAAGCCAAGATTGGAAAAGCTGAAAAACCTGTATTAGCAGCCACTGCCAAAATCAAAGCCGTTGCTAACTGCAACAAGTAATAAAAAATTCCTCTACCAAAAACTGTTGAACCAATTTGCGACAAAACTGTTTCATTAGAATTAGGCATAATTCCTAAATAGTAGCTGAGAAAAGTTACCCCAGTCAAAAATGTTCCCAGTAAAACTGCCATAATTGCTAGTGTATTGGCAGCATTTTTACGCTTTGGCTTTTTAAAATTAGGAACCGCATTACTAATTGCTTCAACACCAGTTAAAGAAGACGATCCGGCTGAAAAGGCTTTTAAAAATAAAATCATCGTCATCCCAGGAACCGTGCTACCAACTGCCGCGGCGGCATGATAAACTAATTTGCCAGCCAATATATTGTAAGTACCCCAGCCAATCATTCCAATCAGAATAATTACAAAAGTATAAACCGGAATTGTCAAAAAAGAAGCCGAATCCTTCATGCCACGAAGATTCAAAGTCATAATAAACAGAACAATAACAACCGAAATTGCAATACTATAAGGTCTTAACAACGGGATCGCCGAAGTAATCGCCTCTGTTCCTGAAGTTACAGAAACAGCCACTGTCAGCATATAATCAACTAACAATGAACCACCGGCAATTAGGCCGGTCCCTGTTCCCCAATTTTTGGTAGCGACCACATAAGCGCCACCACCAGACGGATAAGCATGAATGATCTGTCGATAAGACATCGTAATTGCAAATAACAAGACCAAAACAATTGCCACCGCTGGTAGAGTATACCAGGTAGCCGCTGCTGACAAAGCAAATAAAACTGTCAAAATTTGTTCAGTGCCATAAGCTACTGAAGATAAGGCATCTGAAGACAATAATGCCAAGGCTTTAAATTTCGTTAAAGCTTGACCACCTTCATCGGTAGTTTTAAGTGGTTTGCCAATCAGCAAACGTTTTAGATAATGCCACATTCAATCTTCTCCCTTGACTATTCAGTTCGTAATAAAAAGCTAAACAACCAAGATTTTTTCAATCTTTCTTTTTCCTTAACAAACAATCTATCACAAATTTAAATCAGTTGCACCTTTTATTAAAAACAAAAAAGCTAAGGCTGTTAACCTCAGCTTCACTCAAAAATAATTTTTTAATAAAACTAATTAATTACATCGCACCGTTCATGCCATTTACACCAGCAGGACCATTATCTGGAGCCTTTGGTTCAGGCTTATCAGCAACTACTGCTTCTGTAGTTAACAATAAAGCAGCAACACTAGCAGCATTTTGCAAAGCTGAACGGGTTACCTTAGTTGGATCAACTATTCCAGCATCAACCATATCCACCCACTGGTTGGTAGCTGCATTATAACCAATACCTTGTTTTTGAGTTTTAAGTTTTTCAACAATTACTGAACCCTCAAGGCCTGCATTTTCAACAATTTGACGTACGGGTTCTTCAAGTGCACGTTTAACAATATTGATTCCAGTTTGAACATCGCCACTTTCCTTCAAGCTAGCAACATCCCCAATTACGTCAACTAAAGCAGTTCCACCACCAGGAACAAAGCCTTCTTGAACAGCAGCCCTGGTTGCATTTAAAGCATCTTCAATTCGATATTTGCGCTCTTTCAATTCAGTTTCAGTTGCTGCACCGACTTTTACAACTGCTACGCCACCAGCTAATTTAGCTAAGCGTTCTTGTAATTTTTCACGATCAAAGTCAGAAGTTGTTTCACTAATTTGTTTTTTGATCGTTTGAACACGTTCAGCAATCGCATCCTTATCGCCCGCGCCTTCAACAATCGTGGTCTTTTCTTTAGTGATCGTTACCCGACCGGCTGAACCCAATTGATCAAGAGTAGTATCTTTCAATTGTAAACCAAGATCATCAGTAATAACTGTTGCGCCCGTTAAAGTTGCAATATCTTGCAACATTTCTTTGCGACGATCACCGAAGCCAGGTGCCTTGACAGCAACTACATTGAATGTTCCACGGATCTTATTTAAAACAAGAGTTGGCAAAGCTTCACCAGTTACATCATCAGCAATGATCAATAATGGGCGGCCTTGTTCAACGATTGATTGTAACATGTTTAAAATTTCTTGAATGTTAGAAATCTTTTTATCGGTTATTAAAATATATGGATTTTCAAGGTCGGCTTCCATCTTATCATTATCAGTTACCATATATTGTGATAAGTAGCCACGATCAAATTGCATTCCTTCAACTACATCAAGCGAAGTATCAATTCCCTTTGATTCTTCAACAGTGATAACCCCATCATTACCAACCTTTTCCATTGCATCAGCAATCAATTTACCAACTTCTTCGTTAGCAGAAGAAATTGAAGCAATCTGAGCGATATCACTCTTTGATTCCACCTTATGAGACATTGCATGCAAACCATCAACAGCTTTTTTAGTTGCCAATTCAATTCCTCGACGAATTCCAACTGGGTTAGCACCAGCCGTCACATTCTTCATGCCTTCATTAACAATTGCTTGGGCTAAAACTGTTGCTGTTGTTGTTCCATCGCCGGCTACATCATTGGTCTTAGAAGCAACTTCTGAAACCAATTTAGCACCCATATTTTCAAAATGATTATCTAAATCAATTGCTTTAGCGATCGTAACACCATCATTAGTAATTGTTGGTGAACCATAAGACTGCTCTAAAACAACATTCCGCCCTTTAGGTCCTAAGGTTGACTTAACTGTATTTGCCAGTTTGTCAACTCCAGCTAACATTTTTGTTCTTGCATCTTCAGAAAATTTAATTTCCTTTGCCATTAAAAATTCACCTCATCAAGTATTTTTAAAATTTTCAAGTATTTAAAACTCTATTCTACGACAGCAACAATATCTTTTTCGTGAACTACCAGATAATCCTTGCCTTCATATTTAACTTCTGTGCCAGCATACTTGTCAAAAACAACTGTATCACCAGTTTTTACTGACAAAGCTACCTTTTCCCCGTTATCAAGTACGCGACCATCACCTGTAGCAACAATCTTACCAGTTTGTGGTTTCTCTTGGGCGTTACTTGCTAAGACAATACCGCCGACTTTCCTTTCTTCTTCTTTCTGAACTTCTAAAATAACGCGATCTCCTAAAGGTTTAAGCACTTTGTATCCCTCCAATTTAATTATGCTTTTAGCACTCGATGTTCCTAAGTGCTAACCACAATTAATACTATAACCACTTCAATTAATAATTGCAAGCATTTATCACTCACTAACTGAAAGTGCTAATTTTATGCTATACTGTTCAGAAGTAAGTTGAGATAAAGGAGCTGCTAACATGACTTTAAAAAAGAACTCGCTTTGGCTACTGATCGGATATTTAGTAATTGTCAGTCTTTTTTCATTGATAAGTGTTTTTTTTAAAACTAGTTCAATGCTCTATACACTGTTAAGTTTAACTGCAGTTGTTGGAACCTTGATCTTGTTGTACTTTAATTATCAAAAAGCCCGCTATCGCAACTGGCTGGAAAAAAGCCCACGTCCCTGGTCAATTAGTTTATTGATAGTTCTGGGAGGCCTGTTAGCCATATTAGTTGCTCAGCGAGTTTGCTTGTGGATCGAAGCCAATTGGCTGCACCAGTCTATAGTTTCACAAAATACGGCAGCCATGTTAACCATTATTTCACACTATCCAATTTATTTATTGTACGTTGTGTTAGCAGCACCAATTATGGAAGAACTAATATTTCGCAAGGTATTGTTTGGCAACTTGATTACAATGGTCAGCCCTATGCTTGCTGCCTTAATTTCTTGCTTGCTTTTCAGCATTGTTCATGCAGACGGTCACTATTTAACTTACACGGCAATCGGGGCGATCTTGTGCTTAATCTATTATTTAACTGGACGAATTCAAGCCTCAATGCTGACTCACGTTTTAATGAACTTAGCAATCGTCTTGCTTAACATTTGGTCTTTGCTCAAGTAAGCTCAGGCTTCAGTATCATGTGAGCCAAATTTATCAAGGAAATAAATTAAAGTCTGTAGTTCATTAGTTAAATCTACATTTTGAACTCTAACGGTATTTGGCACGGTGATTCGCATTGGCGTAAAGTTTAAAATCCCCTTGATCCCGACTTCGACTAACTCATTAGTTACTTTCTGTGCAACACTAGCTGGAACAGTTAAAATAACAATTTTAATTTGCTGTACAGTCAATTGTTCTTTCATGTCATTCATATGATAAATTGGTACACCGCTTTGAATCGTGCCAGTGATATCTTCATTAATATCAAAAGCTGCACTGATTCGAACATTATTGCTTTGATGAAAATTATAATTTAGCAATGCATGCCCTAAATTGCCAACCCCAATCAAGGCAACATTTGTCAATTTGTCTTGTTTTAGCGTCTTACGAAAGAATGATAATAAACTATTAACATCGTAGCCATAGCCACGTTTGCCTAATGCTCCAAAATATGAAAAATCACGGCGAATGGTTGCTGAATCAACTTTGACAGCATCAGCAAGTTCTGTTGAAGAAACCCTTTTTTTACCAGCATCTGACAAAAAATGTAAATAGCGATAATAAATTGGCAACCTTTTAGCAGTTGCATGTGGTATTTTAGTATTTGGCATGAATATTGTCTCCTCATTATCAAATTTTTTCGATTAGAATTATCGCTCACTTAATTTATTGTGAAAATAAATTATTAACTCTTTTCACAATAATTAAAGCACGCAATCATTGATTTTTTCTACTTTATGCTACACTAAATTATATTAAGTTGCAATTAAAATAGGAATCTTTGAAAAAATTCACAAATTAAAAACTAATTTTTCACAATAGGCAAGATTTTAGGAAGTGAAAATATGATTTTATTACAAGTCCAACAAGTTGCTCGCCAGTTTGGAGCCGCGGTTTTATTTAAAAAAGCTAACCTGGATATTCAAGAAAACTCACGTATTGCTCTCGTTGGTCGAAATGGAATTGGAAAATCCACTTTATTAAAAATTATCATTGGTCAAAATGCGCCTGACGAGGGACAAGTAATCAAAACGAAGGATTTAACAATTGGTTATTTAGCCCAAGATACCGGTCTAGAATCTGCTAATACTATTTATGAAGAAATGCTGTTGGTTTTTCAGCCACTACAAAAGCTAGAAACCAGGATTCATCAACTTGAACAGCAAATTGCTACTCGCCAGGATACTGACTCTGAAGACTATCAACGGCTTTTAAATCTGTATGATCAATTAATGCATGACTTTAAAGAAAAAAACGGCTATGGTTATCAAGCAGAAATTCGCTCTGTCTTACATGGTTTTAGATTTTTTGAAGAAGATTACAACAAAAAAATTGCTAGTTTATCTGGTGGTCAAAAAACACGATTAGCTTTAGCCAAATTGCTTTTAGAAAAGCGTGATCTTTTGATTTTGGATGAACCAACTAATCATTTGGACATTGATACCTTAAATTGGCTCGAAAATTATTTACAAAGTTATACCGGAGCTTTATTGATCGTTTCACATGATCGCTATTTTATGGATAAGATTGTCAATGAAGTTTATGAATTGACCCCACAAGGAACAGTCCATTATCCTGGCAACTATACAAAATATGTTCAGGAAAAAAAAGAACGGCTTTTACAAGAACAAAAAGCTTTTGCTAAGCAACAAGCAAAAATCAATAAGTTAGAAGACTTTGTTAATCGCAATCTAGTGCGGGCATCAACTACTAAACGCGCTCAAAGTCGGCGAAAGCAGTTAGAAAAAATCCAACGACTGGAAAAACCGCAAGTTAAATTAAACGGTCCTCGTTTTGCTTTTCAAAGCAATCATGATAGTGGTAATGTTGTTTTAAAAGTTAATGATTTAAAAATTGGTTATAATGACCAAGCAATTTCCGGGCCAATTAATTTTGAATTGCGTAAACACCAAATCATAGCAATTGTTGGTCCTAATGGGGTAGGAAAATCAACATTTCTAAAAAGCATCCTCGGCAAGATTCCAGTAATCAGCGGTGAATGCCATTTTGGAGCTCAAGTAGATCCTGGCTATTACGACCAGGAGTTAAAAAACCTTCATGATCAAAAAACTGTCTTAAACGAAGTCTGGGATGATCACCCAACCATGCCAGAAACGGATATTCGGTCAATCTTAGGCAGTTTTCTTTTCAGTGGAGATGATGTTCTAAAAAGTGTTCATCAATTGTCTGGTGGTGAACGAGCGCGCTTATTACTGACTAAGTTAGCTTTAAATCATCATAATTTTCTCTTATTTGATGAACCAACTAATCATTTAGATATTGAAAGTAAAGAAGTTCTAGAGGATGCTGTGCTTGATTTTGACGGAACGGTGCTTTTTGTCTCACATGATCGGTATTTCATTAATAAAGTCGCAACTACTGTCTTAGAAATAACTCCCAAGGCCAGCCAATTATATCTAGGAAATTATGATTATTACTTAGAAAAGAAATCTGAACAACAATTATTAGCTCAGCAAGCAGAAAATAAAGAACTAGCTGCGACAACCTCAGCTGCTAATAATTCAGCTGCCAGTGAATATCAGCGCAGTAAGGAAACTCAAAAAACCAAACGCAAGTTAAAGCGCGAGATCAATCAATTGGAAACTCAGTTAGAGAAGCTAGAACAGCAGGCAACTGTGATTCAACAACAGATGGCAGCACCAGCAAATTATTCTGATCCAGAAAAAATCAAAGACTTGCAAGCAAAATTAACTGAAAACTCCTCTCAACAAAAACAAGCTGAACAAGCGTGGGAAAATAAATCAATTGCTCTAGACGAGCTGCAGTAAAAACATTTTTTTATTACGTCTAATAATGTAAAAGAGGTTGGAAAAATTTCCAACCTCTTTTATTACCAAAATTTCTATTTGATCCAATCGAATTCTAGACTTGGAACTGCATTGAGATTTAAATCTGCCCGTTGCCCACCTTTCCAGGCTACATAGCCAGCTGCACCAATCATAGCTGCATTGTCACCACACAAATTTAACGGTGCCTGCAAAAAATCAACTTGAGGAAATTGCTGCATCGTTTGGGTGAAAGCGGTTCGCAATCCCGTATTAGCCGCCACTCCGCCAGCTAAGATTAATTGTTTTACGAAATATTTTTTCAAAGCCTTGGCAGTCTTGCCAATCAGGACCTCAATGACACTCTGTTGGAAACTGGCAGCCAAATCAGCTTGATCAAGTTCTTGATGCAGTTGTTCAGCGTGGTGAACCGTATTAATAAACGCACTCTTTAAACCACTAAAACTAAAATCAAAATTTTCTTCATTAAGCATTGCCCGCGGGAAATTGAAAGTATCCTTTCCTTGATGAGCCAATTCATCGATTTGCTTACCAGCCGGGTAAGGAATCCCCATTACTCGACCAACTTTATCATAAGCCTCTCCGGCAGCATCATCGCGCGTTTCACCAATAATCTGGTAACAATTAACTTTTGGCAGATAAACTAATTCAGTATGACCGCCGGAAACCAAGAGTGCTAAAGCAGGAAATTTGATCTCACCGGCAAATCTGGCAGCATAAATATGTCCTGCCATATGATTAACCGGAATCAACGGCAAATGATGCGCAAAAGCGACAGCCTTAGCAGCTGTGACTCCTACTAATAGGGCTCCTACCAGACCTGGGCCATATGTAACAGCAACTGCACTTAAATCATCGTAAGTTATCTGCGCACGCTGCATTGCATCAGCCAAGCAGATTGTAATTTGTTCAATATGATGGCGACTGGCAACCTCAGGAACAACTCCACCAAATCGTTTTTGGCTGTTAATTTGGGTTGCAACAACATTGGCTAAAATCCGTTTGCCATTTTCAATTACAGCGACACTCGTTTCATCGCAGCTTGATTCAAAGGCTAGGATTAAGTCTCTTTTTTCTTTTTTCATTATCCTTTAGTCTTCCTTTTAACTAAATACTTCATGACCACTGCATCCTCTTGATTCGACTGATAATAACTTTTGAGGGTTCCAATCACTAAAAAACCAAACTTTATATAGAGTCTTTGTGCAATCAAATTACTTTTTCTGACTTCTAAACTTATCGTTCGATAGTTATTTTGGCGTCCTAATTCTTCAAGACTGGCTAATAAATTAGTTGCTAAGCCTTGCCGCTGAAACTCTTTAGCAACTGCTAAATTTGTTACATGGATTTCCGCTTTGTGCAGATAGAATTCTGCTCCAATAAATGCTACCAGCCGATCCTGAAATCTTAGGAGCAAATAAAGTTTCTGCTGAGTATTTTTTACTTCTGCTTCAAAAACCGAAAAGTTCCAAGCTATTTCAGCAGGAGCAACCTGTTGGCGCAACGCCAGCATTTCTGGGATATCTGGAACTAAAGCATGGCATAACAAATATTTTTGGTTATGAATATAAAGTATGTGGTTGCTAAAAGCTGGGATTGGTCTTTTTCGATCATGAAAGATCAGCGATTTAAAATTTTTCAACAAGTGGCTCATTTAATTTCTCCTGATGCTTGGCTAACCATTGTGTTTCTGCTTGCGTTAAACGCAAATATGCTGGAACATATGCATGAATATTTTCCAATGGCTGCTTTTTTCTACCTAACAAGCCCAATTGATATGCTTGCGGATAATCTAAAATTCCTGTTGTCCAGCTCAGATCTTTTTGCGGCAAATTTTTTTGTAAAAAATCACCAAATTTATGAGCAGCGCCACCAACAAAAATTATTTTTGAATAAACCGCTAAAATTTCGACCAATTTAGTTAGAGCCAAGTGCTGATCAGCAACTAAATTAACTAATTGTCCTTTCGAATAACTATAAACACCTGCAAAAACATTCTGGCGCCGTGCATCAAATAACGGAACAATGACTGTTTGAGAATCAATCGAAGTCATTGGAGCTGCTAGGACCGCTAAGCTTGAAACACTGACTAATTCCTTTTTTAAAGTAAACGCCAGCATTTTAGCAGCTGTTCCACCGATCCGCAGTCCAGTATAAGAACCCGGCCCTTGGGCAATTACAATTCGATCAAGCTGATCGGGTTTCAATTCTGCCTGAACAAGCAGCTGATTAATCACTGGAAATAGTAAAGTACTATGATCCTTTTGCTGATTATTCAAGGTAACAGTTGCTAATAAATTTTCATCTTTTAATAAAGCAACACTCAAAGGCTGGTTTGAAGTGTCAATTGCTAAAATGATCATTTGAGTTATCCTTTCCGTTTTACTTCCGTGAATTATCATATCACATTTAGCTATGATTTAATTACCGAGTTTGGGCTAGCTTAAATCTTTATTAGCTTAAAAATTAGCTTTTCAAGCAAAAAGCCGGAATAATAATCATTCCGACTTTTAATAAAATTAGTAATCAAATTTTATTTTTCAAATAAAGCAAAGTTTGATTTTTGCTGATTAATTTTAAAACTATAAACTGAATCGGCAACATCAATAATTCCTTAAATGCTCTTAACGGAAAAATCGCCATAAACGAAACATGATACAGTATCATCAGCCACCAGGTATTTAGCAAACTATCAATGACAATCAAATTAATCAAAATAGCCACTAATAAACGCCAATTAGTAATCTCTTTTTGATAAAAGAAAATTCCATAAACTAGGCCAGCCAAAGCAGCTGAAATCGTAAAGCCAACGAAGTATCCTCCCTGACCGCTACTCAATAGCGTCCCAACAATATCAGCACATCCGCTCGCTAAAGCTGCTAACACAGGACCAAACCAAGCAGCCATCAAAAAAGTAACCACAAAGGTAAAACTAATTCTGACTGACCAGATACCAAAAGACAAAAACTTGGCAACAATCAAATTTAGTGCCACCAATAATCCAAGCAACACAATATTTTTTGTTGTCAAGCGCGAAACAAGACTATTCATTTAGACATCTCCCTAGATTGGAGCTGCCACAAAATTAATTGCGGCGAATGCGAAAATAAAATCGCAGGATGATTCCTTTCGTCTGGAAAACACATTCCGTCCTTCCAGCACTTAACGCTTTATTTCCTACCCCGAAATTTGTACTTAAGTACCTCACTAGTATACCACAA
>NZ_AHYZ01000066.1 GCF_000255495.1 Liquorilactobacillus vini DSM 20605
GACTTTTTTACCTAATTAAGATTTGCAATTTGATCAAATCTTTCTTCGTTTCTCTCATCAAGAGCAGAAATTTCATCAATTCTTCTTTGATGTCTTCCTCCCTCAAATTCTGTAGTTAACCACTTTTTGACAATTTCTTTAGCTTGGTCTATATTTAAAATTCTCGCTCCCAGCGCCAAAACATTTGCATTATTATGTTTTCTTGAATACTCAGCACCATATAGATTAGTTACACAAGCAGCTCGTACACCCGGCACCTTATTAGCAGCAATCGAAATTCCTATCCCTGTTCCACAAATTGCAATACCTAAATTGCTTTTTTCTTTAACTACAGCCTCACCAACTTTTTTCCCGTAAATTGGATAATCCGTACTTTCCGTTGAAAATGTTCCTAGATCCGTCACTTGATATTCCAGACTCTTGACATAAGGAATTAATTCTTTTTTTAAAGGAAAACCAGCATGGTCTGAACCAAAAACAATCTTTTTCATAGTTCAAATTCCCCCTAATTTAATACTCTTAATTTATTAATTTGTTCTGTAATATTTCTTGCAGAAAAAATGTAAGAACCAGCAACCAAAATATTTGCCCCTGCATCTAAACATGATTTCCCAGTTTTATCATTGATTCCACCATCAACTTCAATATCAAAATCATAATTAAAGCGTTTTTTCAGTTGAGTAAGTTCTACAATTTTGTCAGTCATTTCAAAAATGAACTTTTGTCCCCCGAATCCTGGATTGACAGTCATTATTAAAACTTGGTCAACTAATGGTAATAACCATAAAATAGCTTGAAGAGATGTTCCAGGATTAACAGCAATTCCTACCTTCTTCCCTAGTTCTTTAATTTGCTGCAGCACTCGATGAATATGTGGTGTGCTTTCCACATGAACAGTTATTAAGTCTGCACCGCTATTGGCAAAAAAACTAACCCATTTTTCTGGATCTTTAACCATTAAATGACAATCCAAAAAAAGATTTGTTGACTCATCTAACTGTTTAACAAATTCTGGTGTAAAAGCTAAATTGGGGACAAAATTACCATCCATAATATCAACGTGAACTCTTTTAATTTGCTCATTTAGTAATATATTCAAATCATGTTTGACATTCAGCAAATTAGCACTTAGTAAAGATGGTTCAATTATCAAATTTTTCATTCCCTTCTAATTAAAACTAGCCTAAATAGCAAATATTACTACTTAGGCTAGTTTTACAATATATTAAAGAATCTTCAAACCTGAAGCTTTAATATCTTTTTCAAAACCTAAAACTGTATCAAGTGATACCTTTTCAGCTGATTTGCCAACATTAGCTAACTTTTTAATAATTGTTGGCGGTACAGTAATAATATCAACACCTAATTCTTGTGCTTGGAAGATATTTATCACTTCACGAGTGCTTGCCCATAATAATTGAGCCTCTGGATGATCCTTTGTTGCAGCCACACTTTCTTTAACAAATTCTGTAGGATCAGTGCCTGTATCAGCTACACGACCTACAAAAATTGAAACAATGTTCTTTGTTCCAGGAGCAAATGAAGCCACTGCTTCTTTTACTTGATCAATCGTTGCAATTGCAGTTACATTAATAGAAACACCTTTTTCAGACAAATATTTGATAATCGATGCTGTACTTTTTCCCTCAGTTGTAATAATTGGAATCTTAACATAAACGTTTTTCCCTAAAGAATGAAGCAGTTCCGCTTCTTTCAGCATTGTATCATGATCATTGCTAAACACTTCAAATGAAATTGAATAATCAGGAAACTCCTTAACAACTTCCTTGGCAAAAGTCAAATAATCCTTGACCCCCGCTTTCTTCATTAAAGAAGGATTAGTTGTAAAGCCTGAAAGAAAATCATTTTTAGCAGCTTCTCGCATATCCCTGATATCTGCTCCATCGGAATAAATTTTAATTTTAAAGTCTAATTTATTATTTGCCATTATAAAGCCTCCATTTATTTAACAAATGTTTTTTTGTACTGATCAACAACGTTTTCTACATTAAATCCGTAATGTTTAGTGATCAATGGGCCATTGCCGCTAGCTCCAAATTTATTAATACCAATAGTTACTCCATTTCTGCCAACATAACGTTCCCAGCCAAGCGTTGCCCCCATTTCAATAGACATCCGGTTTGAAACACTATTTGGCAAAACTTTTTCTTTATATTCATTGGTTTGTTTTTCAAACAATTCGAATGAAGGCATTGAAACAATTGATACATCAATTCCATCATTCAATAATTGTTTTTGAGCTTCATAAGCAAGGCTTACTTCTGATCCTGTTGCAATTAAAATTCCGTCAGGAACATTCTTTTTCGCTGGTGATAAAATGTACGCTCCTCGTTTAACTCCTTCATCAGCTAATTTATCTGTTTTAGGCAATACAGGTAATGCTTGTCGTGTTAAGACTAAAACTGTAGGAGTCATATCAGCATTTAAAGCAACTTGCCATGCAGCAATAACTTCATTAGCATCAGCTGGTCGAATTACATTTACATTTGGCATAGCCCGTAAACTCATTAATTGTTCAATTGGCTCATGCGTTGGCCCATCTTCACCAACAGCGATTGAATCATGAGTGAATACATAAGTTACTGGTAAATGTTGTAATGCAGACAATCGTAAAGCTCCACGAAGATAATCTGAGAAAACGAAGAAGGTACTACCATAAATTCGTGTACCACCGTGCAAAGCAATTCCATTGATTGCTGCAGCTTGACCAAATTCCCGTACTCCAAACCAAATATTACGTCCCTTTGGATTGGCTGGTTCAAATGCCTTCGTATCATCAGCGTTTGTTTTATTAGATGAAAATAAATCTGCCGATCCACCCCAGAAGGCTGGATTATATTTAGAAATCGCTGAAATTACTTTGTGCCCAGTTACCCTGCTGGCTTCTGCAGAAGTTCCTTCATGATAATTTGAAACTTCCTTGATCCAACTGAAATCAACTTTTTCTGTTAATCCAGCTTTAAATTGACCTGCCAGGCTTGGGTACTCATGTTCATAAGACTTGAAATTATCTTTCCAATCTTCATAACTTTTTTTACCTTTTTCAATTATTAATTCATGGAATCGTTCATATACTTCATTAGGAATTTCAAACGGTTGATAATTCCAACCATACGCTTTACGTGTAGCTGCAACATTACTTTCTCCTAATGGTGCACCGTGAACTTTGTTTGTGCCTTGATCTGGTGAACCGTATCCAATTATAGTTTTCACTTCAATAATCGTTGGACGTTGGTCTTCTTGCTTTGCTTCTGACAAAGCTTTATCAATCTCATCCAAATCGTTACCGTCTTGAACACGTAGATATTGCCAACCATATCCTTCAAAACGTTGCTTTGCATCATCATCAAATGCCATTTTTGTCGGGCCATCCAACGAAATATCATTTGAATCATAAAGTACAATTAATTTGCCAAGTTTCAAATGGCCTGCCAAACTAGCAGCTTCATGGGAAATTCCCTCCATTAAATCTCCATCACCCACAATACTGTAGGTATAGTGATTGACAATTTCTAGATCAGACTGATTATAAATAGCTTCAAGATGTTTCTCAGCCATTGCCATACCAACTGCCATACCTAAGCCTTGTCCCAGTGGCCCAGTAGTTGCTTCAACTCCATCTGTATGTCCAACTTCAGGATGTCCAGGAGTTAAACTATTTTCCTGTCTAAATTGTTTTAAATCATCGATTGAAACTTGATATCCTGCCATATGCAACAAGCTATACAACATCGCTGAACCATGTCCAGCCGATAAAATAAAGCGATCTCGATCAAACCATTTAGACTGTTTTGGATATATCTTCAGATGACGTGACCATAAAACATATGCCATTGGCGCAGCATCCATTGGCAACCCTGGATGACCAGAATTTGCTTTTTCAATCGCATCGAAACTAAGCATTCGAATTGCATTCACGCATAACTTATCTTGTTCATTAAACACATTGCTGCCTCCTCAACTTATAAATTTCCCAAAAAAGGGCTTACATAGATTATAATAATCCTCAAGCATTAAAAGTCAACCTTTTATTTTTTGGAACGTACCAATTATTTGCTCGCAGTTATCTTTTTATTTTTACTAAACACTGTTCCCAAAAGAATAACTGCTACAAAGAAGATCAAAATTCCAGCAACTAAGGCAATTGTACCCATGCTTCCTAAGTTCCCCAAAAGAATGCCTGGAATTAAATAATCAGTATCTGCAAAAGTTGATGCTGCCAATTTAAGGTTACCCAAAACTGGTAAAATAAAAATTGGTAGCCAACTAATTAATAATCCATTGACAGCTGATCCTAAAATAGCACCTCTTCTACCACCAGTAGAATTACCATAAATTCCTGCTGCAGCACCGCAGAAGAAATGACCAACAACCCCTGGAATAATAACTGTTGTTTTTAATGCAATCATAGCAAACATACTTAATGTACCAACAATAAAACTAGTGAAAAAGCCTATTAAAACTGCATTAGGTGCATATGGAAAGATGATAGGCACATCCAAAGCCGGTTTTGAATTAGGAACAATTTTATTAGCAATTCCTTGAAAGGCTGGTACAATTTCTCCTAAAATCATCCGTACACCTTGTAAAACTACGACAAATCCAGCTGCAAAAGTTCCAGCCTCAACTAAGGAGTACACTAAATAATTAGTTCCTGAACTTAGTTTATTTTCAACAAAGGTTGGTCCCGAAATGATAGCAATAACTATATAAACAATCGACATTAAAAGAGTAATTGATACTGTAGAATCTCTTAAAAAGCCAAAACTCTTTGGAATATTTAAATCCTCAGTTTTTTTTGAATTATCACCAAATAACTTTCCAATAAGTCCAGAAGTAGCATATCCAATATTGCCTGTATGACCCATGGCAACATTATCACCACCAGTAATTTTTCTCATAAAAGGTTGACATAAGGCTGGAGTAACCGTTAAAAGCGTACCTTCAAAAATTCCGCCCAAAATAATGGTTGTCCAACCTGTCCCAAGTCCGGCACTAATTAAAACTACTGCTGTTAAGCATGACATATAAAGCATAGCTTGACCCGTCAAGAATATATATTTAAATTTGGTAATTCTTGCCAACAAAACATTTATCATCATACCAACAAACATTATAAGAGCTGTAATTGATCCATATTTAACCAATGCAATTGCAACAACGGCTTCATTGCTTGGAACAACACCATGAACATGAAGTGCAAACTTAAACATTTTAGCAAATGGATCTAAAGAGTCTTGCAAAATTCCTGATCCACCTATTAAAACTAAAAAACCAACTGCAGTTTTTATTGTTCCTTGAATTACGGTAGTTAAAGATTTTTTTTGAAGCATGAGACCAATCATCGCTATCAGACCAACTAAAATTGCTGGTTGAGTAACAATTGAAACGAATAAATTCAACAAAGCTTTCACAAAAATCACGCTCCTTATTTATGATCAATATTATTTTTATCTAAGATTTCATTCAATTTCTGCTGAGTTTCATTTTTATCAATCAAACTATTCAGTTTAACTATTTTATTCTGTTGAATGTTTCCTAAAGCATCAGCTAAAGTTGCTTCCACAAAGAAATAATCTGCTGCATCCGATGAAACGCTTCCAACATCAGCATGATCAACTGAAATATCTGAGACTGACTCATCTTGCAAAATTTGTTGAATATTCATTTGAACCATAAAGCTGCTTCCTAAACCACTTTGACAAACTGCTAAAATTTTCATCTTTTTTCCTCCTCAAGTTTAATCCTGCTAATAATTGTTCTTTTGAATTTGCATTCAAAAGATAGGAAATTTTTTCATTATCCGTCAACAAATTCATTAAATCTCTAATTAAACTCAAATGGCTTTTATTATCTGTTGCTGATAATACAAACCATAAGTTAATTGGATGATCCTTACTTAACAAATTAATTGTGTAATTTGTTTTTAAAAATGAAAGTGAAATCTTATTTGCTCCACATTCCGGCCTAGCATGTGCCATTGCTATTTTGGAACCAATATTTATATACGGTCCCTGATTTTCAACATTTTCTATCATACTTGTAATATATTCTGTTTCAATGGCCCCTTCTTTTAGCAATGGCTGAGCTGCTAGTTTAATTGCTTGCCTCCAATCTAAATCTTTATCATTTGATATTTGGACAGTGTTTTCATTTAACAATTTCTCTAACAATTCATTCCCTCCTTTCGACTATAAGACTAGCAATTTACAAAAACGCTTACAAGTGCAATAATTGCACTTAGAATGTGCAATCTTTTTGGGAGGTAAAAAATGTTAAATTTATTTAGAATTAAACATAGTGAGGAACTACTCAAATTGTTAATTGAAGGGCAATATATTAGTGTTAATGAATTTGAGAATGAATTAAATCTTTCCAGAAGAAGTGTTTTTTATCTAATCAAGAAAATAAATCAAGCTTTAGAAAATCAGGATATTGATCCTATACAAAATTTTTCAAAAGTAGGTTACTTTTTAACATCAACTGCTAAGAAAAAGTTACTTGAAATTTTTAAAAATTCTGCCTTTAATAATAATCTTGATAAGGTTCAGCGATCTAACTTAATTTGTTGGTTATTAATTAATAATTCACAATTTAGCACCGTTGCTCTTGCAAAAAGATTGAATGTTTCTAAAAATACCGTGCTCGACGACATTAATCTTGCTAGAAGATTGCTTTCAACAAAGGGGCTTCAAATAAGTCAAACCTCTAAGGGAAAAAGTATTTCTGGAAGTGAATTAACAAAACGACTTTGGGTATTGGAACAATTAAGCAATCCAAATTCAGCTATATATAGTCAACTGAATATCAAAGCTGAGGAAGCTTTAGAAATTACTTATCAAATACATTCTTTAGAAAAAACGACCAAAAATTACTTTACTGATGATGCGGTATCGATCCTTAGCTATTTTTTAGTTTGGTTATTAAAAAGGCTTCAAAATAAAAATAATCAGCTACCCTATAATTCAAATCTATCTCATAAGGAATTTAACTCACTAAAATGGTCAAATGAACTTTTAAAAAAATATAACATTGACAATTATAATGAATCATACTTTATTTCTAATGTAGTAAATACCAGCCAGTTTTTTAAAATTAATTTTGAAAACTCAGTTGTTAAAAACATTCTTCCTATCTCATATAAAATAATTGAGAAGTTCAATCTTATATCTAGCTCACAAATTAATTCTTATAGATTTGCACACGCTTTAACAACACATTTAGTTTCGACCTTTTATCGAGCAAAATTTAAAGTACCATTTCATAACAAAAATTTGCATAAAATTGTTTCATCATATAGTGAATTATTTTCTTTTACTAAATATGCAATTACACCGTTTGAGAATTTTATTCATGAAAGCTTAACTAATGATGAAGTATCATTAATCGC
>NZ_AHYZ01000065.1 GCF_000255495.1 Liquorilactobacillus vini DSM 20605
GTCCCCCGCAATAAAGGTTACAAATGGAATTGGAATCGATGAATTTGATCACGAAGGTCGGGTTATCACTCTTGAATATGAACAATTTTATTTAGTTGATTGCTACACCCCAAATTCGCAGCAGAAATTAAAGCGGCTAGATTTTCGCTTAAAATGGGAATTAGCTTTTCAAACTTATTTAAAAAAACTCGATCAAACAAAACCAGTTATTTTATGTGGCGATCTAAACGTTGCGCACCAAAAGATTGATTTAAAAAACTGGAAAACTAATCGACATAATGCTGGCTTTTCTGATCAAGAACGTCAAGCAATGACCAGTCTATTGGATAAAGGATTTATTGATTCTTTTCGTTTTCTTCATCCAGAAACAACTGGAATTTATTCTTGGTGGAGTTATCGCTTTCATGCCAGAGAAAACAATGCTGGCTGGCGAATTGACTATTTTATTGTTTCAGATCGTTTAAAAAATCGAATTTTAAAAGCTGATATTTTAACAAATATTTATGGTTCAGACCATTGTCCAGTCGAATTGGAACTTAAGGAGTGAAACTAAATGGACTTTGTAGCAATTGATTTTGAAACTGCTAATGCACAACGGGCCAGCGCCTGTTCACTTGCCTTAACTGTTGTCAAAAATAATCAGGTAACTGACCAGCTTTATTCATTACTAAATCCACATACTTACTTTGATCAACGCAATATTCGTATCCATGGTATCACTGCAGACGATATTCAAGAAGCGCCAACGTTGGCTGAATTATGGCCGCATATTGCGAGCTTTTTCCAAGCTGATAAGTTAGTTGCAGCCCACAATGCTCGTTTCGACTGTAGTGTCTTACAAAAATCGTTACAGGCTTTCGATTTGCCACCTGCCCAATTTGCAGTGATTGATAGTTTACAAACTAGTCGGCGTTTACTAAAGGGATTTGAAAATTATCGGTTAAATACCGTTTGTCAGAACTTAAATATTAAACTTGAACATCATCACAATGCACTAGATGATAGCTTAGCCTGTGCAAATATTCTTTTATGGCAAGCCAAACATTTTGGACAGGAAAATTTGCTGCCATTTATCAAAACACCACAATAAATTAAGCATCTATTAATTTTGAATAATCAATAAAGGAGCAATTTAAATGAGCGAAGAATTTTACAATTTTGAATTCACATTAATGAATGGCGAAAACAAAAAATTGGCTGATTATCAAGGCAAGGTGTTAATCATCGTTAATACTGCCAGCAAATGTGGTCACACTCCACAGTTTGCAGACTTAGAAAAACTTTACCAAGAATTTGGACCTGATAAATTTAAAATTATTGGATTTCCATGCAACCAGTTTCTGCGTCAAGATCCAGGGACTAACAAAGAAATTGAGTCCTTTTGCCGCAAAAACTTTGGTGTGACCTTTGACATTTCACAAAAAGTAAAAGTACGCGGGAAGGAAGCAATTCCTTTATTCAAATATCTGATTGCTAGGACTAACAATCAACCTATCAAATGGAACTTTACCAAATTTTTAATTGATCAAAAAGGTCAGCTTGTCAAACGGCTTGAACCAAAAGAAAATCCATTACAACTGGCAGCTGACATTGAAAATCTAATTTAGCAGTTATTTTACTACGATTACCCAGCCTTTTTACTAAATACATTCGCAGTGAACTGTGACTTGATTATTTTAATCTTTCAAAATGCAAACGATTATCAAAACTATGAACCAATTTTTCCAATAAAAAAGGCCCTCATGATGAGGAACCAGGAATCAATCGTAAAATCAAAGCACTTAAACGGATCTGTTACGGATTCAAAAATATGGATCATTTTTATGCCAGAATTCTTTTAATTGTAAAATAAAGAAGCCCCCGTTCAGAGGACTTCATGGTTCCACCAATATAGTTTGACGAAAACCCCCATTTTCCAACTAATAAGCTAAAACAAAATTAAACAACAATAATTAATAATACTACTTAACCGAAAAAGACCGACTGGGTTAGCTGGATTCGAACCAGCGCATGAGGGAGTCAAAGTCCCTTGCCTTACCACTTGGCTATAACCCAAAAGTAAAAGCACTAAATCCATCCGATTCAGCACAAGAATATATATCCCAATGAAATACCATCAATTAGCTAAATCCTAACCGACTTTTTTTATAATAACACACTCTGTTACTAGAGACAATAACTTTTTATTCAAAGTAGAAACATTCTAGATTTAAAATCTAAATGCTACCACTAAAAGCAACCACTCCTCCACGAGATTATACACTTGAAATACCTATAAATTTACGGAAATACAGCTCAATAATGCGTCATTCCAGGAATAACACCGCTAAGTTAGTTAACGGCTCGCGACGATCAAAAATTTTTAATATGTCAATGGGTTGAAAGTTTTGATTCAAGCTGCTAAATCAAAACTGGATCACAGAGATACCAAGCCAGTATACGTCTTTAACAGTGTTTTACATGAGGACATACTTGGGCGAGATCCTGGCACTCGCTTGGAAAGACATCAACTTCAAACACAAAACGATCTCAATCAATAAGTCCTATGAATATCATGGGCACCGAATCAAATCAACAAAGACTTTAGCATCTAACCGAATAATCGAAGTGAATGCTGATCTGCTGAACTGTCTTAAACAGCTGCAAGCAAATCATACAGACTATGGATTTAAAAATAATCAGAATACTATTCCTAGTTTCGTGCAGTAATAAAAGATTAAATGGTTTATCAAATCAGTCTAAAATAATAAGCTAGGATTTCATTCTCAAGACATGCACTGATTGCTTATTTGTTTTTTTCAAGGAGTTGACCTCTACGCTTTTAACAAATGACTTGACCACTCCAATATGATGATCACTGCAAAAAATATATGCCTACCTTATCGATAGGGACAAAACTCTTAATGACAATAAGATAGGGCGACTGTTAGACAAAACCGGACAACAAAGTTATATTTTATAACGGCTTTTAGCTGATTATAAAAAAAGGTTCTA
>NZ_AHYZ01000064.1 GCF_000255495.1 Liquorilactobacillus vini DSM 20605
TCATTACCAAAGACATCATGGTGTCCCATTGTCAATTTAAGATGAGACTTACGATATAATTTTGCAGGAATAATAACTTTAGTTACAGAAGTGCCATCTGAATAATTCCATGGACTTTTTTCCAAACAATATGAAATCCTTTTTGGAATAAACTTTTCAGAGTTATCTTCCTTACCAGTCAAAACATACCATTTCCAGTTAACATAATATACATAATTTAAATCCAAATTTTCTAAAATTTCCCTGGGATTATTATTTGAACATAAAAATTCATCAGCATCTAAAGGAACTACAATATCAGGTCGAAATTTATCAATAATAATATTTACATACTTATTATCCAATTCAAATTGATCATATGCTCTAAGTGATTCGTCAAATAATGTAATTTTATAACCTTCCGTTTTTAAACTCTTTAGAATTTCAATTGTATTATCACTACATCCATTATCAACAATTACCATTTCATCAACAAAATTATAATTGTATCTAACGAAAGACTCTATAATTTCATTTTCATTATTAACCATAGTATAGGAAACAATTTTCATTTTTGTATCCCCTTAAATAATAGAATTTACCTTTGCCTTTCGAATCTATCTCTTTTATCATAGATTACAGAATTAGATTCTACATTTTTCGTTAATAATGTTCCCCCCCAATAACGCTTCCACTTTTAATTGTGACTCCATCTAAAATAATTACATTACTACCTATCCAACAATTGTTTTCTATAACTATTCCCTTATTATTTACACCCTGTGATTTAATAGTTTTCACTTTATCGGAAAAATTATGGTTTTCTGCAAACATGGAAACCTTAGGGCCAATTAAAACATTTTCCCCAATAATAATTCTTCCAGCACAACCTATATATCCACCTGGCCCTATTGAAGAATTTTTTCCAATCTTAAGTCCCATTCCAATATTTCCTATTCCGTAATAACTAGACGGTCTGATCATAGTTCCTCTTCCTATTGTTACATTATCAGCAAACGTTATTGGTTCTTTACTCAAAGCTTGAATTTCCGAATAGTCTTCAAATTTTACATTTCTTCCAACAATAATATTACTCTTTTGTGTTATTGAAACATGTTTACCAATAAAAATAGGATATTTTTTTTTAAAGAAAAAGAATCCCATCGCGAATCCTCTTATTAATTTTTTTAAAGCCATGAAATAAATAGCTAGTTTATAAGAAAATCCAACTTCTTTATTTATATTTTTCATTACTGAAAATCATTCCCTATTAAAGTATATGTAGAAGAAAATTTTTTTATAAAAGATGACATAGAAAATTTATTAATTTGTCTATTTAATGAATTTACACCAAAATTCTTTCTTTTCTCTTCACTTTTTATCAATACCTGCATTTTTCTCCTTAATTCAAGACAATTATTTGGCTCTACTAAATATCCATTATAACCATCTAAAACCATTTCTTTGATACCTCCATGATCATAACCAATGATTGGTTTTCCAGATGCCATTGCTTCCAGAACAACTGTTGGCAATGGATCTGGGCTCGTACTAGGCAAAACTAAAATGTTTAGAAAATTCTGAACAGCAGCGTTATCACTCCTGAAAGGAGAATAAATTATTCGAGATCTATTATAATCATTCTTTATTTTATTTTTTATTTCATCAATTCTCCACTCTTGACCTGTAAAAGCACTACCTATAATAAACAGATACAAATTAGGATATTCTTTAAGCAATGGAGTTGCAGCATCTAGAAAATCATTTTGCCCCTTCCAAGCATTTATTCTTCCAATTACTCCAACTTTAATTGAATCGGTTGGAACGTTAAATTCCTTGAATAAATAATTACAATTTATGTTAGGGTTAAAA
>NZ_AHYZ01000063.1 GCF_000255495.1 Liquorilactobacillus vini DSM 20605
ATATCTATTTCAAAAATTTTCTAATTTCATTCTCGGGGATGATTCAAATGTGCCAACTGTCCTTGGAACTCACCGCTATATTTAGCAACATCGGAAGAATCCGGTCCATCAGCAACCGTAAAGTCAGCATATTCACCATGCTCAGCTTGATCCAAGCCAGCAATCTCAGAATCCTTGTCAACCCTCATCTTAATAAATGGTTTCAAAACTAAAATAATAACACTAGCCACAATTGCGACGTAAACGATGGTAAATAATGTCCCAATTAACTGCAGCTCCAATTGTTTGACGCCGCCACCATAGAACAAACCATTTCTAACGATCCCGCTGTTAGCAACCTTGCTGGCAAAAACACCAGTTAAAACTGAACCAACAATCCCAGAAATTCCATGGCAACCAAAAGCATCCAGTGGATCATCATATTTGATAATTGGTTTAATTTTCGTAATGAACCAGTAGCTAACCACTGCACAGCACAAACCTATCCAAAATGCTCCAGCAGCTGTTACAAAGCCACAAGCTGGGGTGATGCCAACCAAACCGCAGACAGTACCAGTACATGCTCCTTGCAAAGTTGGTTTGCCAAGCACAAAAGTATCAATCATCATCCAGGTAATCATGGCAGCACCTGTCGCAACTGTCGTGGTCAAAAAGGCTTGCACTGCAATATCATTCATTCCAATTGCTGACCCGGCATTGAAGCCATACCAGCCAATCCACAAGATAACAGTTCCTAATAAAACCCACGGCAAATTATAAATTTGAGTTTTCTTGCCAAAGCCTAACCGTTTGCCTAAGAAAATTGATAAAACTAACGCTGAAACACCAGCATTAATATGCACAACTGTCCCTCCAGCAAAATCAAGCACACCCATTTTTGCCAAGAAGCCTGAACCACTCCAAACAATATGTACTAATGGGTAATAAATCAAAATTGACCAGAGAATAATGAAGGCTGTTAAAAATTTAAATCTCATTCGACCAACAACTGCTCCAACAAACAACGCTGGTGTAATAATTGCAAACATCATTTCAAAAATCAGATAAGCACCAGTGCTGATCCCTAAGTCTTTATTGACAATTGAAGTCAAATCCAAGCCGCTTAAGAAAAAGTGATGAACAGTCCCAATAAATCCGCCAACATCGCCATTGAATGATAGCTCATAGCCAACTGCAGCATACAACAATATACCAAGCCCGCAAATATAAAAAACCGAAAGCATCGTGTTAACAACATTCTTTTTTGAAACCAAGCCGCCATAAAAGAAGGCTAGCCCCGGTGTCATAAAAAGTACAAGAACACTGGAAATAATTAAAAATGTCGAATTTGCTGCGCTCATAAACATTCCCCCCTAAATTGATGTTATAAAATATACCATTAGGCGGGTAAATAGTCAAATTGGTTTGAAAAATTTGCTTGCAAAATTCAGTTGAAAATTAACTTTTTCTTAAATATTGTCGGTATAATTCAATGTCCAACTTTAAAAATCATTGTTTAAAGCCCTTCCTATTTTACTTTCTAAGAATTTATGATTTAGAGTTTGTTTTTTAAACTGCTAACAAAAGTTTTCCCAGTTGCTGGTTTTAATTGGTATATTTCTTTACATTTGAAAAACAGGATTTATAACATCATAATTGTCTAACTATTTGTTCAATAATTTTCTGATTTGCTGGCGGCCAATTCAAATTCTTTAATTCATTTGGCCGAAACCACCGATAGCTACTTGCCGCGGTTAAAACATAATGATGAGTCAACAGCTTGGCATAAAAGACATTAAATTCAATCGTGGCATATTCATATGTAAAAGTAAACGGCGGCAATACTGGCTGTTTAACTTCAATTCGATCGCCAAATTCTTCATGCAGCTCACGAATCACTGCTTGCTGAGGTGTTTCGCCAACTTCAATTTTGCCTCCAGGAAATTCCCAATAATCACCGAAAACCCGGTTGTGATTCCTTTTAGCTGCTAAAATGTATCCCTTTTCAGTAATAACTACCAAAGCTACCCGTAACATCTTCATTTACTCCTCAAACCTTTGTATCAGCAATCAATTCTTCATGCTGTTTAATTTTTTTCGATCTAGCTGGCTGCTTGGCAATCATCAACAGAAAAAGCGCTTCGATGACCGTCATGGCCGCCAACCGTGAATAATAATACGTCGACTGCAACAATGGCGGGCGAGCAGCAGTCTTCAGCCGAAAATCAGCAGCCAAACTGATTGGTGAATCATTGCGATTGGTAATGGCAATGATTGTTAACCCGCGTTGCTTGGCGATTTTTTCTTGCTTTAAAATTTGCTTAGATTCACCGGAATTAGAAATCACTAATAAAATATCCTGATCGGTTAGATTAAGCGTCTGGGCCAAGGCTGTTTCACTGATTGCTGAAGTGATGGCCATGATCCCTAATTGATTAAAACGGTAAACTGCATCAGCTGCGACGGGGAAAGTATTACCCTGACCGGCAACTTGAAGAATTCGACAGTTCAACAGCCGCTCTAAAACTTGATTAATTTGCTCGTTTGCAAAATTGGCTAACGTTTGCTGAATTTCAGCGCTTTTGCCTTGACTGACTTGAGTTAAAAAATTGGTAACCGAAGTCGGCTCATTCTTTTCTAGATTAGAATTTACCCCGACAATTTTAGCCAATTCGATTTTTAATGCATGAAAACCAGCTAGCTTTAAATTATGGCAAAAACGACTGATTGATGCTTGGCTGACTTGTGCTTGAGCAGCTAAGTTAGCAATTGTCCATTCCGTAACTTGCATTGGTTGTTGTAAAATAACAGCCGCTATTTTTTGTTCTACCGGTGTCATTGAGCTCAAATGTTCATTAATTTGATTAATAATTTGCTTTTTCAAATTACTTTCACTTCCATTGACAGTTCTTTGATTTCAGTATATCATATTCATGAAATTTATTTTCAACAATTAACAAATTGAGAAACTTTATTTCATAAGGAAGTGATCATTATTAGAAAAGTAATTGCTAAAGCCCTTAACTTAATTCAACCCGGGATGAAGGTCAGTCTAGGTGGTGGTAGTAATGTGGCCCAACTAGTGAATGCAATTGCCGCAAGTAACTTAGCAGTTGATCTTTGCAGTCCAGCCGAAGCAACTCGTCAGCTTGCCAATCAATTAGGTTTACCAATTACTGCCCAACCATTTAAAAAAATTGATCTAGCGTTTGATGGTTGCGACAGTCTTGATTCGCAATTAAATGCGCTAAAAAGTAATGGTGGGATTCATACCTTAGAAAAATCATTTGCCGCTCGAGCCAATCGTTACCTTATTTTAGCTCCACTGCAACGTTTGAAAGCTTCCCTTGATCCGCAGATTCCTTTGACTTTAGAAGTTGTAGCACTCAACGCTCAAATTATTCAAGCAGCCGCTCAGCAGCTAGGCTTAAGTGCTAAAATTCGGCTTGCTCAAGTTGTGGCTGGTTATGCCCGAACACCACTGGGTAATTTGCTGATTGATTGTTATCCAACTAATGATTGGCGACAGCTTCCACAAATTGAGCACCAATTAGCTAGGCTCAATGGCGTCGTTGGTACTTCATACTTTGAAAAGATCGTTACCGAGGCAATTCTATTTGACAGCGACGAAGAAATCCATCTCATAGAAAGGAATAACAACTAATGAAAAAATACAATTGGTCAATTATCGGTAGTGGCTGGATCGCCGGCGAAATGGCAGATGCCTTGCAAGCTGTCAATGGTGAAATATACGCAGCCAGTGCCCGCAACCAAACTAAACTTAAGCAGTTCGCTCAAGCTAAAGGGATCAAAAAAGTTTTTGCTGATCCGCTCGACATGATTAACGATCCGCAGACTGACGTGGTTTATATCGCTACACCACACATTACCCATTATCAGTTTATTAAAGCAGCTTTAGCAGCTGGTAAGCACGTCTTTTGCGAGAAAGCCATCACAATCAATGATCAGCAGTTCAACGAAGTGGCAGAATTGGCGCACCAAAAACATCTGCTGTTAACTGAAGGGTTTACCTTGTTTCACATGCCCATCTATCAGCAAGTTCAAGCTTTAATTAAGTCTGGTCAGCTAGGCAAAATAAAAATGGTCCAGGTAAACTTTGGTAGTCTAAAAACTTATGACCCGCACAATCGCTTTTTCGATCCGCAACTAGCTGGTGGAGCATTACTCGATATCGGCGGCTATGCAACTGCTTTTGCTCGACTGTTTTTGAGTCAACAGCCAAATAATCTTTTGACAACGGTCGATTTTGCTGAGAGCGGAGTTGATGAGCAGTCGGGCATCATTTTGAAAAACTCGGCTGGCCAGTTAGCCGTGATTAGTCTTTCCTTCCGAGCCAAGCAACCGAAAAGAGGCGTCGTTTCCGGCACACAAGGTTTCTTAGAAATTAATAATTTTCCGCGTGCTACAACTGCTCAGGTGACCTACACCGCCGATGCTCATCAGCAGCAACAGCAAACCATCACGGCCGGGGATGAACAGCGAGCCCTAGAATATGAAGTCGAGGATTTCCAGCGTTACCTAACTCAGGGTCATGACGATGGGCAATTAGCCTTATCACATGATATTGCCCAAATCCTTACTAATATTCGAACTGCCTGGGGATTGAAATTTCCAGGAGAATAATTTAAAAAATCTTCGAGGTTTAATTAATTTAAGCCCCGAAGATTTTTATTTTTGCTTTTTTATAATATAGATTGGCCTTTTTTTAACTTCTAAATAAATATTTCCAATATATTTGCCGACTATACCTAAACAAAAAAGCTGCAGGCCACCCATTCCTAAAACAATGGTTACCAAAGAAGCCCAACCGTTGACACTGCCTCCATAAAATATTTTTCTAACAACTATAAAAGCCATTGATAAAATAGCTAGCAAAAAAGCAATAATTCCAACCGCTGAGGCAATCATTAAAGGCACTTCAGAGAAATTAATAATACCTTCAATCGAATACCCAAATAGTTTCCAAAATGACCAAGATGTCTTTCCGGCAATTCGATCACGATTTTGATAATCTAAATATTTTGTTTTAAAGCCCACCCAGTTGAAAATTCCCTTTGAGAATCGGTTATACTCGGTCATTTCTAAGATTGAGTCAGTAACTTGACGAGTCATCAAACGAAAATCACGAACGCCTTGAACCATTTGAGCATCAGAAATTTTTCCCATCAACTTATAAAATAGTACTGAAAAAAATGACCTGATTGCGGGTTCACCTTTGCGATCAACACGACGACTTCCAACAACATCATAGCCTTCATCCAAAATACCTGCTAACATTGCTGGCAATTGCTCAGGAGGATCCTGCAAATCAGCATCCATCACTGCAACCATTTCACCAGTAGCATTTTTTAGACCTGCATACAAGGCTGCTTCTTTACCAAAATTTCTAGAAAATGAAATATAATGGACATTAATTGGATCCAAGGTACAAAGTTTTTCAATTTCAGCCAGAGTTTGATCCTTTGAGCCATCATCTACAAAAATATATTCAATTTGATAGCCACGCAATGAAGGAAGAACCTTGTTTACTGTTTTATAAAAAATCGGGATCGTCTGTTCTTCATTATAACATGGCACAATAACTGATATTATTTTTTCCATTATAACCAATACCTCCACAAAGCTTTTCAAAAGGCCTTAATTTTTTACCTAATATTGCACTTTTTTACTAGTTTTATTAGCTTGGTAAATTCTTTTACAATTCTGAAGTCCACCATTGTTTAAACTTCAAATATAAAAAATAGCTTATATAAATAAACAAGAGTACTATTGAAAAAGGTAATTTATTCTCCATATGATTAAGTCATCCAAATCAAAATAGCAAATTTTCCCCAAAACCAGTTTATCAAACTGTATAAATAGTAATGTTAAAGAGCTTTTTGTCAGTAACTTGAAACAACCATTAATCATATCCTGTAAACTAAACTGATAACTTTACTTGTTTTATGATCCTTATGGTCACAAAGACTTTAACACTGACAATTCCAATAGCAGATATTACCCTCTAATTAATTTTGAATATGGTAAATTAAAAATTAATCTCATAATTACTTACTTCCAGCTTACTTTCATTTTCAAGATATTTTAGAATCAGTAAATTAACAGAGTAAAACTGAAAGAACAACTCTTTAGCAAAAATATTTCTACCATATTTAACATGGAGACTTAACTAAGTCAATAACACATTAAAATCATTTCTTACTAACGATTTAATTCATAAGGGAAAAAAGATTCCTATTTACATAAATCCATTGGCTCTTTTCTGCTATAATTTGTACATTGATTTCTTTAAAAATACAATTTTTTTAATAATAACAATTATAGTCATTACTACAAAAGTAATCCATGAAACAATTTCAGCTGCTTTAATAATAAATGATATTCTGTATTCTATTTTAATGTGGTTAATTCCCTTACTTAAAAAGACACCTATTGTACTTCGATTTGTTTTAGTATAACCTACTTTCTTTCCATTAACTGTGACTATATATGAATTATAATCCAAAAAGGGTAAATCTACTTTTGTACCATTTTTAGCAGAATATATTCTATAACTAATTCCATTTGGTATACTATATGGCTTAATCTTCGTTCGTTTTCCATTGATAAGTGCTATATGATTTTTAATATCAGCTGTATAATTCTTCATACTTACAAGTGGCCAATAGTCAATTGATCCTACTCCTTCATTGAAGTTTTTAACCATATAATTAAACCCAATTTTAGATGTTACTTGATAATCTGAAAAAGGTAATGTCTTTGAACTACTGGGTTTAAAGTTAATTACTGTTTGACTCGTACGTGAATTTAAAAAACTATATGAATTACTTAATAATGCAAAAACAATTATACCTAATACAACTATAAAACTATGACGCATATATTTTGTATTAGAAGATATAATTATCCAAATCGTTTCAACAGCAAAAATTGCCAGAAAGAAGTTTGAAATACATAATATTCTTCCTGTCCATTGAAGAACAGTAATTGGTGTCTTATTAATAAAATTCCACATTGACTCAAAAACATTAGTTGTTGCAACAAAAAAACAATTCCAATAATTCCCGAAAACTTTGTTATCATACTTTGTTTTTTCCACAAAAATAAACCCATAAATACCAATATAGTTATTAGTGTCCCAATTGATTCATTATTATTTAAAGAGCTTATTATGGAATCACCCAAACCCACACTTGCTGTTGTAAGTGTTCCTGACTTAGTAATAAACAACTTGTTACTACTGTATATTGTAAATAAAGTACTCCAATAAAATGAAGTCATTAATAAAGTAGTTATCCCAGCATAGATAATATATTTTATTTTTCTCCAAAAATTTTTTGATGTAAAAAAAGCAATTACAATCAGCATCATTACTACTACCACATACATCAAAAAACTTAGTACATGCGAATAAACTACACCTGTCATACCAAATGACAGTAATATCCACTCTTTCTTTTCTCTAAAAAAGATGCTGTATGTTCCATAAACAATTAATGGTAAAAATATATATCCCGCTGTTTGACCAACATCAAATGTCAAAAACATCCAACTAAAATTATATGCTGACAAAACATAAATAAACGAAAATAATAAAGCTTTCTTTTTATTTCCTTGCCAATATTTAAGGCCGCACCAGTATGAAATAAGCATGGAGACAAAAACAATAAACCACCATCCTGCATAAATGGCTTGAACGGGATTACTAATTAGTATTAATGCGACAGCAAACGGATAAATTGGTAAAGCTCCGTAAACCATATTAATTGGAGTTCCAACTTGATTCATCGCATATGTTTCAATGTACGAAAATAGCTTCCCATCCTTAATATTTTGTGCTAAATCATATATTCTATTAAGATGAAATGACATATCCACACCAGCGTGTAAAGAATCAGAACAAAAATATGGTACCATGACCAATATACTAGCTACTAAACAAACTATTATCGCTAATATATTTTTTTGCTTATTTGCTAATTTATTTAATTTAATCATCCTTATTTTCCCTCTTTAATAAAATAACCAACATACCTACTATTAATATAATAACCATTAGTAGAGAAACAATTCTAACCATAATGTATATTAAAGGAGTTGTATATCTAATCGTTATAATTGCATTCTTCGTGTCTCTTACATAGATTTGTGCTAAAGATTTTTTAGTTACATAAAGTTTTGTTTTCTTACCATTGACATAAGCTGTATAGTCCTTATGGTGG
>NZ_AHYZ01000062.1 GCF_000255495.1 Liquorilactobacillus vini DSM 20605
TACAGCTCTGCTGGTTAAAATTCACTTGAAATTTTTTAGTAATCCTTAACGTCATTTTTTCACTCCTTTTTTAATTGCTCAAGCTTGTCCCTGTCTGTTACCATTTTTTGACTTTAGTCAGCTATTAAAAAAGACAAACAGAAATATTTTCCATATCTCCATTTGCCCGCTTACAAGCCATTAGCAGCAATTAAATAAATTAAAGACTATTTTGAATATTATCAGCTAAATAGTCATAAAGCATTCCATGTTTCAAGTCTTTCGTATCATAGCCTAACGTTTCCGCAATCGCATAGGCAAACGCCCAAGCTGTTGCCGGTCCGCGACTAGTTAAAATCTTATGTTTCTGATCAGTCACGGTAATATCTTCTTTGAAATTGCCAGTTGGTTCATCTTTTCTTGTTTCTGAATCTAAGCCAGGAAAAATTGTATAATCGGCATCAGCTAAAACACCATAGCGAGCTAGAGCCCGGGGTGCGGCACACATGGCTGCATCCCATTGGCCATTTTCATGGCGTTTAACCATTAAATCCCGCAACTTCTGATTATCCCGCAAATTAGCTGAGCCAGTCATGCCACCGGGAAAAGCCACCAAATCATAATCCAGTAAGCTATCATCAACCACTTTATCGCACGTTAGTTTGATTTTATGATCACCCATGACATCCCTGCTGGTCAAACCAACCATGTCTGTTGGAATGCCTAGCCGCCTTAGGACATCAACAACACTCAAGCCTTCAACTTCTTCACAACCATCAGCAAAAACAACTGCTACTTTCGTCATGCATAAACTTCCTTTCTCGTTAAAAATCATGGATTTACTTCAATAACTAGTATGTTTGTTTAATCAACCACTATAACTAAATATCATCTATTAAGCGCAGCTAAAACTCCGCTTACAAATATTTCCAATTAAACAAATTAATTGTTCGATTCATTGGCTATTTTAGCACATTAACTGTTTACTAATCGCAAAAAAGCTTTAAAAAAGGTTGGATAATCATTGCTATTTTTGATCGCAGCCTGTATTTCACCGACCATTTAAAAACACTAGCATCTTTAAAGAAGCAAAAGTTAGTTGCATTTTATCAGTAATCTGCTATACCAACTGGTTTTCTTTCTTTTAACAGCTTGAGCACCCACGTAAAATAAAATTTAACCATCAAGTTAGCTATTTTTCAATTCGATCGCTAAAATTTTGCAAAACACACTCTCAAAAATTAATGTAAACTTTCACCTATTTCCCAATATATTTGATATAAATTTGACAAGGATTCCATTTATCCCACAAAGTTGGAAAACATTCTAACTTTTTATATCCTAAATGTTGGTAAAAACGATTGGTTAAATCATATTCTTGATGGCAACCGAACTTGACTGTTTTGACTTGTGAATAAGTGCATCCCAACTGCTTTGCTTTCGCTTCATAAGCTTTCACTAGTTTTGTTCCGATTCCATTTCGCTGATATTTTTTCTTAACTCCCATCACATAAATCTCTGCGCAGTCTTCGCTAGTTAAATTCAAAACAATGAAACCAGCAAATTCATCATCAACCTGGTAAGCCATAAATGGCCTGTTTTGAGAATTAATAATGTACTCCCTTGTACTTTCAGACAATCCAAACCATTCAGGAAGATCAGCTAGAATTGCTTTAGCAATGAGTCTTTTTTTCTTTTTATCAGTTATTTCTTCAATATTCAACTGTATAAAGCCTCCCAAATAAGGCGGTGACCTTTAATATTTCATGTGCTTGATAAAATATTTTACTGTTTTTTATTTTGATCAAGAAATATCCTCAGCTTCTTAACATCAAGATGATAATTAATGACCATATATATCCAATCCTGATAAAAATATTCTACCAAAAGCTGTCCATAATTGATACTAGCTCCAACTTAGTTATTAAGCCCAGTGAAGCGAAAATTATTAAGCAGATTTTCACCAGCTTCTTACAAGGTCAATCAACTGGACATATTGCCAAGCAGTTAAATACTCAGCAAATTCAAACCCAGCGTGGTCATCATTGGTGGAGTAGTACCATCATTAATATCCTGCGCAATATTAACTATACCGGTGATATGCTATGCCAGAAAACCTACCGCGATGATCAATACCACCGGCATTTTAATCAAGGCGAACTAGCACAGTATTTAATTGAGGACCATCATAAAGGAATAATCAACCATCATGACTTTAATCAAGTCCAAGATCGATTGAAACAAGTCGCACAAGAACGACACATTGAGTCCGGGAATCACAAATACCAGCAACACTACCTATTCACCGGGAAACTCATTTGTGATTATTGCGGTTCTGCGTTCAAACGACAGACGCGGCCAAATAAAACCTGCTGGGCTTGTCAGAAGCATTTGCATTCGGCAAAGCTATGCCCAGTGAGAGCAATTCCCGAGGAATGGATTCAAAACGCCTTTTGCAACATGATGAATAAACTGACCTTCAGTAAAAAGTTCTTAATGTTGCCTTTAGTGCAACAATTAAGGGACAACCTTATCAATGATCCTGCCGGGAAGCTAAGTCAATTTGCCAAGCAGATTAAAGAAAATGATGACAAGGCGGAAACATTAAATAAGCTGTTACAGGCAGGTTTAATTGATCAGTCATTGTATATCAATCAAACCGCTGAACTGGAACAAAGCACCTATCAGATTCAACAGCGAATTAAACAAATTAACAGTAATCACACTGACGATGCCAATAATCTGGAGGACTTTCGCGAACTTCTCCGCTGGTGCCAGCAAGGACAATTACTAACTAGGTTTGATCCCAAACTGTTTCAAACTTATGTCCGGTCAGTTAAGATTCTTAATCAATATGAGATTACCTTTCAGCTAAAATGTGGACTTAATTTGGAAGAACATCTTGCCAAGAAAGCCATGGTTAACGAGCATTTCTATCGAGATATTATTCATCAACGGTTCAATGAACCTATTAAACAGGCTGAATATCTATACAGTACCATTAAAAGTGAGGTGGACCTAATTGGGTAAAGTACATATCATTCCTGCTCATCAGCAACGTGGCAATAGTGTCCACCGTTTACCAGATGAACCACAATCAGAAAAACTACGAGTTGCGGCCTACTGCCGGGTATCAACTGAACTTGATGAACAAGCTAACTCATATGAAACACAAGTTAGTCACTATAAAGAGCTGAATCGAGTAGGAGGTAATTGATTATTTCAATTACCGACCTCTCACACCACCGTACGTACGGTTCCGTATACGGCGGTTCAATAATTTAAGCACTCTGTATTTGCTGGAGTGTCTTGGACAGATTTATTAGTCCAAGACGCTCCAGCTTTTGATTTGTATACGTATAGGTTAGTGTTTTACTATGGGCAGTTCGCCAATATCCCTTGCGGGTATTGGCATTAGTCTTGGCCTGTTCCGGTGTCATTCCTAGCTTAATTAGCTCACGATATCGGGTTTTGATTTTCTTCCACCGTTTCCATATCAACTGTCTAATTCTACTTCGCAACCATTGGTCCAGTTGTTGAATAAACGTCTTCATCTTGCCAATCCCATAGTACTGTAGCCATCCTCGCATTTTCTGTTTAATTTCCTTCATCAACATTAACCAACTAATTCCACGACTTCGCCCAGTCATTATCTTAAGGGCTTGTTTGATTCGCTGTTTCACGACCTTATGCGGTCGTGCATATGCCCCATTACGGTCTACACCGAGCGTAAATCCTAGAAACTTTAGTCGGAGTGGTGAACCAACCGTTGTTTTATGGCGGTTAATTGTTAGTTCCAACTTGTTTTCAAGAAAGATTGTGACATTGCGCAAGACTCGTTCTCCCGCTCGCTTACTTTTGACATAAATATTACAGTCATCGGCATAGCGCACAAATTGGTGGCCCCGCTGGGTCAATAGTTTGTCCAACTCGTTGAGGTAGATATTGGCCAGTAGCGGCGACAGGTTCCCACCTTGTGGTGTTCCCTTCGTCGTTTTTCGAAACATCTCGCCATTCATGACCCCGCTTGTTAGAAAGCGCCGAATTAGGTGGAGTAGCCATGGGTCAGTTACTCGTTGTTTGATGAAGTTCATTAGTAAGTCGTGGTTAACCGTATCAAAGTATGCCTTTAAATCGAGGTCTACCACATAGTGGTAGCCTTGATTGTAGAGTTCGGTGACGCTTTGAATCGCGTCATGCGCACTCCGGCCTGGTCGGAATCCATAGCTATTGTCGGAAAATACTTGTTCGTATATCGGGGAAATCACCTGTACCACAGCTTGTTGGATCATACGATCAACAACTGTAGGCACTCCCAGTTTTCTGGTTGAGCCATCGGGTTTTGGTATCTCTACCCGTCTGACTGGTTGCGGCCGATATGTTCCATTACGTAAACTCTCTAGGAGTTCTTCCCGGTTCTTGTAAATATATTCGGCCAGTTGGTCAACGGTCATGCCGTCAATTCCAGCTGCGCCCTTATTCCTCCGAACACGCTTAAACGCTAGGTTCAGATTACTACTTGCAAGGACCCGGTCTACAAATTGAATGCCATCCTGCGCCGTACTTTCACCGTTAGTAGTACTATGCGCCCCAAGATACTCTTTGTCTTCCAGACTATCCATCCCTTGGCGGTCAGCTTGTTCTGTTTTCTGCAATTTTCGCACTACCAACACCTCCAGTATCAGTGAGAATTATTATTGTTCAGTCCTTCATCTGTCATACGGCAGATTACTATGACCTCGGCTGACTCCTACCGGATTCAGCTAGCCATCACTGACTAGTTTGTTTCCGTACACCTATACCGGCGTCCTTGTTGGGAACTTATCCGCCAGGCCTCCCCGGGTAAGAGTGATAGCTTTCATACCATGCAACCGTTGGCTTTACTGACTTAGACTTCGAGTAGTGTAGGACTTCAGTTTGTGAAGCAACTTCATCCAGTCTAATCAGCCTTGTAGCCACTTCTTGTACATCGGTTCGGTATTTTGTCTTAGGCTTCCTTTAGACTCCGTCTCACGGCGGACGCCCTTGCCTTCAACTCGTGGTTCCGACTACTACGGCCCACAGCGGACTTACACCGCCTAGTTATCACCCATGCCGGGCGCACTTCAAAAAGATCCCAGCTGGGAAATGGCCGGAATCTTTGCCGATGATGGAATCTCAGGAACTAATACCAAGAAACGGGAACAATTTAATAAAATGATTGCCGCTTGTAAAGCTGGTAAGATTGACTTAATTGTTACCAAATCAATTAGTCGGTTTGCGCGGAATACAATTGATTGTCTAAAGTATATCCGGGACTTGAAAGCCATCAATGTGGCAATCTTTTTTGAAAAAGAGAACATTAACACAATGGACGCCAAAGGTGAGGTCCTAATTACCATTATGGCTTCCCTCGCCCAGCAAGAAAGTGAGTCCTTATCCCAAAATGTCAAACTCGGGTTGCAATATCGTTACCAGCAAGGCAAGGTTCTGATTAACCATAATCACTTTTTGGGCTATACCAAGGATAAAGATGGCAATTTAGTGATTGAACCAGAAGAAGCTAAAACGGTTAAACGAATCTTCTATAGCTACCTGCAAGGCATGACGATGAAACAAATTGCCGAATCACTCAAGGTAGATGGTGTCTTAACCGGCGGCAAGGGAACTAATTGGGGATCCAGCGGTGTTAACCGGATTCTAAAAAACTAGAAATATATGGGTAATGCACTCCTCCAGAAAACTTATACCGTTGACTTTTTAACCAAGAAACGAGTTAAGAATAAAGGGATCATGCCCCAATACTATGTTGAAAATGACCATCCAGCGATTATTCCTAAATCGGTCTTCATGCAAGTACAGAATCTAATCCGTCAACGGCGTAACGGCATTACTACCAAAAATGGTCGTCACCGCAGAGTTAACGGCAAATACTGCTTTTCGCAACGGGTCTTTTGCGGAAAATGTGGTGACATCTTCCAGAGAAACATGTGGTATCGGCCAACCAAAGTTGCTGTTTGGCGTTGTGCCAGCCGAATTAGACGTAGCAAGAAAGGTCGACGTTGTATGATCCGTAATATTAAGGAACAGTTATTAAAAGTGGCAACCCTTGATGCCATCAATCAGCTAATCGAAAGCCATGAGCTAGCCGATAAACAAATTAAGGCTAACATCATGAAGATCGTGAAGAATTCCAAAGGGCCAACAATTGAAGAACTTGATAAGCAACTGGAAGATGCACAGTTAAAACTAATTCAAGCTGCTAACCAGCACCAAAACTGTGACGATCTCACTCAAGAGGTCATGGTTCTACGGAAACAAAAGGAAAAGGTGCAGAGCATAGAAACAGAAAATCAAGTTAAACTACACAATATCAACCAGGTCAGCGATTTCGTAGATGAGCACCAGCACGGCATCCAAGAATTCGATCCGCAACTTGTCCGCCGCCTAATCGAAAAAATCACCATCTTTCAACGTTACATGGAGTTCACGTTCAAAGATAGTGAAGTGGTTAAAGTTAAGTTGTAAATATTCAGGATCTGCGGCACTCAGTTATTTTAGCTTTTTTAGAAGTTGATCCACAGCAGCCTTGATTTGAACCTGAGCAATATCAAACACTTGAATGTTATTGAAATCTTCCTGCCCTAAGATTAACGGCAATTCGGTACATCCCAAGACTGCACCATCAAGGTGATCTTTTTGAACCATCTTATTGATAATTATCATTAACTGCTGCTTAGTCTCTTTCTTAACAATCCCGTTTTCGAGTTCGTCTACAATTTTTTGATGAATTATGGATTGATTATTTTCACTGGGACGGCAAACTTCAATTCCGGCCTCTCGAAATGGCTTGATGAAAAAGTCATTTTGCATTGTAAATTTGGTGCCTAGTAAAGCTAATCGTTGAAGGTGCAACTGCTGGGCAGCCGCTACCGCTGTCTCGACAATGCTTAACAATGGCAAATCAGTGCGCGCTTGAATCTGATCAAATAATAGATAGGGCGTATTGCCACACATCAATCCAAAGTCACACCCGGCTTTCAATAAATTATTGGCCGCAGCTCCTACATAACCGGCGACTTTATCATACTGTTGAGCATCAAGCAGACGGAACATGTGATACATATTAATGGATTCGATAGTGATACGAGGCAGCTCTTTATCAGTCCCGATCTGCTCCTGATACCGCTTAATGATTGCCGAATAATAATTCATTGTTGCTTCTGGGCCTATACCACCGATAATGCCTAGTTTCTACATCTGGATCATCCCCTAATTATTTAGAATTATTTGAATTCTTCTTTGCAGGTCTGGAATTACCTGCTCCTCGAACCATGGATTTTTTGCCTCCCAAATTTTATTTCGTGGTGACGGATGAACGATTGGAAAATAGTCTGGCAGGTATTGCTGATAGTTCCTGACAATATCAGTCAACCGATCTTTGTACCTTAGATGAAGGTACCTCCTCGTTGCATAAGCACCCACTAAAATGGTTAGTTGAATGTCATGCATTAACTTTAATAGTTGTGGATGCCATTTTTTAGCAAAGTCCTTGCGCGGTGGAAGATCTCCAGACTTGCCTTTCCCGGGATAATAAAAATCCATTGGTAAAATTGCAATCATTCCAGAATTATAGAAAACGTCTCTCGAAACCCCTAACCAGGTCCGAAGACGATCACCACTAGGATCATCCCAGAATTTCATTTTTTCTTGGGCAATTCGTCCTGGTGCTTGACCAATGATATTTATTCTGGCAGATGAAGAAGCATAGTAAAGTGGCTTGATCCCTTGCTTTGTAAAAGATTCATTATCAGGATCTGCTTGAATTTCTTGAAAAATTTTTTGAAATTCACTTTGCATATAATATGACCCGCCTTTCTCTTATTTTCTAAACTGATATAATGTGTATATTATCAACTAAGCAATAATTGCCTAATTAAACTAATTTTCGAATAATTCAATTCGACGTAATTGACGCTTCAGTTGACCTTGCTTTTTTAATAAAGCAAATTTACGAGACAGGGTCTCAGGTGTTGTTCCAAGGTATAAGGCTAAGTCCTTCATTTTTAAGGGTAAGGTAAAATTGTTTTTACCAATTTCATCTGCATATGTTTGTAAATACTTTAATAACCGGTCTTCAACCTTCGGCAAAGCCAACAAGTGAATTTGTTTTTGCATTTCCGAAACTTTAACAATATTTAGTTCCAATAATCGAATACTTAATTCTGGCTGTTTATGCATCAGCTTCAGTAGATCCTGCCGTTTTAATAAACAAATTTCACTGTGTTCCGTAGCCTCGACGTAATTATTGATATTTTCTTGACCAAAAAGCCAATCCTCACCAATATAATCACCCGTATGCAAGATTTGCAAAACATTCTCATAGCCGTCTTCATCTAAGGTGTACTGCTTAGCGTTACCATCAGCGACAATTACTAAATTATCATTTATCGTTGGATCAATTATTACTTCACCCTTTTGATAGTTTTTATGCTGAACTAATTTTTCGATTTGCATCTTCTCATCCTGAGGTAAAGCATTAAATAGTGGTACTAAGTTAACACATAAATCAGCCATTAAATTCATCGTCCTTTAATTAAAAGTCATCATCGTCGTCTTCGACATACAATCCTTCTTTTAGTTCATGACCTAAGAAGTCTTGAGTTACCCGAATTTGCTCCTTAATCCAAGCCATTAAATTAGTTAAATTAGCAGATAATTCTGGCCAACTTTCATTGTTAGCTAAAGCAATTGCCTTAGTAATGAAGAGCGTTTGCGTATCAAAATCTTTTACCAAGGCAAATAATTGCTTATCATCTGCTAAATATTTACTACTGCCATCTTCTTCTAGCATAGTATATTCCTTAAATTGAGCTGTAATTGTTGGAATACTTTCACCATTATTAACCAATAAGTGATTCAATTGGTCAAATTCCTGACGTTCATAAGCAATCCAACCAGCAGCTTTTTCGGCTAAAAAAAGACTAGCAGATCCTTTAGCAAATAAGTTAGCTTGGTTAATCTTTAAAGAATGGATTAACAAGTTAGAAATAATGTGACCAGTCATGGCAGCTGCAGTTGGCTGATGGTGATCAAGGTCGCTTTGCTTCAATTCCGCCTGGTATTTTTCTTCTGCATTCATCAGTTAAGCTCCTTTTCCTTAATTCCTTGTACTTCATAACCCATTTTTTCAATAGCTGTCTTGACGTCAACAGTTTTAGTCTTATCAGGATCCAACGTAAATTTTAGCTTTCCTGCATTGAATAAAACTTTGATTTGGTCGGTTCCATCCAAACTACCAACCGCCCTTTCAATTTTGCTTAAGCATGAAGGACAGGTCATGCCAGATAATTTCATCATTACTTTTTCCATGATTAAATTCACCTTCCTTATTAATTTACATATCTAATGATACTTTGTTTTGTTGATTATAAACTTGATGATCGTCAATTTTTGTTGAAATTTGATTAATCTCATCCCGTTCAAGATAACAATTAAGATGCTAAATTCATGAATAAACATCCCACTTGCCATTTCAACATAACCCGCAAACAAACCGATGAACAACAATAAGACTGTCAGTAAAGCCATCACGATATTTTCATTCATGTTCAAAATTGTCTTCTTGGATAATCCAAGGGCATAAGCGATCTTTCGCAAGTCATTTTTAACTAAAACTATGTCTGAAACTTCAATGGCAACATCCGCTCCACTACCAACGGCAATTGCAACATTAGCATTAGCTAAGGCCGGACTATCATTGATCCCATCACCAATAAAAGCAATATGGTGTCCCTTAGCTCTTTCTTTTTTAACAAAAGCAGCCTTGTCTTGTGGCAACATTTGACCATGAACTTCATCGATTGGCAACTTCGCCGCAATTCGTTCAGCAGTTTCTTGATTGTCTCCAGAAAGCATCACTAGCTTCTTAACCCCTAATTCTTTTAAGTGGGTTAAAGCATCATTAGCTTCTGGGCGCAATTGGTCTTTAATACCAAAAACAGCTAATTGACTTTGGTCCTCATTGGCAAAAGTGACAATTGAATTACCTAATTGACTCAAATGATCAATTGTTTTACCCAATTTTGCATTGGCACGAGTATTTTCAACAATTAATTTTTGGTTACCTAAATAATATTTTTGATTATTTAAAGTGGCGATGATTCCCTTACCCTTAACAGTTTCCACTTTAATTGAAGCTGGCTTTTGTTTATTTAATTTGGCAATTGCCTGAGCTAAGGGGTGGTTACTTTGACGCTCAATTTGAGCAGCTAATTTAATAATTTCATCTTTGGGCCCATTTAATACCTCAATTGCACTAACTTCTGGATGTCCAACAGTCAAAGTGCCGGTTTTATCAAAAGCAATTTCATCAATCCGGTGAGTTTGATCCATTACTTGCGACCCTTTAAACATAATGCCGCTTTTAGCACCATTACCGATACCAGCAACTGTAGATACTGGTACACCAATAACTAGAGCACCTGGGCAGCCTAGCACCATGACCGTAATAGCTAACTTAAGATCTTTAGTAATTAGGCCCACAGCAATCGCAATTACAAGTACGGCAGGAGTGTAATATTTGGAAAACCGGTTAATTAACTTTTCTGTATGTGACTTTGTATCTTGTGCTTCTTCAACCATTTCAATAATTTTACCGAAAGTCGTATCTTCACCGACTGCGGTAGTTTCGACAGTCAATGTACCGTTTTCAAGGATAGTTCCTGCATATACTTCATTACCGGCTTTTTTATTAACTAATTTAGATTCACCGTTAACACTGGCTTCATTAAGATAACCAGAACCTGAAATAACCTTGCCATCGACTGGAACCTGATCACCAGTTTTAACTAAAATCTTCTCACCAGGATCAATGAAATCGACGTCTTCTTTCTCAGTTGAGCCATCATCTTGAACAACTAACGCAGTCTGTGGTGCCATTTTGGTTAAATCAGCAACGGCTGACCGCGTTTTCTTTAGGGTTAATTCTTCCAGTACATCTCCTAACATGAATAGCCAAGTAACAATGGCTGCTTCATTAAATTTACCAATAATGAAGGCACCGATTACCGCCAGCGATACTAATACATCAATAGAAATTAATTTAACCCTTAAAGATGAAATAGCCGTCAAAGCAATTGGAAGCACTCCGACAATTCCCACGATAAGCATTAAAGCCTGGTATGGTAAATTCATGTGCAATAGCCATTTAGATCCTTCAGCAAGCAACAGCAGAATAGTATTAACAAGCAAAAGCTGCTTTTTGTACCCCATAAAAAATTGTTGTAACTTAATCATTTTTCACCTCTCCCTTTCTTGACACTACACATTATAGGTAAAAAACAATTTAGGTGACTTGACTGTTATCAAGATACTAGTGTCTTTTTATATTTATCTTTTAAGCAAAAAATCACAGTTTTATCGTGTAAATTTCGTTTAATAAAAGAGATAATATACAAAGAAGACTAGAAACCATGCAAAAAGCATAGACTCTGGCTTTCAAATTTCAGTTCTATAAAAATTAATGTGCCAATTTAATCTCTCCAGCAGCAATTGGCAAAGTTGTATGTGCATCATAACTCATAACATTACCGGCAACGCTAGATGGTAATTTAAGATCCGCTGGTACGCCGTGAACATAAACTACTCGTTTATCTAATTGAAGATCCTCACTACCAAATGCTTGCTTAAATTTTGCTTGTAAATCTTTTAATGGGACATCCTTATCATATTCATAATGACCATATTTATCTGCAACCGGGTAGCCATCATGGGGAATGTTCATTTCTTGTGGTACATCATCAAAAGGAACCATCGTTGTCCCAGATACTGCCTTTGTTTCAGGTAAATCAATAAAACCATCATGATTCACGTCCTGCATTAGCGTCGGAACATGAGCTTGTTTCCCATCTGGAAATCCATGGAAATGTTCCCAATATTCAATATTGGCAGGCGTATCAAACATTTCCACATGAATATGAAGGCTATTACCATTTTCACTAAATGTTGCTATTCCATGCGTCTGTGTTTCAATTTTATCCGCATTTATTGGTTTAATTTTTGCAATATAATCAACCATATTTCTCATCCTTCCATTTGACTATTGCAATATAAATCTAGCATAAAAGCATTTTACAAAAATTGATTAGAATCAATAAATTAAATCTTTGATTATAAATATCTTTAATAATTAACATCCATTATCTTATCGTCATGTCAACCATTACTGCTTCTCTCATCAACTTAACCAACTCACCTCCCCAAAACGGACACTTATCTACACAACCTAAAAATCCAGCACGTCGTCCACTCGACCCTCTAGCTCAACAAGCAAAAAGTGTACTAATTCCAATCACCAAAAGAGGAATTAGTACACTTTTCATCTATCAAGAATGCCGGCATACCAGCGTTTACAGGCTATTTATCTGTGCGCTCAAGGACGGTTACGGATTCCACATGATTTGTCTGGGGAAATTGATCAAACGGCTGGATCGGCTGGGCAACCGCGTAACCGTGATCGGCCAAAAAACGCAGATCACGGACCAAAGTTGCTGGATTACAACTGACATAAACGATCCGCTTGGGTGCCAGCTGCAAGGCACTCGCCAAAACCTCTGAATCCAGTCCCTTGCGTGGCGGATCAAAGACCACTACATCTGGTTTAAGATCTTGATCGGCCCATTTTTTCATCCACTCGACGGCCGAACCAACTTGAAATTCCACATTTTTAATCCGGTTTAAGGCCGCATTCTTTTTTGCATCAGCAATTGCTTCCGGAACGATTTCAACCCCTAAAACTCGCTTAGCCTGAAGTGCCAGGTTTAATGAAATTGTTCCGATCCCGCAATATGCATCAATCACTGTTTCTTGACCAGTCAAATGAGCAGCTTCAATGGCGAATTGATAGATTTTTTCAGTCTGCAAAGAATTCACTTGGAAAAATGACTGTGGGGAAATTGCAAAATTGATTCCATTCAGCTGATCAGTGATTTGTTCTTTGCCGGCAAGCAATTTTTCAGTTTTTCCTAGAATAACATTAGTCCGCGCGGGATTAATATTTTGGTAAACGCTGACGACATCTGGGCAATGCTCAATTATTTCCTGGGCAATTTGATTTGCTGCCGGTAATTTACGCGAGCGGGTGACCAAGATCACCATGACCTCACCAGAATAATGACCGCGACGAATGACGATATGACGCAAGATTCCGCTGTGTGCTGGTTCATTATAAGCAGGAATCTCAAATTCGCGTAAAATATCGCGGACGACCATTAAAATCTGATCGATTCTAGGATCCTGAATTAAAAAATCGTGCAAAACAACGAACTGATGACTCCGCTGCTTGAAAAAGCCCGTTTCCAGTTGGCCGTTGACCATTCGAACCGGAATTTGAGCTTTATTGCGATAGTGTAGTGGCTCTGCCATTCCGACCGTCGGGGCAACCGCAATTTGATCTAAATGAACTTTATGCAATAGCTCGCGAAGCTGATTTTGTTTAAACTGAAGTTGGGCTTGATAGGTCAAATGCTGCAGCGGTGCGATCCCCGTTTGCAAATAAGCCAACTTAGAATTAGCTTGGCGCTCTGGACTATCATTGTATCGTTCCACGACTTTAGCGAAGCCGTAATTCTTGCTGACTTTTAAAACATGGGCCAAAATTTTTTCACCTGGCAGGGCATTTTCAATAAACAAGGGATAATGTCCAACCTTGGCTACTCCTCTGCCCTGATAGCTTAAGTCCTCAATCGTTAATTCTAGTTCCTGATTTTTTTGAACTGGAACATTTTTCATACTTCTATCTCACTTTCTTAATTAGTCAAAAAACACCGTGCTCTTAATATCTTGAAGCAACGGTGTTTTTAGCTTATTCTTTATTTGCCGTTTGGTCAGTGATCTTGTTCACAGGGCTTTTCTCCTGCTTGGCAATTCCTTCCATTTCCGCAACAAAATGCTCACGAGCATCCTCTTGTGCATCTTCAATTGGTGAAGTGATTGCAGTTGCTGGAATTTCGTCAATATTAGCTAACATTTCAATATGCTGCTTCAAATTGCGAAAAGCCATTGGAGCATCCCCACCATATTCACCATCAATGTTAATCATCAATTTATCATCAACCGGATGGGCAATTAGCTTCGATGTTTTAACATATAAGATCCGGGGATCATTGATATGCTTGCCGCCATTTAAAACCATTGTGATCAGCTGTAGGATCTCAACTAAATTGCTAGTTTTAACCACGATCAGTGTAAATTTACCATCGTCCAACGAAGCATCTGGAACAATTTGTTCAAAACCACCGACCGAATTTGTTAGCGCCAAGAAAAACATCGAGGCTGTTCCATCAAATTCGCCACCATCATATTGTAAACTCATTTTAATTGGCTTGATTCGCGGTAACAGTTCTGCTCCCTTAACCAAATAGGCTAAATAGCCGAACAAAGATTTATATTCAGATGGTACGCCATAGGTTAATTCGGTCAACAACCCTCCAGCTGCGATATTAACAAAATACTTTTTGCCAGCTTGACCGATATCCATTTTTACGGTTTTACCATTTGCAATCACTTTAGCAGCTTCAATTGGACTTTCCCGCGGAATCCGCAAAGCCCGGGCATAATCATTCGTTGTTCCAGCCGGAATGATTCCCATTTTGGGCCGGTGTTTTAACGGAGCGATCCCATTAACAACCTCATTGATTGTCCCATCTCCGCCAGCCGCGATCACTAAATTAAAACCAGCTCGTGCAACTCTTTTTGCTTCATTTCTAGCTGAGTTAGGCTCGGAAGTAGTTTGGAAAGCACTCGTTTCATAGCCAGCTCTTTCCAGAATATTCAGGATGTTCACTAAATCATACTTCATAGCTTCCCGGCCAGAAGTCGGATTATAAATAATTCGACAGCGTTTTTGCATTCTCAATTACCCCTTTAATCACCCAAACTTATTTTAACGACTATCTGGCCTGCAAACTTGCCAGCAATAACTGATTAACAACTTTTGGATTGGCTTTTCCGTGTGTTTGTTTCATAATCTGACCAACCAAGAAACCAATTGCTCGATCTTTGCCGTTCTTAAAGTCATCAATTGACTTTTGGTTATTGTCTAAAACTTGATCAATGATTGGCTGTAAAACTGCTGGATCAGATAACTGGACCATACCCTTTTGCTCGACCCAAGCTTTTGGTTCCGTATCATTAGTAATGATCTCTTTGAAGACTTTTTTCGCAATCTTCGAAGAAATCGTCTCATTTTCAATCATTTTGATCATTGTTGCCAAATGGGCAGGCGTTAATTTAGTTGCTGGCAAATCGATCTGTTTGGCATTCAAATAAGCGTTAACTTCACCCATCAACCAGTTAGCAGCTAATTTAGGAGCCGCGCCAGCAGCAACAGTTGCTTCAAAGAAATCGGACATTTCCTTGGTCTGTGTCAAAACTCCTGCATCATATTCTGGCAGTTTCCACTCTGAAACATAACGTGCGCGCCGTTTATCCGGCATCTCAGGAATCGATTGACGAACTTCTTCAATCCATTCATCAGATATGTGAACCGGCGGCAGATCCGGTTCTGGGAAATAGCGATAGTCGCTGGCACCTTCCTTGACCCGCATCAAAACTGTTTCACCTGTTGCTTCATCAAAACGCCGCGTTTCCTGCTGAACTTTGCCACCAGCCAGCAAAACCCGCTGTTGCCGTTTCGATTCATAATGAGCTCCCTTACGAACATGTTCAAAAGAGTTTAAGTTCTTCATTTCTGTCTTGGTTCCCAATTTATCTGAACCAATTGGATGCACGGAAACATTAACATCAGCTCGCATTGAGCCTTCTTCCATCTTAACATCAGAAACACCGGTAAACTGTACGATCTGCCGTAATTTCACCAAGTAGGCATAAGCTTCATCGGCCGATGAAATATCTGGTTTTGAAACGATTTCGATCAATGGTGTTCCCTGGCGGTTTAGATCGACATATGAATAGCCGTCCGGACTATGCGTATTTTTACCAGCGTCTTCTTCAACGTGCATTTCCTCGATCCCGATTTTCTTTTTTTTGCCATCGACTTCAATTTCAACCCAGCCATTGCGGCCAATCGGCGTTTCTGATTGGGTGATCTGATAAGCTTTCGGATTATCAGGATAGAAGTAATTTTTTCGATCAAAAAGCATATCACGCGTAATCTCACAATTCAAAGCTAAAGCCGCCCGCATTCCGAATTCAATAATCCCGCGGTTGATTGTTGGCAAAGCACCCGGATACCCCCAGTCAACAACATTGGTATTCGTATTCGGCTCAGCCCCGTATTCAACGGGTGCTGGCGAAAATGCTTTCGAATTGGTTTTTAATTCAACATGGACTTCAAGTCCGATCGTTGCTTCAAAATTCATTAATTCTGGCCTCCAATCGCTGGAACTTGTTTATGAAAATCGGTTGCTTGTTCAAAGGCATAACCAGCGCGATACAAAGTCTGCTCATCAAACTGATTGGCAATCAACTGCAACCCAACCGGCAAACCATTTGAAAAACCGGCTGGCAATGACATCCCTGGCAAACCGGCTAAGTTTACGGGAATTGTCAATATATCATTCATGTACATGGTAACTGGGTCATCAATATCTTCACCGATCCCAAAAGCAGTGGTCGGAGCAGTTGGTCCCAAGATCAGGTCATAGTCCCGGTAAACCTTAGCGAAATCACGGCAAATCAAAGTCCGAACCTGCGCAGCTTTCTTGAAAAAGGCATCATAGGTTCCAGCCGATAATGAGAAAGTTCCTAACATGATGCGCCGTTTAACTTCATCGCCGAACGCTTTGGAACGCGACTTGACATAAACATCTTCCAAATTCTTAACATCCTGTGCCCGATAACCATAACGAATGCCATCAAAGCGTTGCAGATTAGAACTCGCTTCAGATGATGCGATGATGTAATAAACTGGCACACCATATTTACTGTGCGGCAAGCTGACCTCAGCGACTGATGCACCTAATTTTTCAAAGGTGTTGATCGCATTTTGAATTGCTTCTCGAACATCAGCGGCGATCCCTTTACCAAGATATTCTTTCGGGACAGCAATCCGCATCCCCTTGATGTCGCCATCCAAACCAGCGGCAAAATCTGGAACTGACTGCGTTGAACTGGTAGCATCATGTGGATCAACCCCACTGATAGCATTTAAGATCAACGCATTGTCTTTAACCGTTCGCGTCAATGGTCCAATCTGATCCATACTGGAAGCAAAGGCAATCAGGCCAAACCGTGATACTCGACCATATGTTGGCTTGACGCCGACGATACCGTTAAAAGCAGCTGGCTGGCGGATCGAACCGCCTGTATCTGAGCCTAAAGCTCCGATTACTTCACCACTGGCAACAGCAGCAGCCGACCCACCTGATGAACCGCCAGGAACTTTGGTCTGATCCCAAGCATTCTTCGTAATTTTAAAAGCCGAGTTTTCTGTTGAACCGCCCATCGCAAACTCATCAAGATTGGTTTTACCAACAGTAATGACTTGTTTAACAGCTAATTTATCCATGACCGTTGCATTGTAGATTGGCTGAAAGTTTTCTAAGATTTTGCTGGCAGCAGTGGTCCGCAAATCTTTCGTGACAATGTTGTCTTTAATTGCTAAAGGAATTCCTGCCAGAATATTTTCTGGATCGACGCCATTTTGGTCAAGCAAAGCAGCTTGCTCGAGAGCAGTTTGTTCGTTAAGCGTCAAAAAAGCTGCTAGTTTTTGATCACGCTGTTTGATCGTGGCAAAAGTTTCCTTGACCAATTCAGTAACGCTAATTTCTTTTTTTACTAATAATTCATGTAGACTGGTCAGATCTTGCTTAAAGTAATCCATTGCTTATGCTTCCCCACTTTCATCAATGATTGCCGGAACTTTGATGTAACCGTCTTGACTATCCGGAACATTTTTCATCAATAACTCACGATCAGTTCCTTTTTCGGCAACATCAGCCCGCATAACATTTTTGGCATCGGTAACATGAGTCGTTACTGGTACATCAGTTGTATCAACTTCACTTAACTGTTGGACCATCTTAATAATTTCATCCATTTGTCCAGTGAACTTCTGGAGCTGTTGATCGGTGAAAGCTAATTTAGCTAACCCCGCAACATGTTTTACTTCATCTGCAGTGATTGCCATTAGTACTCCTTCTTTCCCTTTAATAACTGTATTTTAGCATAAGATTTTTATCTGCTGGAACCTCAATCAAAAATTCATTGTTTTTTTTACTAATAACTACTGAAAACATGGGTATAATAATTAGTTTGCTTAGCAGTTTTAGCCAAGAAGCTCTGAACTGTCCCATCGCTTCCCTTGACAGTAATGTCAATTGGAATTCCACTTGGCAAATAATTTCGCGCAGCTTGCGCTAAATATTGGGTAAAACTGATAATTTCTGTTTCACTGTAAAATTGCGTTGTGATATTAACATGCAAACCTTGCAGCTGTTTATTATCATATTCCGCTTGAGCTGTCACACCGGCCAAGTTCGGGAAGAAATTCTGAACTTGTTTTTTAAAGCTTTCAAAAGAAGTTTCATCATTATCATTTGGCACCGAATTAGTTGAAGTCGCCGGCATGATATAGCTCTTCAGATTGATATCATTCCAGGTGCTGATCGTACTGCCGCTTTTGACATAAGCATATGAATAAAATGACCCGCCAACCAAGCTATCATTTGGTGCTTGTTCAAACATTGCAATTAAAATTGGTACATTATTGCCAACTTTTTTACGCACTCGTTGCAAAACTTTAGCAGCAGCTAGACGGCCTTCTTCGATCATTTTAGCTTTGGAAATTGTGGTTGAATAAGTTGCCCCGTATTGTTCTTTTTGATAATAATCCTTATGATTCATGCCAATTCCGATCGTCATACCAGATAAAGTCAATTTGCCATTCTTTTGTTTCATATAATCCTGTTCTTCAAGTTGCTGAACATAGATTGGATTACGTTTATTCGGATCAGTTTGACCATTATTCTCTGGATTCAATCCTGAAGAATTAGACTTAGATTGACGTCCCAGCCAATTTTCAACTGTCGCTTTTGAAAGGATCTGTCCTTCACGAAAGATGTAATCACTGGTTGAAAACTTGCTTTTAGACAACTGCAACAAGCCGCTTTCAAAGCTCTTCAAATTTAACAAGTTATCTGAGTTTTGCGAAATTCCGACGCCGCGTGACTTACTAGTCAAATAACTTCCGTTGTTGATCACCGTTTGATACTGGCTGTTATTTGATTTAGCAGTGATCTGATAAGATGAGCTGCTTTTGCTTGGTGAAGAGCTTGTTGAAGTTTTGCTGCTTTGGCTGCAGCCGCCTAAAAGCAAGGCAATTAACGCACTAACAAGAATGCCAATTTTTTTCACTTTTCTGCCTCCATTAATTCAATAAATCTGTTTTCCGTCATGATTTCGACTTTTAAGGACTGAGCTTTGGTCAACTTACTACCAGCAGCTTGACCAGCAATTAGCAAATCAGTTTTTGCAGAAACACTGCCCGTCACTTGCGCGCCATGTGCTTCTAGCCATTTCTTAGCTTGCAAACGGGTTAAAGTTTCTAATTTCCCGGTCAAGACAACGCGTTTATGACTAAAGAAACTATCACTCGGTATTGCCGCCGAAGTTTGACCCAAATATTTTAGATTGACTCCGACAGCTGACAATTCCGCGATCAGCTGTTTGACTTCCTGATTTGCAAAATAAGTCACGACGCTTTGGGCAATCGTCGGCCCAATTGAAGCCAACCCGGCAATTTGATCTTCATCAGCTTGCATTAACTGTTCCACGCTGCCAAAATTTTGTAAGAGCAAGCGAGCAGCCTTAATTCCAACGTGATGAATCCCTAAACCATATAATAAGCGTTCAGCTGAATTATGCCGGCTATGATCAATTGCCGTCAAGAGATTTTGAGTCGATTTTTCTTTAAATTTATCTAATTTTAACAAATCATTAGCTTCTAATCGGTATAAATCAGCCACATCTGCTATTAAATTCTGTCGATAAAGCTGTTCGACAATGCGTGGTCCAAGACCAGTAATCTCCATTGCATCCCGCGAAGCAAAATGAACGATACTTTCTTTAATTAAGGCAGGGCACTTAGGATTGATGCAACGCAAAGCTACTTCTTCGTCCAAATGAACCAGCTTAGCCTGACAGACTGGACAGTTAGTCAAGATCTCAGTTGGCTGACTGGTCGCCGGGCGCTGTTTTAAAACGACCTCTGAAATTTCAGGAATTATGTCACCAGCTTTATGCAACTTGACCGTATCACCTACCCGAATATCTTTTTGCAAAAGATAGTCCGGATTATGCAGCGAAGCACGGCTGACAGTCGTTCCGGCCAACACAACTGGGTCCATAACGGCTGTTGGAGTAACGATCCCAGTTCGACCGATTGTCCATTCAATTTGCCGCACAATGGTTGTTTGTTCATCTGGTGGAAACTTAAAGGCAATCGCCCAGCGCGGCACTTTGATCGTATTACCAACCTGCTGATGAATTTTTAGCTGATTGGCTTTTAAAACAATCCCATCAATATCATAAGCCAATTTGGGCCGTTTGGCTTGATACTCATCAAGATAAGCCTCAATTTCTTGGTGAGTATGAGCAACCCGGGATTCCTGGTTGACCTTAAAACCCCAAGCCGCTAACTGTTTGATAACGGCATTTTGTGTTTGCAAGCCAAATTTTTCGGGCTCCATCAAATAATAAATAAAGGTACTCAGCTGGCGGGCAGCTGTGATCCGCGAATCTAACTGCCGCAAGCTGCCAGCCGCTGCATTGCGTGGATTAGCAAAAACCGGCAAGCCCTCTGCTTCACGGCGCTGATTTAAGCGAACAAACGCCGCCTTAGGCATATAACACTCACCCCGAACTTCCACCGAGACTGGCTCACTTAGCCGTAGCGGAATTGCCTTGATGGTTTTTAAATTATTAGTGATGTTTTCACCAATGATCCCATTGCCGCGGGTTGATCCTTCAACCAACAATCCATCACGATAAACTAAAGAAATCGCCAAACCATCGATCTTTAATTCACAATTGTAAGCAACTGCTTGTTGAACTTGCTGCTGCAATCGCTGATCGAACTCAAATAACTCGGCTTTTGAAAAGACATCCCCTAAAGATAGCATCGGGATGGCGTGCCGCTTTTTTTCAAATTTGTTCAGGACCTGACCACCCACTCTTTGGGTTGGCGAATCAGGCGTGATCAACTGAGAAAACTGTTTTTCGAGCTGCTGCAGCTGCCGATAAGCTTGATCATAAACCTGATCTTCAACAGTTGGAGCGTCTTCAACATAATATTGGCGGCTCCAAGTATTCAGCTGCTCACGCAACTGAGCTGCTTGCTGAGCTGCTTGCGCCTCATTCATGATATAAGTCCTCCTTTAAGTCTACTGCTTTTTATGACTAATTGGGGCAAAAGCTGCTAATAAACGTTTAATCCCTTGGCCCGGAAAGGCAATATCTAATTCTAAATCCTCACCACTGCCCGATAATTTGACAATCGTTCCCTGACCCCAATTCTTATGCCAGACTTTATCCCCAATCTTCCAGGCCGCTTTTTGGGCTCCAGTTCCGGGATTAACCGCTTGAACACTGGAAGTTGCATGCTGTCTGGTCCGCAACGGTGAATTAGTAACACGACGGCTGCTCAGTTGATGACGATGCCAAGCTCCAACATTGGTGGCTGCGGCCTGTGAGTTTTCGCTTTCCAACAAACTTGGATCGATCTCATCAATAAAGCGGGAAACTGGATTAGTCTGCTGGCGGCCATAAAGCATCCGTGATAAAGCATTCGTTAAATATAATTTTTGTTTTGCCCGGGTAATGCCGACATATGCCAATCGTCGTTCTTCTTCAAGTTCGGTTTCATTGAACGCTGCACGTCCCAGCGGAAAAAGCCCTTCTTCCATCCCAACTAAAAAGACAACTGGAAATTCCAATCCCTTAGCTGCATGTAAAGTCATCAAAGCAACTTCATCAGTTTCTTCGCTTAAAGAGTCCTGATCCGACATCAAAGCCAAATCAGCAAGAAAATCAACAAATCGATCACTGTCTTCATTTTCTGGTTGCCAGGTAGCATCAAATTGGCGCGTTACTGTCAAAAATTCATCCAAGTTTTCTAACCGGCTTTGATTTTCCAAATTTTTAGTTGCTTGCAATGCTGCCTGATAGCCACTTTGGACGAGAATCTTTTCGGTTAATTCGGTAATATCAACTGATTGCTGTAACTGATGTAAGTGATTGATCATTACCGCAAAGTTTTCAAGCTCCCGTGCCGCTTTGCCAGAAATATTGGCCATCGCTGGATTTTCAGCCGCTTTTAATAAAGAAATTTGCTGATAAGCGGCAAAATCTGTCAACTTTTCTAAACTAGCTGCACCAATTCCCCGCTTGGGCTCGTTAACAACCCGATTGAAACTTAGTGAATCTTGGGGATTAGTAACTAATTGCAAGTAAGCTAAAATATCCAAGATTTCTTTGCGATCATAAAATTTATGTGCACCTACAATTCGATAAGGAATATTTGATTTGACAAAAGCTTCTTCAACCGTTCGCGATTGAGCATTGGTCCGATACAGAATAGCAAAGTCTTGATAGCGATAGCTTTTATCCTGCATTAACTGCTGAATCTGACGAATAACAAAATAAGCCTCATCATTAGCACTCTGTGCCCGATAATAATGGATCTTATCGCCCTGATGGTTTTCTGTCCATAATTTTTTCACCTTGCGATTAACGTTGTTTTTAATAACTGAGTTGGCTGCCTGTATAATCGTTTTAGTCGACCGATAATTCTGTTCGAGTTTAACAACTTTAGCACTTGGATAATCTTTTTCAAAATCCAAAATATTTTGCATATTAGCACCACGCCAACCATAGATACTCTGATCAGCATCACCGACAACGCACAAGTTATGTGAGCCGGCAGCTAGCTGACTGACAAGCTGATATTGTGCTTCATTAGTATCTTGATATTCATCAACGTGCAGATAAAGAAATTTATCCTGATAATGTTTTAAAATCTCCGGCTCTTGCTTAAAAAGTTTTAAAGTCAACATAATCAAATCATCAAAATCCACTGCCTGATTCTTTTCTAAGCCCTGTTGATACAAGCGATAAGCTTGGGCCGCTTGTTTTTCAAACGGACCATTGGCTTGAGCGGCTAATTCAGCTGGTGTCAATAACTGATTTTTAGCATTAGAAACACTGGCTAATAAAGACCGCGGATCAAACTTTTTGTTATCCAAATTTAATTCAGCTAAAACATTCTTCATCAAAGTTCGCTGTTCGCTAGTTCCAACGATTGTAAAGGTCCGTTCGTAACCTAATTTGTCGATATCACGGCGCAAAATTCGCACACATAAAGCGTGAAAAGTCGAAACCCAAACGTCAGCCGCCGCCGCTCCCAACAATTGGCTGACACGTTCTTGCATTTCACGAGCAGCTTTATTGGTAAAAGTGATCGCCAAAATATTCCAAGGATTAATGCCAACATTTTCAATCAAATAAGCGATGCGATGAGTCAAGACCCGTGTTTTCCCACTACCGGCACCGGCAATTACCAACAATGGTCCATTAATTTGTTCCACTGCTTCTTTTTGTTTATCGTTTAACCCAGTTAAGATTTCTCCGGCTTCCAAAATTTTCAATCCCCTCTTGAATCCAATCAATTTTTATTATAACAAAAATAAAAACAAGCTTCTTGAAAAAAACATGAAGCTTGCCTTGTTTTTTTATTCTCCATCAGTCTCAGTCGGTTCCTGCCAGACGCTCGTTGCAGCCAGCTGCTCCTTAATCTCATCAACATTGTCTCCTTGAGCTAACAGATAACCAGGTTCTTGCTGGCGAGCTATTTTGGGATAACGATAAAAGCGATAGTGCCAATTAGTTTTCAAAATCCACTGTGTCCGGAGCGCTTCTAAATCACTAGTATGCAATTTGACCATCACCGTTGGCTTTAACAATTCAACGTCACCTAGTGGCATTTTAGCTAAGGCCCGCATATGCTGCTCAAACATTGAGACATTGGTTGCTTTGTCAAAAACATAGCCTACTGGATGGATCGTTGGAACAATTTTTTTAACATAGATTGCTCCATTTTCCGTTAAGAAAAAGGCAATTTCCAAGGCACCAGTATAAGTCAGATTTTCAGCGATCGTCGTTGCTAATTTGTGAATTTCAGCTGCAACATTAGTTTCAATTTGACCGCCAACTGCCGATTCAAATAAACGCCGATCACGATAATAGTTTTCAACGATCGGGAAAAGCTTCAACTCACCCTCTTCATCTTTAACAACAACTACAGAGAGTTCCTTTTTAAACGGGATCCAAGCTTCTAAAACAAAAGTCCCGTAATCAATAAAATCTGCACAACGCGCAATGTCACTTTGTTTCGTAATCAATTGTTGGTAGCGATGTCCAAATTCTTTTTGAATCGGCTTAATAATGCATGGATAGCCAATTGAGCTAACTGATTGATAAACATCATCCAAGCTGACGATCGTGGCATATGGTGCAATATTTATGTTGATTTGTTCCAAAAAAGCCCGCTCTAATAATCGATCCTGTGAAATTTCAAGTGCATCTTTGCCTTGCGGGATACGCGTGAAACGTTCCAAAAAACCAATGACTTCTGCCGGCACTTGATCAGAAACATACGTGACCGCTGAACACCTTTCAGCAAAGTCCTGCAGCTTTGCTTTGTCTTTAAAGTTGCCGATGATTCCCAAATCAGCTTCCTGGACTGTGGGAGCTGCTTCATTTGAATTATAAGCAATGACTTTAAAGCCCATTTTTTTGGCTGTTTCTGCCAACATAATTCCATTTGGACTTTCACCAATTATCCCAAGTGTATCTCCTGGAAATAATACTTCATTAGCCATAATCTCACTACTTTCTCTGTAAACGAACTTTATTTTACCCAAAGGCTTAATCTATTTTTATTTTAACATAGAAAATCAACTTAATTATTTAATATTTGGCAAAATTATTTTTCATTATTAAGCAAAAAAATCGAAATCCTTAATAAGTGGACTTCGATCAAAAACTATCAATTATTATTTTTAATTTTCAGCTTGCTTGCGTTCAATTAGCCCAGCCTTGCCCTTTAAAATAATGTTTAAAAGAACCGCAGCCAAACTAGCTACCACAATTCCATTCCCCAAGAAAAGTTGAGCTGTCTTTGGTAAAAACTCAAAAATACCTGGATAAACCGAAACCCCTAAGCCTAAACCAATTGAAACAGCGACAATCAACAGATTGCGTTGATCATTAAAATCAACATCAAACAGCATTCGGATTCCTTGCACACTAATCATTGAAAACATCACCAGCATGGCGCCACCTAAGACCGAAGTTGGAATAATGGTCGCAAAAGCGCCAATTTTGGGAATTAGGCCCATCAGCATCAATAAAGTTGCTGACCAATAAATCGGCCGCTTGGTTTTGATACCAGATAATTGCAATAAACCAACATTTTGTGAAAAGGTCGTGTAAGGAAAAGTATTAAAAATCCCGCCTAAGATTTGTGCTAATCCTTCAGCTCGATAACCCCGTTTTAAATCAGCTGCTTGAATATCCTGATGCAAGATCCCACCTAAAGCAAAGAAAACTCCAGTTGATTCAACCATCGAAACGAGGGCAATAATGATCATCGTCAATGATGATGACCATTCAAATTGCGGCAAACCAAAATAAAACGGCTGAGGAAAATGGAACCAACTAGCTTGCGCAATTGGCGCCAAAGAAACTACTCCCATCGCAAGTGCCAAAAGCGTTCCTAATACCAGCCCAACCAAAACGGCAATTGAGCTTAAAAATCCCTTACCCCAGCGTTGAACGGCCAAAATGATCACAACTGTTATAAAGGCCAACAATAAATTCTTCAAATTGCCAAAGTTTTTGGCAGTTGCATCCCCGCCACCCATATTTTGAACAGCAATTGGAATCAGTGTCAATCCAATCACAGTAATCAGCGAGCCGGTCACCACTGGTGGAAAAAGCTTCTTAATTCGCGAAAATTGGCCTGCTACCAAAAAAACAAAAATTCCTGCAACGATGATTGCTCCATACATCGTCCCAATAGTGAATTCTTTACCAATCATTTTAAGTGGTTCAACTGCTTGAATCGCACAACCTAAAACAACTGGCAGGCCGATTCCAAAATAACGATTACGTAATAATTGCAATAAAGTTGCCAAACCGCACATAAAAATATCAATTGAAACTAAGTAAGTCATTTGTTCGCTATTGAACTTCAAAGCCGTTCCGATCAATAACGGAACGGCAACTGCTCCTGAGTACATTGCTAATAAATGCTGCAGCCCCAAAACAGCGGCTTTGCCTTGGGAAACCCTTCTTTGTGTTTCTTCAATCATTATTTACTTTCCTCCACAAATTGAACCTGACCGTTGTCAAACGAAGCAATTTTTGCCAACGATTCCAGATGAACTCCTTGATCTTTAATCCGCTTTGCGCCACCTTGAAATGATTTTTCAATTGCAATCCCGACACCAACAACCTGGGCATGTGCCTGCTGACAAATCTCCAACATTCCCGAGACAGCTTCACCATTAGCTAGAAAGTCATCGATAATCAAAACTCGGTCATTTTTATTTAAAAATTTACTTTCAATTGTGACCGTATTCTCAATCTTCTTGGTATAGGAATAAACATGTGCACAATAAACATCGCCAGGCATTGTACTGCTTTTTTTCTTACGACCAAATAAAACTGGAACATGAAGCAGCAATCCGGTCATCATAGCCGGCGCAATTCCTGACGATTCAATTGTTAAAATTTTAGTTATTTTCTCTTTACCAAACAGATTAACGAATTCTTTGCCGATATCCAGCATTAGATCTGGATCAATTTGATGATTAAGAAACTGATTGACTTTCAAAACATTTCCTGGTAAGACGACTCCATCTTGCTTGATCCGTTCCTCAAGTATTTTCAACTTATTTCCTTCCCTTCAAAAATAAAAGGCTCCTTCTACCAATAAAACGTAAAAGCAGCAAATTAGATTTTCCCTTCAACTTCCAGTACTGATGATCATAATCAGATAAACACCTTTGACAATAACATACAATTACATCGAAAACAACACCTATTATTCGTTTTCTATTACTGATCATAGCGATTTAAATGATACTTTTCGATCACTTCAATCAATTTCTGAGCGTAGGCCGGATCAGTCGCATAACCTTGAGCTTGCAGCGCTTGAGCTGCCTGCCGATAATTATTTGCTTGCAGCACCGCTTGATAGTGATTTTTGTCCCACTTAGTCCCATTTAAGAGCAATTGCGTATGCGCCGCAATTGAAGCTGCCCAATTATCATAAACAGCAAAGCGGGCTTCGACAGTGATCCAGCTTCCATTCACATATTCCTTAGTTGTCAATAGCTTTGAATTTGTTTGATTGCTTTTAATACCAAATAAGTTGTGATACTTACTAGCTAATTGACTTTGTCCCCAATCAGATTCCAAAGCTGCTTGCGCTAAAGTAATGCTGGTCAATATATGATGCTGCTCTTGTTGCTGCTGAGCTGCTGGTAAGATTTGTTCAATAAAAGCTTTTTTTTGCGTATTATCAATGGTGACTACGTTTTGATTATTACGCGAAAATTTTCCCAACCATCCCAACGTTAATAAAAAAGTCAAAAAAACCAATAAGATAATTAACAATAAACTGCTGGGTTTTAAATGGCCATGGTCATACCAAAAATTATTTTTTCGACTACGTTTGCTTTTTCTAACAGTTTTTCTGTTCCTTTTTGTCGTCATTTTTCCATCTCTTAGTTATTAATCTGGTTGTGGCGGTTTTTGAGCAAAGCTAAACTCACAGCTGGAGCAATTATCGCAGCTGCTACTGCTTCCGGAATGCCATTTGTTCCAATGACCGTCAACAAATATGGCAGCAAAGCTTGGGTATTAATTTGATAAAGGATCTGCGACTGGTTACGATAAAAGAGATAAATTTGACCCAATACCAATAGCGTATTAGTCAGTGAACCCATAATCGCACTAATCATCATCGCCGCCAGTGGTTTTAGCGAACAATTTTTCAGCCAGCTAAATATCCAGCCACTAACAACACCAATCATAATCCGTGGTAAAATTGCTACAAAAGGATTGACAAAAACAATCGTTGCCAAAGGACTAGTTGGCCAAACAAAAGCCCGAATAAAGGTGATCAATCCCCAAGCTCCACCGATTATTGCGCCGGCTAAAGGTCCTAAAACAAAAGCTGCCACAATAACGGTAATATGAATCAAAGTTAAATTTAAAGGTCCCAGTGGGATATAACCCAAAAAGGGAATTATATTTTGTAAAATAATAATAGCGCAAAAAAATGCCAAAACAACTAATTGTTTAATCTTTTTATTTTGCAAGGAATTCACTCCGATCTGTTATTTGGCATAATTATAGCATATCATTTTCTGTGTCGGTGACGTATCAAAATCGGTAAGTCTCTTGAAATTTAAATTTATAGTCTAGTTAGCAAAAAAAGGCCGAGCCAAAAAGCTCAGTCCTCTGGTATGAATTTTTAAAATTTTAAAGCTCGTCTAAACCTTCTTCAGAAACAATGTCTGTCGTCTGGCGCAAAACTCGTTTAAAAATTGCTAAGTCCTTAGGAGCAACTTCATCTTCCAAGCGATTTTCTAAACGCTGCCAAAATTCTTCATCTGTTTCGAGCATTTTTAAATATTTATCTGTTACCAGCAAATGGGTAACTCGCCGATCAACATCATCAAGCTGCTTTTCAATCAAACCTAATTTCATCAACTTTTTGATGTGGTAATTAGTATTCGGCGTTGATTGATCAAGCAAACGCGAAATCATCCCAATCGTTGGTTCCTTGAGTTGGTAGATGGCTTCCAGATAATAAACATCAATCGCACCTAGTCGAGCAAAGTCAGGATCATTTTGACGATGTTCATGCAGGCGCAAAACTTGAGTCAAGTTTGTTAAAGATTTTTGAAGTGTAATCAATTTAAATGCCTCCATAAATTTAAAATATTTTACAATTAAAACAGACTACCATAATATACTAAATTACATCTTAGTTGTCAAGCTTAAAATTATAAAGCAACTTTATTTTTGTATATTATAATCATATTTTACATTAAAGACATAAAAATAGCTAAAAAAAAGGCTCGCAGAATTTTAAGTTTCTTATATTATTCAAAATTTTAAGCACACACATTTAGGTGGTACTAATTTTTAAGAAAATTTTATTAGAATTTTTTGCAAACGTAAAAATTATTTTAAAATCCTATTTTTTCAATATCGATACTTATTAATTTTATTTGTGTCAAAGGATAAACAGATACTTATTTTAATTACTAAATGTTAAGTAAATTTTTTTGTTTAAAAAAGAACTGAAGAAATCAAATTTTTCTTCAGCCCTTTTAGTTTTGCTCGTAATCAAGTCTTGATTCCAAATATTTAGCGTTCAAATTACGTTTAATCGACAAATCTTTCGGCATGATAATGCGTACCTGCTAAAACATTATTCAATTCTTCAAGGGTTGCTTGACCATTAAAACTTGCTTTGCCAGCTGTTAGGTTGACTTTAACCTGATCAACACCATTTAAACCACTAAAAGCTTTTTGCACCTTATCGGCACATCCGCTACATTTCATTCCTGATACTAAGACTTCTTTTGACATCTTGAAGACCTCCATTTAATTGATTTAATTTTACCCGCTTTAGCCGCAGGGCATTTAAAACGACTGAAACTGAACTAAAACTCATTGCTGCTCCGGCAATTGCTGGATTGAGCAGCGGACCGCCAAAAAGTGATAAAACTCCTAGCGCAACTGGAATGCCCAAGGTATTGTAAGCAAAAGCCCAGAATAGGTTTTCCTTAATATTTAAGAGTGTTTTACGACTAAGGATGACTGCATTTAGCAATTCATTTAAACTTGAATGCATCAGTACCACATCAGCTGCCTCAATCGCAACATTAGTGCCATTGCCAATCGCAATCCCCACATCTGCCAAAGCTAAAGCCGGCGCATCATTGATTCCATCACCAACCATGGCAACCTTATGGCCTTCTTGTTGCAATTGCTGGATCACTGCTGCTTTTTGAGTTGGCAAAACTTCTGCAAAAACTCGGTTAATGCCAACCTGCTGAGCGACTTGATCAGCAACTGCTTGTTTATCACCAGTTAATAAAACAACTTCGATCTTGGCTGTTGCCAGGCGATTGATTACTTGGCGGGCTTCAGGACGAAGTGGATCAACAATATTGATTTCACCAAGCAGCTGTCGCTCATCGGCTAAGTAGACCACAGTCTGCCCAATTGCCTGCTTAGGTTTCAAATCAGCAACAATTTTTTGCTTTTGCAATAATTTTTGATTACCCAAATAATACTGCTGACCAGCAATCTTACCACTGATTCCTAAACCTGGATAAGTTTTAAATTCGCTGACTGACTCGTTTGTCATGGATGCTGCTTTAACAATTGCTGCTGCTAATGGATGACTGCTACCACTTTCTAAACTAGCGGCAATTGTTAATAATTCCTGACTCGAACGATCACTATTCGTAAAAACTTGGGCTACATGAGGATCACCTTGCGTTAAGGTCCCAGTTTTATCAAAAACAATCGTCGTAATCCGCGACATCATTTCCAAAGCTGGGCTATTTTTGAACAAGATTCCATTTTCGGCTGCTTTGCCGCCGCCAACCATTAAAGCTGTTGGTGTTGCTAAACCAAGTGCACACGGACAAGCAATTACTAATACAGCCACAAAAACTTGTAAAGCAAAGTTGAGGGAGGCCCCAGCAACCAGCCAGCCTATCCCACCTAAAAAGGCAATCAGTAAAATTGCTGGAACAAAGTAAGCCGCAACTTGATCAGCTAACCGCGCAATTGGTGCTTTAGTTGCCTGAGCATCAGCCACTAATTTGATGATTTGAGCTAAGACCGTTTTTTCACCGACCTGAGTAGCCTGAATTGTAATTCTGCCCAGTTGATTCTGGGTACCACCAATTACTTGGTCGCCAACACTTTTGGTCACTGGTAAGCTCTCGCCAGTAATCATTGATTCATCAATACTCGTTTGTCCTGACAGAATCTGTCCATCCGTTGGCACCTGTAAACCAGCTTTCACCAACAGGTGGTCACCTGGCTGAATTTGATCAGCCGCAATTTTTTCTACCGTTCCATCTGCTAAAAGCCGATCAGCTTGGGGCGGAACTAGATTCAACAAAGAGTTCAATGAACCAACTGCTTTTTGTTTAGCAGCAAATTCCAGATACTTACCACACATGATCAGCGTTAAAATCATTGCTGCTGTTTCGTAATACAAATATCCAGACTGACCTTGAAATAAAATCAGCCAAGTGTTAACCAAACTGGTCAGCATTGCCGTCCAAGTTCCTAATGCTACTAAAGAATCCATGTTAGGATGGAATCGAAGCAGTGAACTGAACCCCTTCAGCCAATGCTGCCGGCCAAAATAAAAAACACCACTGGTCAATAATAATTCAATGATCGCTCGTTTGCCCAAAGCCGCACTGCCACCAAGAAAATTCGGCAAAACCCAACCAAACATCGAACCCATTGCTAAATACAAAACCGGAAGCGTTAATAAGATTGCTCCCATTAAATCAGTTTTCATCTGCTGCTTTTGGCGCTGCTTTTTTTGTGCCTGTTGTTGATCAATCAGCTGGTGCTGTAATTTCGCCCCATAGCCTGCATGCTCAACCGCCGTGACAATCTGAGCTGGTTCTAATTTTCTTTCATCATAAGCAACTTGCATTTTCTCGGTTGCTAAATTAACATTAGCAGTTTTAACTCCTTTGAGTTGTCCAACAGCTTTTTCAACTGTTTGCGCACAACTGGCACAAACCATGCCATCAATTTCATATTGTTCCTGCCTCATCTGATCACCTCTTTTCATAGGTTATTATACCGGTTCCGTTTACTAATGTAAACACAAAATCAAAAGTTTTTCTTACTTTTGGCCATTGCACAGCCATGGTAATCTAAATGCATAGTTGGCAGACAATCACACGGTAATTGCTCTGGCGCTGTCTGATATTTTTGCCTTAGCTCCGTTTCAAGTGCTGATATATCATTCTTAGTTAACGGAAACTGTTTAACTAATGACTGCAATGCACTTCCAACATGCATTTGACAAATTTTTTCAAAAACATTCGTCGTCATTAAATCAATGGCCTCTTGTTCATTGATCAATGGATGATAAACGAAGCTACGTTTTTGCGTCGTCGTTGCCAAAACTTTTTTTTGAATCAAACGGCGCAAGAGAGTCTTGATCGTGGCTTCTTTCCAGTGATTCTTTGCAGCTAAATTGTCAATAATCTGTCGACTGGTTGCCTGTTGCAAGGTCCAAACAACCCGCATGATTTGCCATTCTGCATCACTAATCTCAACTGTTTTCGCTGTCAATTTTCATCCATCTTCTTTCTAAAATCATCCTTACTGATCAAACAAATGCAAGGCACCAATTCGTTGAACTGCTTCAACCAACCGTGCTGGTGAAACTAGCAAACCAATCCGCACATACTGATCGCCTAATTTTCCGAAACCTTTTCCAGGTGCGACAGCAACATTAACTTGATCCAACAATGAATCAGCAAAAGTTTCACTGGTATAGCCTTGAGGAACTGGCATCCAAGTATAGAAAGTTCCCTTAGGCACATATGGCTGCCAGCCAATTTTTCTAGCAGCAGTCAGGAAAGCATCCCGCCGTTTTTGATATAAACTAACCAAGTGATCGATTTGCTCTTGAGCTTGATCTGAAAGCAAAGCAGTAATCCCAGCTTCTTGGATTGCTGGGAAAATGCTGACAAACAGATGATCCTGGATCAAATTCAAGGCCGAAATAATTGAGGCATTACCAGCCGCAAACGCAATTCGCCAACCAGCCATGTTGAATGTTTTTGAAAATGTATAGATTTCAATCCCAACGTCTTTAGCACCTGCAGCCTGCAAAAAGCTAGGATTTTGATAGCCATCAAAACCCAAAGCTCCATAAGCAAAATCACTGACAATTCCAAGTTGATGCTGTTTGGCAAATTCAACTGTTTGCTGGTAAAACTCAGGTGTCGCCGCGGCACCAGTCGGATTATTAGGATAATTAAGATACATAAACTTCGCTTGATCAGCCGCTTGTTGATCAAATTTTTGATAATCCGGCAAAAAGTTGTTTTTTTCTAAGAGAGGAAAGGTTTGATACTTGACCTGACCTAAAGCAACTCCAGACAGATAATCGGGATAACCTGGATCTGGAAGCAACATTAAATCACCAGGATTCATTAAAGCCCAGGGTAATTCGACTAAACCAATTTTTGATCCACCTAAAATGGCAATTTCCGTTTCCGGATCGAGTTTGACTCCATAGTGCTTTTGATAAAACTCAGCAGCAGCTTGCTTTAAAGTCAGCAAACCAGTAAAAGGTGAGTACTTATGATTTTGCGGCTTAACCGTTGCAGCTTGCATCGCCTTAACAATGTAATCATAAGTTGGTTGATCAGGATTCCCTTGTCCAAGATTGATTACATCATTTCCAGCAACAATTTTTTGATTGACCTTGCTAACTAAAGTAGCAAAAAACTGCGCTGGTAAAGTTCCCATTAATTCTGATTTTTCAAAAAACAATATTCGACCGCTTCTTTCTTTATCAATCTTGAAATTAAAAATCAATTTCAGCTGAATAATTTCTTAATTTGTATTATACCGCAATTCATCATGGATTTTTAAAATTCTATTCATGACTGGTGATAATTTTATTTAGTAGTTTTTCTACTTGACTTTACATAAAATTAAACTTAAATTAATTGTAAGGGTTTTAAAAACATTCAGGAGGTACTCATTTTGCGAAAAATTGGTGTGATTGGCCTCGGCCATGTTGGTGCAACTATTGCTTATACGCTTGTTGCCAAAGGTATCGTAGATGAATTAGTGATCATTGATAAAAATCAAGATAAAGCAACTGCTGAAGAATATGATTTAAGGGATACTTTAGCACGCCTCGATACTTTTACCAAGATCATTCCGCAAGATTATCAGGCCCTATGTGATGCGGATATTATTATTACTGCTTTTGGTAATATCGATTCAATCAGGATGAACGGCGATCGGTTTGGTGAATTGAAATTCAATATGCAAGCTGTCCAAGAAGTCGCTGCAGGGATTAAATCCTCTGGCTTTAATGGAGTGCTAATTAATATTACTAACCCGTGTGATGTGATCACAACCATATTGCAGCAGCAAATTGGGCTCAGCAAGCAGCAAGTCTTCGGAACCGGGACTTTTCTAGATACGGCCAGAATGCAGCGTGCAGTCGGTCAAGCACTGCATGAGGATCCCAAAAATGTTAGTGGTTATGTTTTAGGTGAGCATGGTGAGTCACAATTTACTGCTTGGTCGACGGTTGAAGTTAAAGGTCATCCAATTACTAAAATGGCTCAAGAACTAGCTTTAGATTTAGATGAATTAGACCAGCAAGCGCGACGGGGCGGTTGGTTAGTCTTTTATGGCAAGCATTATACTTGCTATGCCATTGCAACCTGTGCAATCAAATTGGCTCTGGCTGTTTTGTCAGATGCCCACTTAGCCTGCCCAACTTCAGTCTACCTTGACCAGTACCAACATTATATTGGTTACCCAGCTGTTATCGGCCGTCAAGGAATTATTGAACTTAATCCACTAAAATTAACAACTGCTGAACAAGCTAAACTTGACCAGTCGGCTAAAACGATTAAAGAAAAGCTTAATTAAAAACAAAAACTTTATCTATCTCCAGTCTAGTTTCAGTTAACTAAATTAGCTAACTGAAGCTTTTTTAATTTAAAAAAAGCCAGCTGCCAATTTGGCAACTGACCTGAAAAGCCAAGGAATGTTGGTTTAACGTTTTGAAAATTGTGGTGCTTTACGAGCTTTCTTCAAACCTGGTTTCTTTCGTTCTTTCATTCGAGCATCACGTGTCAAGAGACCAGCACGCTTCAAAACTCCACGGAAATCAGGATCAACTTCTAATAAAGCCCGGGCAATTCCATGACGAATTGCACCAGCTTGACCAGAAAAGCCGCCACCATTAACATTAACTAAAACGTCGTAAGCATCTTTTGTTTCAGTAACATCAAACGGCTGTACCATTACTTCACGCAAGTTTGCAAATGGAATATAATTTTCAGCTGAACGACCATTAATCGTAATTTTACCTGTACCCGGTACCAAACGAACACGAGCAACAGAGTTTTTACGACGGCCAGTTCCTTTGTATTGTACTTGAGCCAAATTCAGTCTCCTCCTAAATTAAGTTTGTAATATCGAGTACTTCAGGCTGCTGTGCTGTATGTTGATGGTCAGCACCGCGATAAACGCGAAGTTTCTTCATTTGAGCATGGCCTAAACTTCCCTTAGGCATCATACCTTTGATCGATAAAGTAATTAATTTTTCTGGATCCTTTTCACGGTAATCTCCAGCAGTTCTTGCTTTTAAACCACCTGGATGATCCGTATGATGATAGTAAATTTTATGATCTGCTTTACGCCCAGTTAAGGCAACTTTTTCAGCATTAATAACAATTACAAAATCACCAGTATCAACATTCGGTGTAAAAGTCGGTTTGTTCTTACCACGCAAAACGGAAGCAACGACAGCCGATAAACGTCCCAAAGGAACATCTGTTGCATCAACGACATACCATTTACGTTCCACTTCGCCTGGTTTTGCAATATAAGTTGTACGCACGATTTTTTCCTCCATTTTTATATGCTTGTTTGACGCATAATAAGTTTCCGGGGCCTACTAGTGGGGCAAACAATACCAACTTTAATGTTACTTTTTTTTGCTCCTAAAGTCAATATTTATCCTAAATTTAATTGTTAATAAACAACTTCTTTTAAATACAAACCGCTGGCTGGTGCCGTACCACGACACTGAGTCCGATCCTTCACCTGATATAAACGTAAAAAGTCATGAACCGGGCGTCGCTTACTGCCAATTTCCAGCAAAGCTGCAACCATGATTCGAACTTGATTATACAAAAATCCATTCCCATAAAATTCAAAAATCAATTCGTGTTCAGCTGTTTGCATTTGAACCGTTGCCGAATAAATTGTCCGAACATGGGTCTTGGCTTGACTGCCAGCAGCCACAAAGCTCGAAAAATCATGCGTTCCGACAACATCTTTTAAGGCCTCACGAATCAAAGTAACATCTAGCGGATATTTCCAGTGCCCAGTATAAAAGCGTTTAAAGGGATCCACATACCAGCAGAGACTAACGCGATATAAATAGCGCTTGCCATGTGTTGTATATCGTGCGTGAAAGTTAGCTGAAACATGCTCAGCTTGCAGGACCTGCATATCAAGTGGCAACATACTGTTTAACCCATTGACAATTCCGCTATCAGGGACATCATTGACCAAATCAAAATGCACGACTTGGCCCAATGCATGAACACCAGCATCTGTCCGTCCAGACCCAAAAATATGAACATAATTATTTGCTTTATTCATTCGATTAACAGCTTTTTCAAGAACTCCTTGAACTGTCCGCTGATGGGGCTGAACTTGAAAACCAGCAAAGTTCGTCCCATCATAAGCCAAAGTTACTTTGTATCTGACAGTCACTATTTCCACTCTCTCTAATTATAAATTTCTACCAATTTCGTAAAAGCAGCATCCCAATAGTTAAGGCCAAAAATGCTAAACAGCTTAAAGTATCATGGTACAACCACTGATGTACGCGATACTTGGTCCGTCCTTCACCACCATGATAACCACGCGCCTCCATTGCAGTTGCTAAATCTTCCGCCCGATTAAACGCACTAACAAATAACGGAATCAGCAACGGTACCACTGCTTTTAAACGTTGCATTAAGCTTCCTTGATCAAAATTCACCCCACGCGAACGCTGCGCATTCATAATTTTAAGCGCTTCATCCATTAAAGTCGGCACAAATCTCAAAGCAATCGAAAGCATCAGTGAAACTTCATAAACTGGGAAATGAACTTTTTTCAACGGCTTGAGGAGCGACTCCATGGCCCCAGCGATTTCCAAAGGCGGAGTCGTAAGGGTCAGTAACGTCGACATAAAAATAATTAAAACAAAGCGGCAGAAAACATAAATTCCACTGACTAAGCCAGTGCTTGTAACTGATAAGATACCCCAGTGCCAATAAACTGTTCCACCGGTACTAAAAAAAATCTGTAGAACGACCGTAAATAAAATTAGCCAAATTAACGGGCGAACACCCTTCCAAAAAAAACCAATTTTAATTTTTGCCAGTAAAATCGTCAAAGCCATAAAGAAAAACAGCAAAAAATAGGATGACCAGTTATTAGCCAAAAAGATAATAATAATAAAGTAAAAACTCAGAAGCAGTTTAGCCCGCGGATCTAAACGATGGATCAATGACGAACCTGGCAGATATCTTCCCAAAAGAATTTTATTCATCTTGACTTACTCCTTTTGGTAAAAAATTGGCTAGCTGGTTGGCCAGCTGACTTACAGTTAACGGCAGTGGTGAAAACTTGAAAGTTGATTTTTTTTCAATTTCAAACGCAAATTTGGTTGCGTGGGGCAAGCCCAAGTGGTGTTTGTTTAACCACTCTACTTGACTAAAAAGTTGCTGAGGTGTTTGTTGAGTCAGCAATTTCCCTTGTTCCATCACTAAAACTTGATCTGCATATTCTGCAACATCATCCATTTGATGTGAAACTAAAATAACTGTTAAATGCTGTTGTGACTTTAAACGCGCAAAAAGCTCCATAATTTCCTGATGACCCTTAGGATCTAAACCAGCAGTTGGTTCGTCTAAAACCAAAACTTTTGGTTTCATAACTAAGATCCCTGCAATTGCAACTCGCCGCATTTGACCACCTGACAACTCAAAGGGCGATTTATCTAAAACTGAATCAGGTAATCTAACTGCTTCAGCTGCTTCTTTGGCCAATTGAGCCGCTTTTTCCTCATCGATCCCAAAATTCTTAGGAGCAAAAGCAATATCACGCAAAACTGTCTCCTCAAATAATTGAGCTTCTGGAAATTGAAACACCACACCGACTTGTCGCCGTAAATCACTTAACTCTTTATTAGTTGTTTGTGGAGTAATCATCTGCTCTTGAACCATTAAACGACCGTGAGTGGGTTTTAATAATCCATTTAAATGCTGAACCAAGGTTGACTTACCACTACCAGTATGACCAATGATTGCGGTATAACTTTCATCCGGCAGAGAAAAGCTGACCTGATTTAAAGCCTGGTGAGCAAATGGCGTATTTGGTTGATAAATGTAGTCTACTTTTTCAAAATTGATTGACAAATCCAATCGACCATCCTTTGTTCAGTATAATATTCCGATGGGGTCAAAACATCTTGCTGCTTTAACGCTAGTTTGACTTTTTCTGAAAATGGCACATCCAAACCTAAGTTAGTCAGTGTTTGCCCTTGACTAAAGACGTTAGCTGGTGAGGCAGCATCAAGAATTTTCCCATCATCTAAAACCACTACCCGATCAGCTAAAGAAGCCTCATCAATATCATGCGTGATTGAAATAACGGTTAAGCCTTCCTGTTCCTTTAGTTCTTTAATTAGAGAAATCACATCATAACGTCCCGCAGGATCAAGCATGCTGGTTGCTTCATCCAAAATAACAATTTTTGGTTTTAACGCAATCACTCCTGCAATTGCTACGCGTTGCTTTTGACCACCTGATAAATTAGCCGGTTCTTGTTCAGAGAATTCCCACATATTGACGCGCTTCAAAGCAGCCGCAACCCGTTGATGCATTTTCTCGTATGGAACAGCCTGATTTTCTAAACCAAATGCCACATCATCAGCCACATTGGCACCAACAAATTGATTCTCTGGATTTTGGAAAACCATGCCAATTTTTTTCCGCAACTGCCAAACATTTTCAGAACTCATCTTTTGCTGATCAATCCAGATCTCCCCCGCTTGCGGCACTAAAAGCCCATCAATCAGTCGGGCTAAAGTACTTTTACCACTACCATTGTGTCCAATAATTGCTAACCACTCATAACGATTAATAGCCAAATTAAAATCATGAAACAGCCAGCTGTCTTGCTGAGAATATTTAAAATTGAGATTCTTAATTTCAGCTATTTTTTCCATGTGATCCTCCCGAAAAATTTCTTTGACAATAATAATAACATATAATCAGTTGATTTTTAGCAATTGTTAGTGTTTTTCAGAAAAAGACCCGCGCTAGCGAAAAATTAAAGATTAAAGAATCTAAAAAACCCGCGACCATGAAATCTTAATCATTGCCCGGGCTTTCATTTAATAATCTATTAAGACAAAAAAATCACTTTTTATAACGAAGGTTTCCCCACCAAAATAGATGAGTACTTAGGACTAGACTCGGTTTTAACCCAACATCGTAACGCCCAGTTATCGCTATAAAAGTGACAATCTAAAAAAGCAATTAATCAACTAACTCCAAGACAACCATTTTGGCAGCATCACCACGTCGCTCATTTATTTTCAAGATCCGCGTATAACCACCCTTACGATCTTTAAAACGAGGAGCAACTTCGGCAAATAATTTTTGCAAAGCCGTTTGTACAACAACTTTATCTGTTTCTTCTTTAACATCAGCAACTACATCCATCATGAAAGCAGCTGCGCGACGACGTGAAGCTAAATCGCCCTTTTTTCCAAGAGAAATCATCTTATCAGCCGTTTTGCGAACTTCCTTAGCACGAGCTTCAGTCGTAACAATTCGACCATTAACGATCAAATCAGTTGTCAAATTGCGGAGCATAGCACGACGATGTCCGCTTGTACGACCTAATTTACGGTAACCCATCTTAAATTTCCCTCCTTTGCAAACTAATTTTAATCTTCATGACGCAATGATAAGCCAAGATCAGACAATTTATTCTTAACTTCTTCAAGTGATTTACGTCCTAAATTACGAACTTTCATCATATCAGCTTCTGATTTGTCAGTTAACTCTTGAACAGTGTTAATCCCTGCGCGTTTCAAACAATTATAGGAACGAACAGATAAATCCAATTCTTCAATCGTCATTTCAAGCATTTTTTCTTTATGTGTTTCTTCTTTTTCGACCATGATTTCAGCATTCTTAGCTTCATCAGTTAAATCAACAAACAAGGTCAAATGCTCTGTTAAAATTTTAGCCGATAAACTGATTGCTTCGCTAGGCGTAATCGAACCATTTGTCCAAACTTCCAACGTCAATTTATCATAATCGTCTTTTTGACCAACACGTGTTTTTTCAACTTGATAATTGACACGTTCGATCGGGGTATAAATTGAATCGATTGGCAAAACACCAATCGGCATTTCATCAGCTTTTGCTTTATTTTCATCAGCAGAAACGTAGCCACGTCCAGTATTAGCAGTCATTCTAACATGAAGAGTAGTTCCTTCAGCTAAAGTACAAAGATATAAATCTGGGTTTAAAACTTCGACCTCACTACTACCCTGAACATCTCCAGCGGTAACTTTGGCTGGACCAGTAACGTTAATTTCGAGATTTTGAGCTTCTTCAGAACTAATTTTTAATGCTACTTTTTTCAGATTTAAAATAATCTGCGTAACATCTTCTCTAACACCTTTGATTGTGGAAAATTCATGTAAGACACCGTCAATTTGAATGCTGGTAATCGCAGCCCCAGGAAGTGAAGAAAGTAAAATCCGACGAAGCGAATTACCCAAAGTTGTGCCATAGCCACGTTCTAACGGCTCAACAATAAATTTACCAAAATTAGAACTTTCTTCGATTTTGTGAATTTTCGGTTTTTCAAATTCAATCATTCTTATCTTTACCCCTTTCAAAGCGCTACGTGCGATTTGGCGGAAACATTATGAAGATCTACCTCAAAATGAATGCTGACCATATTAGACACGACGACGCTTTGGAGGACGACATCCATTATGAGGAACAGGTGTCACATCACGAATTGAAGTAACTTCCAATCCAGTACTTTGTAAAGCACGAATGGCAGCTTCACGTCCAGAACCTGGACCTTTAACAGCTACTTCAACAGCTTTCATACCATGCTCCATTGAATCCTTAGCCGCAGCTTCCGCAGCCATTTGAGCAGCAAAAGGTGTCGATTTACGACTTCCCTTAAAACCCAGTGCGCCAGCTGAAGACCAAGCAACAGCATTTCCATGGACATCAGTGATCATAACTAATGTATTATTAAAGGTAGAATGGATATGTGCTACTCCGCTTTCAATATTTTTTTTGATTCGGCGTTTACGAGAACTCTTTCTAACAGCCATTAACTGATAACCCTCCTTATCCTATTATTTCTTTCTTCCAGCAATTGATGTAGCTGGGCCTTTGCATGTCCGAGCATTGTTTTTCGTGTTTTGTCCACGACTAGGTAAATGACGACGATGGCGAAGACCTCGGTATGAACCAATTTCAGACAAACGTTTAACGTTCAAACTTACTTCACGACGCAAGTCACCTTCAACCTTGTAATGATCAACTTCTGCACGGATCTTGTCCTCTTGGTCAGCAGTCAAATCACGAACGCGAACATCTTCTGATACTCCTGCATCAGCTAAAATCTTTTGAGCAGTTGAATTACCGATTCCATAAATGTAAGTTAATCCGATCACAATTCTTTTATCACGTGGTAGATCAACCCCTGCAATACGAGCCATAACAATTACACCTCCTAAATTTTAAATTAATTATCCCTGACGTTGCTTATGCTTGGGATTTGAACAAATTACCATAACACGTCCTTTGCGCTTAATAACTTTGCAGTGTTCACACATTGGCTTTACTGATGGTCTTACCTTCATGAATTATACCTCCCGATAAAATTTGAAGTACAATCTATTTAAAGCGATAGGTAATGCGTCCCTTAGTTAAATCGTAAGGGGACATTTCAACTGTGACCCTGTCACCAGGTAAAATTCGAATATAATGCATCCTGATTTTACCAGAAACATGGGCCAAAATTTCATGTCCATTTTCGAGTTCAACTTTGAACATCGCATTGGGCAAAGTTTCTTTAACTTTACCTTCAATTTCAATCACATCATCTTTCGCCACGTAAAAGTACCTCCTTAAATGGTCTTTTAACTTCTCACCTGATCGACCAACACGTTCGATCCTGTTACTGTTAGCTGATTCAACCGCATCGATTAATCTAAAAATGGACAGACTGCCCCATTGAAAAGATAAACCTGAAATAGTATACCATTCTCATGGGCTTCATGCAACTAACTAATCTTAATTTTCTAATCCCAACAGAACTTTCTGAATATCCTGGAAAACTTGATCGATTTCCTGATTACCATTAACTTGATACAATAAATCCTTTTTTTCATAAAAATCAAGCAATGGTGTGTTCATTTTCAGATTAACATCTAAACGATTTTTAACCGTTTCTGGACGATCATCTTCCCGCTGATAAAAATCAGTACCACCACAACGATCACAGACGCCCGCTTTTTTGGTTGGATTGAAAATCTTGTGATACGTAGCACCACATTGGCGACAAATATACCGGCCAGTCAAGCGGTCCATCAAAGAAGCTGGATCAACGTGAATGTTGATCACTGCTGCCAATGAACGATCAAGATCTGTTCCCATCTTTTCCAAAGCTTTTGCCTGTACTAGATTTCTTGGGAAACCATCCAATAAGTAACCACTCTTAGTATCAGATTCAGCCAAACGATCACGAACAATTCCATTTGTCACTTCATCGGGAACCAACTCGCCACGATCAATAAACGATTTGGCTTTAATGCCCATTTCCGTTTGGTTCTGAATTGCGGCTCGAAAAATATCTCCAGTAGAAATATGCGGTATCTGATATCGATCAATGATTCGCTCAGCTTGAGTACCCTTACCGGCTCCCGGTAAACCCATCAGCATTAAATTCATTGCAGTCATAACTTTGACCTCCCAAAAATAATTCTACTAAACGTAAAAAGCTGAATTCATTTTAACTTAAATGATATCCAACCCATTAACTATTATTTACGAATGAATCCGACATACTCCCGCTTCATCATCATACCTTTTAATTGCCGAATTGATTCAAGTGAAACACCAACTACAATTAACAAACTGGTACCACCTAAACCAATTGATTCATCCAGTCCCCAAATACTTGAAGCAATTAATGGAATCAATGAAACTAAACCAAGAAACAACGAACCCACCGAACTTAAACGCATTAATAATCTTGAAACATAACTTTCAGTCTCTTTCCCAGGCCAAACGCTTGGAATATAACTGCCTTGCTTCTGAAGGTTTTTAGCTAACTTTTCAGGATTAACTTGAACAAAAGCATAGAAGAAAGTAAACAAAACGATTAAAATCGTATATAGCACCATTCCAGCAGGCTTTTGCATATTAAACAAATTCGTTAATACCTGATACCAAGTATCCTCAGAATGATTTTGTGTAAAGACCATTAAAATCGTTTGCGGAGTAGCAATAAACGAACTTGCAAAAATAACAGGAATAACACCAGCAACGTTAATTTTCAGTGGTAAATAAGAATTATCAGTTGCTCCAGCTAAGCGCCGAGTATATTGAATTGGGATTTTATAATTTGCCTGTTCAACAAAAGTCACAAATGAAACAATTATTAAGACTGCAAGGACTAATGCCAAAACATAAAGGGCTCCTTGCCAATAATCACTTGGCGTTGAATCAACAAACTGCTCAACATAAACTTGATGGACCGCACTTGGCATTCTGGCAAGAATACCAGCCATAATGATCACGGAAATACCATTACCAAATCCTCGATCGGTTATCATATCACCCAGCCAAGTAGTAAACATTGAACCACCAGTTAGAATGACACCGATGCTGACATAAGTTTTAATGCTTGGGTCTGTCACTAAGCTTAAACTGCTCAAAGCATTAAAACCGGCAGTAATACTAATTGATTGTACAAACGCCAACACGATCGTCAAATATCTTGCCGTCTGATTTAATTTTCGACGACCCACTTCGCCTTGTTTGCTCCATTCTACAAATCGTGGAACAATATCCATTTGCAATAATTGAACAACAATCTGCGCGGTAATGTATGGTGAAACTCCCATTGCTAAAATCGAATAGTTAGTCAAACCACCACCGCTGAAAGTGTTTAAGATACTAACTAACCCTGAAGATGCAACGCTATTTAAAGCTTTAGCGTTGATCCCAGGGACCGTGATATATGTGCCTAAACGAAATACAATCAAGACGCCTAGAGTAAACAGAATCTTATTACGAATATCTTTGACAGCTAGAGCGTTCTTCATCGTTTTAAGCATTAAATCACCTCAGCTTGACCGCCAACAGCTTCAATTGCTTCTTTTGCAGCTACAGAAAATTTATTTGCTTTGACAGTTAACTTTTTAGTTAATTGACCATTGCCAAGAATTTTAACGCCATCTTTTTCATTTTTAACAATTTTCTTTTCAACTAATAAAGTTGGCGTAATTTCTGTACCATCTTCAAAAGTATCAAGTGTCTTTAAATTTACAACCGCATATTCTTTACGATTAATATTTTTAAAGCCACGTTTTGGCATCCGTCGGAACAATGGCATTTGGCCACCTTCAAAGCCCAAACGAACTTTGCCACGTGCTTTTTGACCCTTTTGACCACGGCCAGCAGTCTTACCATTACCGGATGAAGTTCCACGGCCAACACGATTACGAACTTGACGAGAACCCTCACTTGCTTTTAATTCATGCAATTTCACCAAAAAGGCACCTCCTTTAATATTCAGAATTTTCTTAGTTAGCTAATTCAACTGCAACCAAGTGGTTAATCTTTGCAATTGCGCCACGAGTTGCCGCGTTATCAGGCAAAACAACTGAACTATTAATACGTCCAAGGCCTAGAGCTTTAACTACCTCACGTTGTTTTTGTGGACGGCCAATGACGCTATGAGTTAATGTAACTTTTAAATCTGCCATTTTCTAACGTCCTCCCTATTCAGCTAAGTGTTGAGTTGAAACACCACGTAAAGCAGCTACTTCAGCAGTACTCTTCATCTTTGCTAATCCACTCATCGTTGCTCTAACAACATTAACTGGAGCGTTTGAACCGAGTGATTTACTGGTTACATCAGCAATTCCAGCCAATTCCATAACGGCTCTGACGGCCCCACCTGCAGCAACACCTGAACCAGCAATCGCGGGTTTTAATAAAATCCGGCTGCCACTATGTTCACCTAGAACTTCGTGTGGTAATGTTTCGCCAACCATTGGAACCTCGATCAAATTTTTACGAGCTGCATCAACTGCTTTGCGAATTGCATCTGGAACTTCTTGTGCTTTTCCAGTTCCAAATCCGACATGACCGTTGTGATCACCAACAATTACCAAGGCAGCAAAACGCAAACGACGTCCACCTTTAACAACTTTTGTGATCCGATTAATAGCAACCACACGATCTTCCAAATCTAATTTTGCTGGATCAATAAAAGCCATAAACTATTTCCCTCCCTTGATTAAAAGTCTAATCCATTTTCGCGAGCAGCATCAGCTAATGCTTCAACCCGGCCATGATATAAATAACCGCCACGATCGAAAACAACTTCCTTGATGCCCTTTTCGACAGCGCGCTTAGCAACTAATACACCAACTGAAGCAGCCTGCTCTGTTTTGGTTTTACCATTAACTTCCTCGTCTAATGTAGAGGCACTAACAAGCGTCACACCCGCTACGTCATCAATTACTTGAGCGTAGATGTTTTTGTTTGAACGATAAACATTTAAGCGTGGGCACTTAGCTGTACCAGAGACTTTTCCACGAACACGAATATGACGTTTTTGTCGTGTTTTATTTTTGTCTGGTTTTGTAATCAAAATTTTCACCTCTTAATAGTTAATAATTATTTACCAGTCTTACCTTCCTTGCGACGTACATATTCACCAACGTAGCGAATACCTTTGCCTTTGTACGGTTCAGGAGCACGAGTCAAGCGAATCCGTGCAGCAAGGTCGCCAACCTTTTCTTTTGAAATACCTGAAACAACGACTGAAGTTGCTGAAGGTGCTTCAAGTTTAATTTCATCCGTTGATTCAAATTCAACTGGATGGGAATAGCCAACGTTCAAAACCAAGGTCTTACCTTTCATCTGAGCACGGTAACCAACACCTCTAAGTTCAAGTTCTTTCTTGAATCCTTCTGTAACACCGACTACCATATTATGAAAGTTAGCTCGACTTGTTCCATGTAATGCCTTTGTTTTATTATCATCAGCTGAACGATCAAACTTGACAACATTATCTTTAATTTCAAAAGAAATCTTGTCAGAAAATTCACGTGTCAATTCACCTTTTGGCCCTTTGACAGTAATTTTATCGCCATCTTTTTTTACTTCAACGCCTGCTGGCAATACAACTTCTTTATAACCAATTCGACTCACAAGTTACACCTCCCTGCTGTTTAATTTTACCAAACATAAGCAAGAACTTCTCCACCAATTTTCTTTGCTCTTGCTTGTTTGTCCGTAATAACTCCTTCAGAAGTCGAAAGAATTGCGATTCCTAAACCGTTTAACACTTTAGGAACAGCATCTGACTTAACATATGATCTTAAACCAGGTTTAGAGATACGTTTAATTCCAGAAATTACCCGCTCGTTGTTTTTACCATACTTTAAGAAAATACGGATCATGCCCTGCTTATTATCGTCGATGTATTCAACATCGCGAACGAATCCTTCATTTTTTAAGATCTCTGCAATATCATGCTTGATTTTTGATGCCGGAATTTCTACTGATTCATGCTTAGCTAAACTAGCATTCCGAATTCGTGTTAAAAAATCTGCAATCGGATCTGTCATGGCCATTGATTTACCCTCCTTTTTTCAAAAATATAATTTACCAGCTAGCCTTTTTCATGCCAGGAATCTGACCTTTATGTGCCAGTTCACGCAGGCAAACACGGCATAGTTTAAATTTGCGATAAACTGAATGAGGACGCCCACAACGCGCACAACGTGTATATTCCTGTGATGAGAACTTTGCCGGACGTTTGTTCTTAGCAATTTGTGATTTTTTAGCCAATGTAAAACCCCCTTTTATTTAGCAAATGGCATTCCTAGTTTTGTCAATAATTCACGTGCTTCTTCATCAGTTTGAGCGGTGGTTACCAAAACAATATCCATCCCACGAACTTTGTTAACATCATCAAAATCAATTTCAGGGAAAATTAATTGTTCACGAATTCCCAATGTATAATTTCCACGACCATCAAAAGCCCGTTTGCTAACACCATGAAAATCACGAACACGCGGCAGTGAAACCGAAACTAATTTGTCAAGAAAATCATACATCCGACTAGCCCGTAAAGTTACCTTCGTGCCGATTGGCATCCCTTCACGCAAACGAAAACCAGCAATTGATTTCTTTGCTTTCGTAATAATTGGTTTTTGACCAGAGATCAACGTTAACTCTTCAACAGCTTCATCCAAATTCTTGGAATTCGAAACAGCATCACCAACACCCATGTTGATAACAATTTTTTCAACCTTTGGCACTTGCATAATTGAAGTATAATTAAATTTTTCCATTAAAGCAGGAACGATCTCTTTATCATACTTTTCTTTTAAACGATTTGTCATGAAGACTTTATCCTCCCTTCTCGATTTACTTATCTAAAACTTCACCAGTTTTTTTAGAAAAACGGACCTTTTTACCGTCGACAATCTTATGGCCAACACGAGTTGGTTGACCGTTTGAAGGATCAAGCACAGCAACATTTGATACATGAATTGGTGCTTCAACCTCAACAATTCCACCATTTGGATTAGCATTGCTTGGCTTTTGATGTTTCTTAATTACATTAACACCCTTAACAATTACTCGTTGCTCTTTCAGTAAAACTTTTTCAACAACGCCTTCTTTGCCCTTATCTTTACCAGCAATCACTTTTACTTTATCATTCTTTTTTACGAACATCTTCGCACCTCCTTGAGCAATTGGCTTAAATTACAATACTTCAGGTGCTAAGGAAACAATCTTCATAAAGTTTCCATCACGTAATTCACGTGCCACCGGTCCGAAAATACGAGTTCCCTTTGGCGACTTGTCGTCATTAATAATAACCGCAGCATTTTCATCAAACTTAATGTAAGAACCATCAACACGATGGCTACCAAACTTCGTCCGGACAACTACAGCCTTAACAACATCGCCTTTTTTGACAACGCCACCTGGTGTTGCTTGTTTTACCGTAGCAACAATAATATCACCGACACTTGCTGTTTTAACTCTTGAACCCCCTAAAATCTTAATTACCAAAATTTCACGAGCCCCAGAGTTGTCGGCAACTTTTAAACGACTTTCCTGTTGGATCACTAGATGTGTCCTCCTTTCGCAAACAAATCAGAATACGAATTAAGTAGATCGCTAATTAATTTAAGCATTAAATAATAACTGCTTTCTCAACGATATCAACTAAACGAAAACGCTTGGTCGCTGACAATGGACGTGTTTCCATAATCCGCACAATGTCGCCAACTTTTGCTTCATTATTCTCATCATGAGCTTTAAATTTTTTTGAATACTTAACACGTTTGCCGTATACTTTATGATTCTTATATGTTTCAACGACAACAGTAATTGTTTTATCCATTTTGTCAGAAACGACCCGACCTTGATAAACCTTACGTTGATTGCGAGTTTCAGCCATGCTTTATTTGCCCCCTTTTCGTATTCTATTTATTAAGTTCTTTTTGTCGTAAAACAGTCTTAATACGAGCAATCGACTTACGAACTTCTTTTAATCTAGCAGTATTCTGCAACTGACCGGTTGCGAGTTGAAAACGCAGATTAAAAAGCTCTTTCTTAAATTCTTTTTCTTTTTCGAGCATTTCAGCAGTGGTTAATTCTTTAATTTCTTTAGTTTTCATTCGATTCGCCACCTACTTCCTCACGTTTTACAAACTTAGTTCTGATTGGTAGTTTGTAAGAAGCCAGTCTAAACGCTTCACGTGCAACTTCTTCAGAAACATCGCCAATTTCAAACAAAATCTTACCACGTTTTACTGGAGCTACCCAACCTTCAGGAGCACCTTTCCCTGAACCCATTCGAACACCAATTGCTTTTGATGTATATGATTTATGAGGGAAAATTTTGATCCAAACTCTTCCACCACGCTTCATGTAACGCGTCATGGCAATTCTGGCAGCTTCAATCTGACGGTTGGTAATCCAATGTGAATCAAGTGCTTGTAGACCATATTCTCCAAACGCTATAGTCTTACCGCCCTTAGCTTCACCACGCATCTTACCGCGAAATTCACGACGATGCTTTGTCCGCTTTGGTACTAACATAGATTATTTCCCTCCTTCGCGGTTTGCCTTTTTTTCGGGCAGCACCTCTCCACGATAGATCCAAACTTTAACACCTAATCTACCATAAGTTGTTGCTGCTTCTGTCCAGGCGTAATCAACATCTGCACGTAATGTATGCAGTGGAACAGTTCCTTCAGAAAAATGCTCAACACGAGACATATCTGCTCCATTTAAACGTCCAGCGACCTGAACTTTGATACCTTTGGCTCCTGCTCTCATCGTCCGTTGAATTCCTTGTTTCATTGCCCGACGAAATGCAACACGATTTTCCAGCTGTTCAGCAATTGCTTCACCAACTAATTTAGCATCAAGATCCGGCTTTTTAATTTCAACTATATTGATGTGAACACGTTTGCCAGTTAATTTGTTTAATTCATTACGAAGTTTTTCTACTTCAGCTCCACCTTTGCCAATAACCATGCCAGGTTTAGCTGTATGAACTGAAATATTTACTCTTTTAGCAGCTCGTTCAATTTCAACAGTTGAAACTGAAGCATCCGCTAATTTTGTCTGAATGTATTTCCGAATATGCAAATCTTCATGCAAATTATCCGCAAAATCTTTTTCAGCATACCACTTGGCATCCCAATCGCGAATAATTCCGACACGCAATCCAGTTGGATTTACTTTTTGACCCACGCATTATCCCTCCTTATTTGCTTGATACAACGACTGTAATATGACTTGTTCGTTTGTTGATCGGAGAAGCTGAACCCTTAGCTCTTGGACGAAAACGTTTCAAGGTTGGTCCTTCGTTGACAAATGCTTCACTGACTACAAGGTCTTCTGCATCAAGATCAAAATTATTTTCTGCATTTGCAATTGCAGATTTTAGAACTTTTTCAATAATAGTAGCTCCCGCTCTTGGAGTAAATTTTAAAATACCTAAAGCTTCGGCAACACTTTTACCACGAATCAGATCAATCACCAGTCGTGCTTTGCGAGCAGGGATTCGAACTGTTTTGGCAGTTGCTTTTGCTGATGTAACTTGTTCAGCCATTTATAACCCTCCCTTACTTAACAGCTGTTTTCTTATCATCTGTTCCGTGGCCATGGAATGTTCGTGTTGGTACGAATTCTCCTAATTTATGACCAACCATATCTTCTTGAATATATACCGGAACATGCTTGCGTCCATCATAGACTGCGATTGTATAGCCAATAAAACTTGGAAAAATTGTTGAACGACGCGACCAAGTCTTGATAACTGATTTTTTTTCTTTATCTGCTTGTGCTTCAATTTTTTTCATTAAATGTGCATCTGCAAATGGTCCTTTTTTCAAACTACGACTCAATGTGAATCCTCCCTTCGGACTTAAATGATTTTAAGCAACTAATTTAAGTTTAAGCATTCCGCTTACGCACAATAAATTTGTTGGATTTTGCCTTCTTCGAACGTGTCTTGTAACCGGCAGTCTTTTTACCCCATGGTGACATTGGGCTTGGACGACCAACAGGAGCTTTCCCTTCACCACCACCATGTGGATGATCGTTAGGGTTCATAACAGATCCACGAACTTTAGGACGACGACCAGCCCAACGTGTTCGGCCTGCTTTCCCGCTATTGATTAATTCGTGCTGTTCATTACCAACTGCTCCAATCGTTGCTCGGCAGTCAGCTAAAATCATCCGAACTTCACCAGAATTAAGGCGAACCAAAACATATTTGTTTTCTTTACCCAAAACTTGTGCCGAGGCACCAGCAGCTCGAACTAATTGACCACCTTTTCCAGGTTTCAATTCAATATTGTGAACAATTGTTCCAACTGGAATTTCCGAAAGCTTTTTAGAATTCCCAACTTTAATATCTGCATCATCACCTGATTGAACTAACTGACCTACTTTTAAGTCCTTTGGTGCAATGATATATGACTTCGTACCATCAGCGTAAACCAGCAAAGCAATGTTGGCTGAGCGATTTGGATCATACTCAATTGCCTTGACTGTTGCTGGGACATCATCCTTAAGCCGCTTGAAATCAATCAAACGATACTGACGTTTATGCCCGCCACCACGATGACGAACCGTAATACGACCATAACTATTACGGCCAGCTGTCTTGCTCTGTGAAACTAATAGGGATTTTTCAGGAACTGTTTTAGTGATTTCTGAAAAATCGGAACCAGTCATATTGCGACGGCCGTTTGAGGTCGGTTTAAACTTCTTGATCCCCACGTGAATTCCCTCCTATGTTAATTATTCTTCAAAAAATTTGATTGCTTTTGAATCGGAACTTAAAGTTGCAATTGCTTTGCGACGTTTATTAGTATAGCCAACATAACGTCCAACCCGTTTTTTCTTTCCTTTAACATTAATAACATTCAGTTTTACTACCTTAACATCAAACAATTCTTCAATGGCAGCTTTAATTTGTGGTTTCGTAGCTTGAGTTGCCACATCAAAAACATAACGTTTGTTATCCATCTCAGCTGTTGATGCTTCAGTAATAACTGGTTTTAAAATTATTTTTTGCGATTCCATTATGCAAGAACCTCCTCTACTTGAGAAAGAGCTTCTTGAGTCATGACCAACTTATCATTATTAAGAACATCTAAAACATTAACATTCTTAGCATTAATGACCGTAACGTTTGCCAAATTACGAGCTGATAAAGCAGCTAAGTCGTTGCCATCTTCAAGAACTACTAATACTTTCGATTGAACATCCAAGCTTGCCAAAACTTTAGCAAAATCTTTGGTCTTTGGTGCTTCAAAAGTTAATTTATCAACAACCATCAAGTCTTGATCAGCAACTTTTTGTGACAAAACAGACTTGATTGCTAAACGACGAACTTTTCTTGGAAGTTTGTAACTGTATGAACGCGGTGTTGGTCCAAAGACTGTTCCGCCACCAACCCATTGTGGTGAACGAATTGATCCCTGACGAGCACGGCCGGTTCCTTTTTGACGCCATGGCTTTTTACCACCACCAGAAACTGCACTTCGATTTTTTACCGCATGCGTTCCTTGACGTAAAGATGCACGCTGCATGAGTACAGCATCAAACACAACACTTTCATTTGGTTTGATTCCAAAAATTTCTTTGCTTAATGAAACTTCACCATTTTTGCTACCATCTTGCTTATATAATGCAACTGTCGGCATTTAAACTTCCTCCTTTCCTAGTTATTTTTCTTTTACTGTGCCTGTGATCGTTACTAATGATTTGTTTGCACCAGGAACATTTCCTCGGATTAACAAAACATTATTATCAGTGTCAGCTTTAACAATTTGCAAGTTTTTAATTGTTACTCGTTTGTTACCCATTCTACCTGGTAAGACTTTGCCTTTGAAAACACGGTTAATAATAACACCCATCGAACCTGGACGACGATGGTACCGAGAGCCATGAGCCATCGGTCCACGTGATTGTCCCCAGCGTTTAATATTACCTTGGAAGCCATGGCCTTTCGATGTGCCGGTAACGTCAACTACATCCCCAGCTACAAAGATGTCAGCCTTTACTTCGTCTCCTACCTTATAGTCTCCCAGCTCAACATCTCTGATTTCACGAATGAAGCGCTTAGGAGCAGTTTTTGCTTTTGCTGCATGACCCTTAGCAGGTTTGTTAGCCAAGACTTCGCGTAAATCATCAAAACCTAATTGAACAGCTTCGTAGCCGTCATTTTCAACAGTCTTGACTTGCAAAACAACATTAGTTCCAACTTCAACCACAGTAACTGGGATCAATTCGCCATTTTCAGCAAAGACTTGTGTCATACCCACTTTTTTTCCTAAGATTCCTTTTTTGGTCATGTCTACACCTCCAAATTTAAATTCTGTTTTTTAGCTAATTACAGTTTGATTTCAATATCAACACCACTTGGTAAATCCAGTTTCATCAAAGAATCAACTGTTTTGGGTGTCGGATTAACAATATCAATCAAGCGTTTATGTGTTTGCATTTCGAATTGTTCACGTGAATCCTTATATTTATGTGGAGCACGAATTACCGTGTACAATGTTCGTTCTGTTGGCAACGGAATTGGACCTGAAATTGCAGCTCCTGTCCTCTTAGCAGTCTCAACGATTTTATCGGCTGACTGATCGAGGATCCGATGCTCATATGCCTTTAAACGAATCCGAATTTTTTGTTTTGCCATTTTATTCCCTCCTTCGTCCATTTTAAAAATAAGACTAGCTCCGCGAAAATTACCGCCGCACCCCATGGCAATGCTTCCGGGTGTGTCGCAACCTTTCACATCAAAGCTCACACAATCAATAAATGTGCGCACTCATCCCATGACAAGTACCTTACTATAATAACTGTTTTTTTTATTCAAATCAAGAATAAATTTATTAATTCTTGTTTTTTTTCACAAAAAGTGTATCTTTTAGATTAAGATCTATTTTGGGAGGTGCTATTTTGACAAAAGCATTATTGATAATTGATTACACAAACGACTTTGTAGCTGATTCAGGAGCATTAACTTGTGGACAACCTGGTCAAGCAATTGAGAAAGCAATTCTTTCATTAGCTAATTCGTTTTTAGAGAAGAATCAATGGGTTATCTTTCCAACCGATCTGCATCAAAAAAATGATCCTTATCATCCAGAAACCAATCTTTTTCCACCTCATAACCTCAAAAATACTTGGGGAAGAAAATTATTTGGAAAAGTTAACAACTGGTATCAAAAAAATCAAGAAAATTCCCATGTTTATTTTTTTGATAAGAATCGCTATTCAGCTTTTGTTAATACTAATTTAGAAAATTACCTACGCAGTCGTAAAATCGATGAGCTTTGGCTAGCTGGTGTTTGTACTGACATTTGTGTTTTGCACACCGCTATTGATGCTTATAATAAAAATTTTAAGATCGTGATTCCGCAAGCAGCTGTTGCTAGTTTTGATCCACAAGGACACCAATGGGCTTTACGGCACTTCAAAAATTGTTTAGCTGCAAAAATTATTTAAAAAAAGGAAACTCAATTTGAGTTTCCTTTTTATTTTTAACTAGCATTCCCGCCATTTTTCTTAATAATTTCTTCTTGAATTGATTTTGGCACTGGTTCATAATGATCCATCGTCATAGTAAATGTACCACGACCTTGAGTTGCAGAGCGTAAAGTTGTAGCATAGCCAAACATTTCAGCAAGTGGAACAAATGCTTTTACCATTTGAGCATTTCCCCGGTTTTCCATTCCTTCAACACGACCACGACGAGCAGTTACATGTCCCATAACATCACCCAAATAATCCTCAGGTGTTACGATTTCCACCCGCATGATTGGTTCAAGGATTACAGCACCAGCCACTTTAGCAGCGTTTCTCAAAGCTAATGAAGCTGCAATCTTGAATGCTGCTTCACTTGAATCGACTTCGTGATAACTACCATCATAGAGCTTAGCCTTCACATCAATCAGCGGATAGCCAGCCAAGACACCATTTTTCATTGCTTCTTTTAAACCAGCCTCAACCGCTGGAATATATTCACGCGGAACAACACCACCGACAATTGCATCTTCGAATTCAAAGCCCTTGCCTTCATCATTTGGTGTAAACTCAATCCAAACATCACCATATTGACCTTTACCACCAGACTGATGAACAAACTTACCTTGAACTGAAACTTGTTTGGTAAAGGTTTCACGATAAGCAACTTGCGGCTCACCAACTCTAGCATCAACTTTGAATTCACGCCGCATCCGATCAACAATAATATCCAAATGCAACTCACCCATGCCGGCAATTAAAGTTTCACCAGTTTCAGGATTAGTTTCAGCCTTAAAGGTTGGATCTTCTTCAGCCAGTTTTTGTAAAGCCACATCCATTTTATCTTGATCAGCTTTAGTTTTGGGCTCAATTGATACTTGAATAACTGGATCTGGGAAATCCATTGACTCAAGAATCAGCGGATGATCAACATCCGTTAAAGAATCACCAGTTGTAGTTGCCTTTAAACCAATCGCGGCAGCAATATCGCCTGAAAATACTTCTGGAATTTCCTTCCGATGATTCGAATGCATTTGCAGTAAACGACCAACACGTTCACGTTTATCTTTTGTAGCATTCAAAACATAAGAGCCGGATTCAAGTGTTCCTGAATAAACTCTAAAGAAAGTCAGCCGCCCAACAAATGGATCAGTTGCAATTTTAAAAGCTAAACCAGCAAATGGCTTATCATCACCAGCCGTCAATTCAACTTCTTCGTTAGTATCGGGATCAGTTGCTTTATAAGGCTTAACATCTAATGGGGAAGGCAAATAGTCATTCACCCCATCCAACATCATCTGGACACCCTTGTTTTTGAAAGCTGATCCAGCAAAAACTGGATATAACTCCAAATTCAAGGTTGCTTTACGAATAGCAGCTTTCAATTCTTCAACAGAAATTTCTTCACCGCCAAGATATTTTTCCATAATATCATCATCAACGTCGGCAATTTCTTCAATCATTTTTTCACGACGTTTCTGAGCTTCCGCTTTATATTCGTCAGGAACATCGATTGTGTCCCATTTTGAGCCAAGTTTATCTTCATCATAAACATCGGCTTTCATTTCAACTAAATCAATTACCCCTTCAAAATTGTCCTCAGCACCAATCGGCATCTGAACTGCCACCGCATTAGCCTGTAAACGATCATGAATTGTATTAACTGAATAATCAAAGTCCGCGCCGATCTTATCCATTTTATTAACAAAAACAATTCTTGGAACAGAATATGTTGTTGCCTGGCGCCAAACATTTTCAGTTTGAGGTTCAACCCCAGATTGTGCATCTAAAACAACAACTGCTCCATCAAGTACACGCAGCGAACGTTCTACTTCAACCGTAAAATCAACGTGTCCTGGAGTATCAATGATGTTAATTCGATGATCGTGCCATTGAGCGGTTGTTGCGGCAGATGTAATTGTAATGCCCCGTTCTTTTTCCTGAGCCATCCAGTCCATTTGAGAATCACCATCATGAGTTTCTCCAATTTTGTGAATTTTACCAGTATAGTACAGGATGCGTTCGGTTGTTGTCGTTTTACCTGCATCAATATGAGCAACAATCCCAATGTTACGTGTTTTTTCAAGCGGAAATTCACGTTTATTAGCCATTTTTGAGAATTTCTCTCCTTTCAGAATTATGACCAATTTCAAAAAACCAATTGTAGTTTCTTAAAAAAATGACTACTATAAGGATTTACCCAAACCATATAATAGCCATTTACTAAAAATTACCAACGATAATGTGCAAATGCTCGGTTTGCATCTGCCATTTTATGTGTATCTTCACGTTTTTTAACTGAAGCACCAGTATTATTCGCTGCATCGATAATTTCTTTTGCTAATCTTTCTGGCATTGTATGTTCGCCGCGAAGACGAGAATAGTTTACAATCCAACGCAAGCCTAATGTTGTTCTTCTGTCAGGACGAACTTCAATTGGGACTTGATAGTTAGATCCACCAACACGCCGAGCACGAACTTCAAGCACTGGCATAACATTTTTCATGGCTTCTTCAAAAACATCCAATGGTTCATTACCAGTTTGTTCTTTAATTAAATCAAAAGCTTGATACAAAATTTTTGAAGCTGTTCCACGTTTGCCATCGATCATTAAATGGTTGATCAAGCGCGTAACCAATTTAGATTTGTAAATTGGATCTGGGAGCACTTCACGTTTTGAAACTGCACCTTTTCTTGGCATTTAAATAACCTCCTAATATTCCTTTTTAACTCGATTACTTCTTTGGTTTCTTAGTACCATACTTCGAACGACCTTGTTTACGATCAGTAACACCGGCTGTATCCAAAGCACCACGAACAATATGATAACGAACACCAGGAAGGTCTTTAACACGACCACCACGAATCAAAACGACACTATGTTCCTGTAAATTATGTCCAATTCCCGGAATATAAGCAGTAACTTCGATCAGGTTTGACAATCGAACACGAGCATACTTCCGTAAAGCTGAATTAGGCTTCTTTGGGGTCATAGTTCCGACACGAGTAGCTACTCCACGTTTTTGTGGTGCAGGATTATTAGTCTGAATTTTGTTATAACTGTTGTAACCGAAGTTTAAAGCAGGCGAATTTGACTTAGAAGTCTTTGACTTGCGCCCCTTACGAATCAACTGATTAATTGTTGGCATCTAATGCTTCTCCTCCTAATATTTTTTCTAATTTAAGTACACACATCCAGGCGGTTCATTTTTTACAAAAAATAAAAGCCCAAACGTACTATGAATGCTAACGTTCCACAGTCAGCATGTTCCGCACAGTACGGAAGAACTGTTCACATAAAGCACCTTGACTAGGTTACCACGATATATAAAAGTTTGTCAACCTAAATTGTTTCTTTATTTTGCGTATTTATCCGTTGGAGGCGGAAAATATGATTATAACTTGTTTATGCTTTGTCTTAGGTTGCTGCTGGGGATCCTTTTTCTGGTGTTCACATTGGCGAATGCAACAACAGCTTTCTTTAAAAATTAAGCGATCTTTCTGTGACCATTGTCAGCATCAATTAAGTTGGTTTGAATTGATCCCGCTGCTCAGCATTATTATTTTGCGTGGCAAATGTCGTTATTGTCAACAACGGATTGCTTTTAACAGTACATTTTGTGAATTTTTTTTTGGAATAGATTTTTTCTTGCTCAGTTCTAACTATCATAATTCACTAAAACTTATTTTGATTTGCTTGCTTGTTTGTTGGAGCAGTTGGTTGGCGCTCGAAGATTGGCATACAATGATGGTCTCAGCATTCATCCTTTGGACAGGAAATTTATGTTTTTTGTTAGTTTCACTAGTCGTCAATAAATTTCATTTTCAAAGCTTTGATCTTACTTGTTTTCTTTTTATCATTCTTAGCTTCTTCGTTCTTAATCACTGGCTTGGCAGCGCTGATCTAATTTTCTTAATTACTATTTATTATTGCATCGGTTTCGATAAAATATTATTTTTACTTCTGCTTGCCTCATTAGGAGGAATAATTTATTGTTGGTATTTTCATAAGAATAAAATTCCTTTTTTACCGCTACTTGTATTAAGCCTGCAGATTGTTTTGATTCTTTAAAAAAAAACTCGGCTAGTTAAAATAGCCGAGTTTAAAAATTATTTTATTATTTATTTAGATGCTGGATCAGTTTTAGCTGATTCTGCATTTTTCATTTGCTGTTCGATATCAGAAATTGAGTAAACATTTTGGGAAACTCCGCCGATCTCTTTGGGCTTAATTTGGCGATAGAGTGGCATTCCAGTCCCAGCTGGAATCAATTTACCAATAATAACATTTTCTTTCAAACCAATCAATGGATCATTCTTTCCACGAATTGCCGCATCTGTCAGAACGCGGGTTGTTTCTTGGAAGGAAGCAGCTGATAAGAAGCTATTAGTTTCCAGTGAAGCTTTAGTAATTCCTAATAAAACCGGACGAGCTGTGGCTGGAATCGCACCTTTAATTATAGTATCACGGTTACGATCTTTAAAATCATTGATATCCATTAAAGTACCAGGCAATAAGTCCGTATCTCCTGGATCCATAACTCGGATTTTACGTAACATTTGTCGAGCCATAACTTCAATATGCTTATCAGCAATTTCAACACCTTGCATCCGGTAAACTTTTTGGACTTCACGCAAGATATAATTTTCAGTTGATAGAACATCACGAACTTTGATTAATTCTTTAGGGTCAATTGAACCAACTGTCAATGGATCACCACGATGAACCTGATCACCTTCAGCTACTTTCAAGACAGCTGTAAATGGCAAACTATACTTTCTTGTATCAGTTTCGCCTTTGACAGTTACAGTCTTTGTGCGCTCAGCTGGGTTTTCTTCAACTGAATCAATTACACCAGTAACTTCAGAAATCTTAGCCAAACCTTTAGGATTACGAGCTTCAAAAATTTCCTGCACACGAGGCAACCCTTGTGTAATATCATCACCGGCAACCCCACCAGTATGGAAGGTCCGCATGGTCAACTGTGTACCAGGCTCACCAATTGATTGGGCAGCAACAGTCCCAACTGCTTCACCAACTTCAACTTGATCGCCGGTTGCCATATTGCGACCGTAGCATTTCTCACAAACACCGTGACGTGTATTGCAAGTAAAGGCTGATCGAATTGTAACTTTTTTAACTCCGGCATCAATAACTGCTTGAGCTTTGTCCTCATCAATCATTTTATTTGCTGGCACGATCACTTCACCAGTTTTTGGATCTTTAACAGTTTTCATTGCGTAACGGCCCAAAATTCGATCATAAAGTGGCTCAATCATTTCATTGCCTTCTTTGATGGCAGTCACATCTAAACCACGATCTGTTCCGCAATCTTTTTCACGAATGATAACATCCTGAGCCACATCAACCAAACGTCGAGTTAAATAACCTGAATCAGCAGTCTTCAGGGCAGTATCTGTCATACCCTTACGCGCACCGTGAGTAGAAATAAACATTTCCATCACTGATAGTCCCTCACGGAAGTTAGAAACAATCGGCAATTCCATCGTTTTACCATTAGGAGCAGCCATCAACCCACGCATTCCAGCTAGCTGGGTAAAGTTCGAAATATTGCCACGAGCTCCAGAATCAGACATCATTTGAATCGGGTTCTTTGGATCCATGTTTTGAACTAATTTATCTTGAATCTGGTCTTTAGCATTATTCCAAATAGCAATTACACGATTATACCGCTCATCTTCAGTAATTAAACCACGCCGAAATTGTTTAGCAACTGTTGCAACTTCTTTATGCGCTTGCTCAATAATTGCTGGTTTTTCTTTCAGATCCGTTACATCAGCCATTCCAACTGTTAAGCCAGAACGAGTTGATTCATAGTAACCTAAATCTTTAATTCGATCCAAAAACTTCGAGGTTTCAGTCACTTTAAATTTCTTGTAGACTTGAGCAATAATATCACTCAGAAAGCCTGCTTTAAATGGCCCAACTAATGGTTGACTTGCCAAAAATTGGCGAATATCAGTTCCTAATTCCAAAAAATATTTATCTGGAGTTTGAACGGTTAAATTTTCTTCGGTTGGTTCATTTAAATAAGGAAAATCTTTCGGTAAGATTTCATTAAAGAATGCCTTACCAACCGTCGTAACCATTACCCGTTGTTTTTGCCAATCTGTGAATGGTTTTCCACTAGCTGCTAATGATGAAGTTTGTAAACCAATTCTTGTATGCAAATGGACATAATTATTTTGATAAGCCGTCCGAATCTCATTAACATCTTTAAAAATCATGCCTTCGCCTTCACGATCAGCTTCTTCAACAGTCATATAATAGTTGCCAATAACCATATCCTGTGAAGGAGTAACGATTGGTTTACCATCCTTTGGAGCCAAAATATGATGGGCAGCCAACATTAACAAGCGGGCTTCAGCTTGAGCTTCATCAGAAAGTGGTACATGAATCGCCATCTGGTCACCATCAAAATCAGCATTATAAGCTTCACAAGCCAAAGGATGCAATCTCATTGATTTTCCATCAACCAACCTTGGTTCAAAAGCTTGGATTCCCAAGCGATGCAAAGTAGGTGCCCGGTTTAATAATACCGGATGTTCTTTAATAACTTCCTCAAGAACATCCCAAATATCTTCATCACGTCGTTCAAGTTTTCGCTTGGCATTCTTAATATTTGATGCCATTCCACGTTTAACAAGCTCTTTCATCATAAATGGTTTGAACAATTCCAAAGCCATTTCATGTGGGATACCCATTTCGTTCATCTTAAGTTTTGGTCCAACATCAATAACTGAACGTCCGGAGTAATCAACACGTTTGCCCAACAAGTTTTGGCGAAAACGGCCCTGCTTACCTTTTAACATATGTGACAATGATTTTAATGGACGATTCCCTGGTCCAGTTACTGGACGTCCGCGACGACCATTATCAATCAACGCATCTACCGCTTCTTGTAGCATCCGTTTTTCGTTTTGAACAATGATTCCAGGTGCATGCAGATCTAGTAAACGTTTCAATCGATTATTTCGGTTAATTACCCGCCGATATAAATCGTTCAAATCGGAAGTGGCAAAACGGCCACCTTCTAGTTGAACCATTGGCCGCAAATCTGGTGGAATCACTGGAACTGCATCCATTACCATCCATTCAGGTTTGTTTCCAGATTTTAAGAAAGCTTCCAAAATATCCAAACGACGAACTGCCCGTGTTCGCTTTTGTCCAGTTGCTTCTTTTAATTCTTCTTTCAGTTCAGTGCATTCTTTTTCGAGATTAACATCTCTCAATAATGTTCGAACAGCTTCGGCACCCATCCCGGCCTTAAATTCCTGACCGTACTTTTCACGTTTTTCACGGTATTCACGTTCAGTTAAAAGCTGCTTTTTTTCAAGTGGTGTATTCCCTGGCTCGGTTACCACATATGATGCAAAATAAATAATTTCTTCCAGTGCCCGGGGACTCATATCCAAAACTAAGCCCATCCGACTCGGAATTCCTTTAAAATACCAAATATGAGTTACAGGTGCAGCTAATTCAATATGTCCCATCCGCTCACGGCGAACTTTTGAGCTAGTAACTTCAACACCACAACGATCACAAACAATTCCTTTATAGCGGATTCGTTTGTACTTACCGCAAGCACATTCCCAATCTTTAGTTGGGCCAAAAATTCTTTCGTCAAACAAACCGTCTTTTTCAGGTTTCAAAGTACGGTAATTGATGGTTTCAGGTTTCTTTACTTCCCCATAAGACCAGCTGCGTATTTTATCGGAAGAAGCTAAACCAATCTGCATGCTGTCAAATTTATTGACATCGATCAAAAAGACCGACCTCCTTTTTTGTTATGCTCAAATCTAATTTTCTGTCTTTGTTTCTGGATCATTCTCACTGCTTTTGGAGGAATCATCAGCTTGAGCTTGTTCCTTCTTGGCAGCTTGTTCTTTAGCTAGTTTGCTTAACGCATCAACATTCATTACATCGTCTTCATCGTCATCCATATCGCGCAGTTCGATTTCATGCTTATCAGAATCAAGAACCTTCATATCTAAGCCAAGCGATTGTAATTCCTTAACTAAAACGCGGAATGATTCTGGAACACCTGGTTTTGGAATTGGCTCGCCCTTGACGATTGCTTCATATGTCTTGACCCGTCCAACAACATCATCTGATTTATAAGTCAAAATTTCCTGTAAAGTATAGGCAGCACCATAAGCTTCAAGCGCCCAAACTTCCATTTCACCGAAACGCTGGCCACCAAATTGGGCTATACCACCTAAAGGCTGCTGTGTAACTAATGAATATGGTCCAATTGAACGAGCATGAATCTTATCATCAACCATATGAGCTAATTTCATGTAATACATAACACCAACTGCAATCCGATTATCAAACGGGTCACCAGTTCGACCATCATAAAGTACGGTCTTACCATCACTATCTACTCCTGCTTCTTTCAAAGCTGCCCAAATATCACTATCACGGGCACCATCAAAAACCGGAGAAGCTACATGGATTCCCAATTTGCGAGCAGCCATTCCTAAATGTAGATCCAGAACTTGTCCAATGTTCATACGTGAAGGAACACCCATTGGACTTAACATAATATCAATTGGCGTACCATCTGGCATAAATGGCATATCTTCTTCTGGAATCACAATCGAAACTGTCCCTTTATTTCCATGTCGACCAGCCATTTTATCACCAACTTGAATCTTGCGTTTTTGAGCAATATAAACACGGACCATCATATTAACTCCCGGAGCAAGCTCATCGCCGGCTTCACGCGTAAATATTTTGACATCTTGAACAATACCGCCGCCGCCATGAGGAACTCGTAATGATGTGTCACGAACTTCACGAGCTTTTTCACCAAAAATTGCATGCAACAAACGCTCTTCAGCTGATAACTCCGTAACACCCTTTGGAGTGACTTTACCAACCAAAATGTCACCATCATGCACTTCAGCCCCAATTCTGACAATTCCAAATTCATCAAGGTCTTTCAAAGCATCTTCGCCGACATTAGGAATCTCACGCGTCATTTCCTCAGGACCCAGTTTAGTATCACGAGCTTCAGATTCATGTTCTTCAATATGAATCGAAGTGTAAACATCATCTTTGACTAACCGTTCACTAATAGCAATCGCATCTTCAAAGTTATAACCATCCCACGTCATAAAGGCAATCAATGGATTTTGCCCTAACGCTAGTTCTCCGCCTTCCATTGAAGGACCATCAGCCAAGATTTCATCATTATCAACATGATCACCGACATTAACTAGTGGACGCTGATTATAGTTCTTACCACCATTTGATCGACGGAATTTCATTAATTTATATTTATCGAGCGTACCGTCATCTCGGCGAACCCGAATTTCACGCGCATCGACATATTCAACGGTACCATCATGTTTACTAATCAAGGCAACCCCTGAATCATGAGCCGCTTTGTATTCGATACCAGTTCCAACCAATGGTGCATGAGGATCAATTAACGGCACCGCCTGACGCTGCATGTTAGCACCCATCAAGGCTCGGTTAGAGTCGTCATTTTCCAAAAATGGAATACATGCTGTTGCGACCGCGACAACTTGTTTAGGTGAAACGTCCATATAATCAACTTTATCAACTGATATTTCAATGTTATTGCTCTTGCTCCGTGCCATAACAACGTCATTAACAAATGAACCATCATCATTCAGCGGTGAGTTTGCTTGAGCAATAACATAATTATCTTCTTCATCGGCCGTTAAGTAATCAATTTTATCAGTAACTTTATGCGTTGTCCAAGAAACACGGCGATATGGAGTTTCGATAAAGCCATATTTATTAACTCGCGCATAGGTTGACAGACTGTTGATCAAACCAATGTTAGGGCCTTCGGGTGTTTCAATTGGACACATTCGACCATAATGCGTGTAATGAACATCACGAACTTCATAGCCTGCACGATCACGTGTTAAACCACCAGGTCCTAAAGCCGAAAGACGACGCTTATGGGTCAATTCGCCTAATGGATTAGTTTGATCCATAAACTGTGACAGTTGTGAACTGCCAAAGAATTCTTTAATTGAAGCTACAACCGGACGAATATTGATCAACTGCTGCGGAGTAACGGTTGCAGTATCTTGGATTGACATTCTTTCACGAACAACCCGTTCCATCCTTGACAAACCAATTCTAAATTGATTCTGTAATAATTCACCAACGCAGCGAATCCGCCGATTGCCTAAGTGATCAATATCATCAGTTGTTCCAATACCCTCTTGTAAATCAAAGAAATAGTTCATTGAAGCAATAATATCAGCTGGCAAAATATGTTTGTATTTTAAATCAATATTGCCATTACCAATCACATTGACTACTTTTTCAGGATCATTTGGTGAATAAACCTTGATCACTTGAATAATCATCGGATTAGTAACCACACCTTCATCTGAAGGTTGGAAAGTATAAGTCTTAAAATCTTTTCGTGTTAAATAAGGAGCTAGTTTATCCATAACTTGCTTATCTAAGACTGTGCCCTTTTTAACGATAATTTCCCCAGTATCTGGATCAGCTAATGTTTCGGCAATGGTTAGATCCAGTAAACGAGTCTTAAGATTAAGTTTTTTATTGATTTTGTAACGACCAACTGGTGCCAAATCGTAACGTTTTGGATCAAAGAAACGAGCAGTCAATAAACTGCGGGCACTGTCAGCTGTTTTAGGTTCACCAGGGCGTAAGCGTTCATAGATATCCTTTAGTGATTCCTCAACACGTGAATCTTCCTCGTTTTTATGAACATCTTTTTCCAAAGTCAGCATTAAACTGTCGCTTTGCCCCATCAATTTAACAATTTCATCATCAGAACTAAAGCCAAGTGCTCTAATCAATTCTGTCAGTGGAATCTTGCGTGTCCGGTCAATACGAACATAGGCAATGTTTTTGGCATCTGTTTCATACTCAAGCCAAGCCCCACGATTAGGAATTACTGTTGTTCCATAATTCGTACGTCCGCTTTTATCCATTTCGGCATTATAATAGACTCCTGGTGAACGAACTAATTGCGAAACAATGACCCTTTCAGCCCCGTTGATAATAAAGGTTCCTTGTTCAGTCATTAAAGGAAAGTCCCCAAAGAAAACATCTTGGGACTTAATTTCACCAGTTTCATGGTTAATTAAATTCAAAGTAACATGCAGCGGTGCCGAGTAATTAGCATCATGTTGCCGAGCTTCCTCAACACTGTATTTTGGTTTCAATAACTGATAGTCGACAAATTCTAATGATAAATTGCCGGCGAAGTCTTCAATTGGCATGATATCTTCAAAGACTTCCCTTAGACCTTCATTCATAAACCAATTATAGGAATTGGACTGAATTTCGATCAAGTTCGGCAGTTCAAGAACTTCCTTGATTCGTGCATAACTTCTGCGGGTCCGATGTTTCCCGTATTTAACAATATGTCCTGCCAAGTTGTTCACCTCTTAAAATATTTCTGTGAATTCCCCTTAATATTACATTTTGATTACATTTTAAAAAAATAACAAATTTAGGGCAAAAAAAACCAAAAACAGTTCTTCTTGCAATTAAGCAATCCACTATTTTTGCTTTTCTCGATGATAGTTATGGACAATAGATCACAACTACCCGATAATTCACAGATTTTACTGTCTTAGGTTACTATTTTTTTCTTTGATTGTCAACCATTATCATTAATTCAACTTCATTTTTGACTAACTGCCGACTTTTTCAGATCTTGCTTGCTCTCTTTAACGTTAATCACAATCTTACCTCTGCTAGCTCCGACTGAAACCACACTACCAACTTTAATCTGTCCAGTGATCAACATTTCACTTAGTTTATCCTCAACTTCAGTTTGTAAAGCCCGTCGAATTGGCCGAGCGCCATATTCAGGATCGAATCCCTTTTCAGCTACCAAATCAATTGCTGCTGGAGTAATTTTAATTTTAACATTTTGCTCCCGCACACGATCTAAAACCTCTTTAGCCATCAATTTAACAATTTGATGCAATTCATCTTTATCTAATTGATGGAAAATAATTGTCTCATCGATGCGGTTTAAGAATTCAGGACGAAAAGTTTGCTTTAGAACTTCTTTAATTTTTGTCGACATAGCTTGAAAATCATTTTGAGTATTTTTTCTGCTAAAGCCGACCTGCTTTTCATCGCGTAAAGCCGTTGCGCCTAAGTTTGATGTCATAATAATGATCGTATTTCGAAAATCAACTTTCCGACCCTTGGAATCAGTTAGATAACCATCATCTAAAACTTGCAGCAAGATATTAAAAACATCTGGATGAGCCTTTTCGATTTCATCAAACAAAACAACTGAATATGGATGTTGACGAACCTTTTCGGTCAATTGCCCGCCTTCGTCATAACCAACATATCCTGGTGGTGAACCAACTAAGCGACTGGTGCTGTACTTTTCCATATACTCACTCATATCGATTCGAATAATCGCATTTTCAGAACCAAACATCGCTTCTGCCAAAGCTTTAGCTAATTCCGTTTTACCAACACCTGTCGGGCCTAAAAACATAAAAGAACCAATTGGCCTATTAGGATCTTTTAATCCACTGCGAGCCCGCCGAATAGCACGTGAAACAGCCGAGACAGCTTGTTGTTGACCAATAACTCTTTGATGCAAAATCTTTTCTAACTCAATCAAACGTGTTGTTTCACTCTTATTCATTTGGGTTACTGGAACCCCAGTCCATTCAGAAACAACTTGTGCAATATCTTCAGCTTCAACGGCATCTTGATAATCACCAGCAGCTTGTTTTTCCCTTAGTTGTTCAATGTTTTTACGCAAACTTAATTCCCTCTTGCGAATTGCAGCTGCATCTTCAAAACGTTCCTCTGTTAAAGCAGACAATTTTTCAATTGATAATTGGTGAAGTTCATCTTTTTTTGCAGTCAATTTTTTAGCTGATCCCGAATGATTAATATGAACTCGGGCAGACGCTTCATCCATCAGATCGATCGCTTTATCAGGTAAAAAGCGATCAGAAATATATCTAACACTTAAAGTTACCGCAGCTTGTAAAGCACTATCTTTAATCTTTAATTGGTGATGCGCTTCATAACGTGGCCGCAAGCCCTGAAGAATTTTTAATGTATCACTAGCAGAAGGCTCAGCAATCATAATTTTTGCAAAGCGTCGTTCCAAAGCTGAATCAGATTCAATATATTTTTGAAATTCATCAAGCGTTGTTGCACCAATAACCTGTACTTCTCCGCGAGCTAAAGCGGGTTTTAAGATATTTGAAGCATCAATTGCCCCTTCAGCACCTCCAGCGCCAATTAAGGTATGCAACTCATCAATAAATAAAATCACATGACCATCATCATAAATTTCATCAATAATTTTTTTAACTCGATCTTCGAACTCGCCACGATATTTAGTTCCAGCAACTAATGAGCCCATGTCTAAAACCATAACACGTTTATCAGCTAGATTTTCAGGAACCTCACCATTAATGATTGCTTGAGCTAAACCCTCAGCAATTGCCGTTTTCCCAACTCCAGGTTCACCCAGTAACACTGGATTATTTTTTGTACGTCGACTTAAAACCTGAATAACGCGTCTAACTTCTTTTTTTCGTCCGATAACCGGATCAATTTTTTCTTCTGCTGCTAGTCGAGTCAAATCACGAGCTAAAGAATTTAAAGTTGGTGTTCCAGCGGACTTGACCTTATTTTTAAGATTTTTCTTCAATTGCGTTTCACTAAAGCCTAATTTATGAAAGATTGTTTGCCGCAACTGTTTGATATCAACATTTAAGCTTTCTAAGATCCTGACTGAGAGCAGTTCATTATCCTTGATCAAAGCTAACAATAAATGCTCAGTGCCAATTTTCGGAGCATTCATTCCCTGCGCCTCTTCACTGGCAAGTGATAGAATCTCTTTCGCCCGGGGAGTATATGGTAAATAAGCTTTTGTCTTTTTTAGATCGCCATAGCCGGTCAAACGCTCTATTTCTTCGCGAACATCGGTTTCAGTAATCACAAACTGCTTTAACACTTTACCAGCAATCCCATTTTTTTCGATTGCCAAAGCTAGCAACAAGTGTTCTGTTCCAATTGCTTGGTGACGAAAATCTTTTGCTTGTTTCTGTGCAATAAATAAGACTTGTCTTGCACTTGGAGTAAATAAATTTTCCATAAACCTAACCCCACTTTCTAATCATCATATTTCAAACGATTTAGGATGTTTTTCATTATACGCGCTCTCAACATATTCTCAAGTTTACAGTCAGCCAAATTTAAAGTTTTCTTGTCAATAATAGCTAAAATTAAATTTGCTTCCGATCTAGTTAAAACCTCAGCTTGAAATAGGCTTTTGATCATTTGAAAAGCATCTTTAAAACTTATACTTTCCCCGACAATTGAAATCAGTTCATCAAACACATCGTAATCATCAACAAAATTTATTTTTTCAATTCGGATATACCCGCCACCACCACGCTTACTACGAACAATATAACCATTTTGAACATTAAACCTAGTATTAATTACGTAATTTATCTGCGAAGGTACACAATTAAATAATTGAGCCATCTCTGAACGTTTGATTTCAATTTCATCTGATTCCGCCAAAATACTTTTTAAATACTTTTCAATAATATCGGAAATATTCTGACTTTGCATCCAATCATCCTTTTAAATTTGACTAATATTGACTATTGATATTGATTATTATTATACGGTAAAAAAAGATAATTGCAAAAATTTTAATCTACAAAAAAATCCTTCGTGATTAACGAAGGACTTTTTTGAAGTATAAATCGGGAAAACAGGATTCGAACCTGCGACCCCTACGTCCCGAACGTAGTGCTCTACCAAGCTGAGCTACTTCCCGAATTCACTACATAATGAAATGATAGACGAAAAACAGCGAAAACCTTGAGAATTACTGAGCCACTTTCCGATACTGCACCCAGTAGGAGTCGAACCTACAACCTTCTGATTCGTAGTCAGACACTCTATCCAATTGCGCTATGGGTGCAAAAAAATGCCGAGGACCGGAATCGAACCGGTACGGTAATCACTTACCGCAGGATTTTAAGTCCTGTGCGTCTGCCAGTTCCGCCACCCCGGCATAATAATAAACTGGCACAAGCGGAAGACGGGATTCGAACCCGCGACCCCCACCATGGCAAGGTGATGTTCTACCACTGAACTACTTCCGCATAAATATGGTGCCGACTAGACGATTTGAACGCCCGACCCCCTGATTACAAATCAGATGCTCTACCAACTGAGCTAAGTCGGCAAATATGGTGCGGGTGAAGGGATTTGAACCCCCACGTCTTTCAACGCTAGAACCTAAATCTAGTGCGTCTGCCAATTCCGCCACACCCGCAAAATTGACTTATGAGTCGTGACAGGCTCGAACTGTCGACCCTCTGATTAAAAGTCAGATGCTCTACCAACTGAGCTAA
>NZ_AHYZ01000061.1 GCF_000255495.1 Liquorilactobacillus vini DSM 20605
CAACTTTAGGTCCAATAAATGTAATCCCTGCATCTTGACATTTTTGGGCAAACTGTTCATTTTCCGCTAAAAATCCGTATCCAGGATGAATGGCATCCGCACTGGTTTTTTTTGCAATTCGAATAATATCATCCATATCCAGATAAGCCTCAATTGGTCGTTTACCTGCACCAACTAAATAGGCTTCGTCAGCTTTAAAACGATGAACAGATAATTCATCTTCCTTAGCAAAAATTGCCACAGTTTTAAGTTTTAATTCATGACAAGCCCTGATTATTCGAACAGCAATTTCACCACGGTTAGCGATCAATACCTTTTTCACTGAAATCCCACCTTCATTTTTATTTCTTATTAAACTTCACTTGTCGCTGATGGATTGAGATGTTCATTACAATCCCTAAAGCTAAAGAAAGGACCAACATACTTGAACCACCATATGAAACAAACGGAAAGGTAACTCCAGTAATTGGCAAAAGGCCAGTTACTGCTCCCAAATTAAAGAACGTTTCTACCGCAAAAAAAGTTCCTATTCCATAACAAATTAAGGCGGAATAAGTATTCTTTGCCCTGATTCCAATTAAAAACATCCGCAAGGTCAGCCAACAGATTAACGCTAAAATACAAGCAACTCCAATTGCACCTAGTTCTTCACTGGTTACTGCCAAAATAAAATCTGTATATGGTTCCGGCAAATATCCGCGTTTCTGAATGCTATTTCCTAATCCTAAACCAAACAAACCACCGTTGCTAATTGCATAATAAGAATTGATTAATTGCTGCCCACTGTCACTAGCAACTTTGAAAGGATTATAAAAAGCAGTTAAGCGGCTATACATATAAGTATATTTCGTCCCAGCAACCGGATTCCATTTGCGTAACACAACCAATAAGATAATAATCGTCCCTGCCCAAACAGCAAGCCAGCTGAAAGCTTGTTTCACTGATTTCAAAGCTGCCGTGTTGGCTAGAATCATTAAGGAGACAATTGTTAAATTAATTGCAAATCCACCAAGATCCGGCTCAATCAAAATCATTATCAATAAAATCGCCACTAACAGCCACGGTTTCCAATTTCGATAACCACCAATTTTATTATCCAATGAAAAATATTCTCGTCGCGCCAATATTTGTGCTACAAAAAGAACCAGATATAATTTACACAACTCAGCTGGCTGTAAACTAAATAATTTAAAATTAATCCAACCATTGGCACCATTTACAGCTTTAGTCATAAATTTGGCATAGGCTAATAATCCAGCAATAATCCAAAATCCCCCAATAATAAATTTTTTGGAGGTAAAATTTGCTAGTTTTAAAAGCATGGTTAAACTAAAACAAATCAAGCCCAAGAAAACATAGATTAGCTGCCGTTCTAAGTAAAAGTTTGTCGTCATTCCGGCATATGATAGATTAATTGAGCTAGCAGAGTAGACCATAACGGTTCCCACTAAACATAAAATAATATATGGAATGAATAAATAGAAGTCAAAATAACGCAACTTAATTTTAATTTTTTTAATCACAACTAACCACTAGTCATCCTCTCCAGCAGTTACATAAATATCCGACAACACTTGTTCAAGTTCCGTAACCATTTGTTTTCCCTCTTGTGAGGAAATCAAGCCACATTTTTCGGCTAATCTAACTTCACAAGAGAAACCATAAATTTGTGTATCAGCGACTTCTTCAAAAGCTGGGCATTTTGACATACAGAGAAAATTGCGCTGTTTACTTAAAATTGACTTGATTTGATCAGCATCTGTTGCAAGTATTGTCAGCATTTCACTTTTAGTAACAGATTCTCGCAATTGCTTCAGCCCCTTTCTAAACTAGAGCAATTATATCATACAAACCAAGTTGATAAAATCAAACTAAACGTTCTTTCAAACTTACCCTCCTTTTCAAATTATTATTATGATGCTAAAATTCGTATTTTTCAACAAAAAAAATTAATTTTTTCTAATAATACATTTTTTTACGAACATTATGATGTTAGAAAGTCATTTAATAACCAATAAAGCTTTTTTAAAGACCAATTTAGCAAAAAATGTTTTTAAATATTCTTTAAAAAAGCATCAAAAAAGTTCTCATGCCGACCTTTCGATCAAAGACATCAGAACTTTTCTCATCTATTGTTAATTTTTTAAATGTCAAGCTTAGCTTTAGTGATGTTCCAACTAATTGTCAGCTTTTTTCGCAGCAATTTTCTTTTGCTTTGCTGCTTTTTCCCGCAGATTCGTTGGCAAAATTTGCTTACGCAAGCGAATACTTTCTGGCGTAATTTCTAGCAATTCATCTTCATTTAAAAACTCCAAAGATTCCTCAAGTGTAAAATGTGTTGGTTTACGAATCATCGCTGTTTGATCCTTATTAGAAGAACGAACATTGGTCAGGTTTTTACCCTTTGTTACATTAACGGAGATATCTCGTTCTCGCGAACTTTCACCAACGATCATTCCTTCATAAACTTCTGTACCCGGATCAACAAAAATACGACCACGATCTTCAACTCCCATAATTGCGTAAGTAGTTGCCTTACCTTGATTAATTGAAACCAATGCACCAGTTCGACGACCAGGTTCCCAGTTTCTAATAACGGGCTTATATTCAGCAAAGGTATGGTTAAAGATTCCATAGCCCTTAGTCATTGACATAAACTCAGAATCAAATCCAATTAAACCACGAGTTGGAGCTGAAAATTCCAACTGTGTCTGCTTATTCTTATCTGTCTTCATGTTAATCATTTGTGCTTTACGTTGCGACAAAGCATCAATAACTGAACCAGAATACTCATCAGGCGTATCAATTATGACATTTTCAAATGGCTCACATAGTTTACCTTCAACTTCTCGATAAATAACTTGTGGTCGTGAAACTGCTAGTTCAAAACCTTCACGACGTAACATTTCGATTAAAATCGAAAGATGCAATTCGCCACGACCAGAAACGATCCATTCATCTGGCGAATCTGTATCTTCAACTCTTAATGAAACGTCCGTGTGTAATTGAACTTTTAATCGATCCTCCAATTTACGTGCAGTAACAAATTCGCCTTCGCGGCCGACAAATGGAGAATCATTAGTCTTAAAGGTCATCTGCAGAGTTGGTGGATCGATTCGCAATAACGGCAAAGCATCTGGATGATCAACTGGGCAAACCGTTTCACCGACAAAAATATCTTCCATTCCGGAAACAGCAATCAAGTCTCCTGCCTTAGCCTTTTGAATCTCTAAACGTTTTAAGCCAAAAAAACCAAATAATTTAGTGACCCGAAAATTCTTTTGCGAACCATCGAGTTTCATAACTGTCACCTGATCACCGACTTTAATCTGGCCACGAAATACTCGACCAATTCCCACTCGTCCAACAAATTCATTGTAATCTAACATTGCAACTTGAAACTGCAACGGTTCTTCAGAGTTATCTATTGGAGCTGGAATCGTTTTTAAGATGGTATCAAAAATTGGATCCATCGTATGCTTTTGAGTGGTTGGGTCAGACTCATATGAAGATGTGCCATTAACAGCGGAGGTGTAAACTACTGGGAATTCAAGTTGTGAGTCATCAGCGCCTAATTCAATAAATAAATCGAGTACTTCATCAACAACTTCTTCCGGTCGTGCACCTTCACGGTCAATTTTATTAATGACAACAATTGGAGTTAAATGTTGTTCCAAAGCCTTTTTCAAAACAAAACGCGTTTGTGGCATCGTCCCCTCAAATGCATCGACAACTAGCAGGACTCCGTCAACCATCTTCATAATTCGTTCAACTTCACCACCAAAGTCGGCATGACCTGGTGTATCCAAAATATTGATCTGCTTTCCATGGTATTTAACAGCTGTATTTTTAGAAAGGATCGTAATCCCACGTTCCTTTTCAATTGCATTCGAATCCATCGCCCGATCACCAATATTTGTATGTTCATCAAGTGTATCAGACTGTTTTAATAATTCATTAACCAATGTTGTCTTTCCATGATCAACATGAGCAATTATCGCAACATTCCGGATATCATCACGTGTTTTCAAAATTTTTTCTTCCTTTCAAAATAATAGGTTTCACTGCTCAAAAAAACTTATTTTCATTTTATCAAAAATCTTTGAAAATTCAGCTTTTTGTTTTCATTTCTTAGCATAAAAAAACTGTGACTTTTCTGTCACAGCTCGCAACTAACAATGAGACTGTGCCATCATTATTATGTCTTTCTGAGCATTTTTTGACGCTACTAACACATCTATTGATGATAACACATTTACTTCTCGACCGTCAATCGTTTTCACAACTAATCCTAAAGTTTCTGCTAAAATTTTCCCGGCTGCCAGATCCCAAGGATGTAAATGACTCAGATAACCTATTAACTGTCCATTTAAAACATGAATAATTTCAATTCCTGCGCTGCCGTAAATTCTGATTCCATGACTTGCAAGCGCAATTTTTTGCAAATTATATTTATTATTGATCAACATTACACCACCTACTCCAAGTAACCCATCTACTAAAGGAACGTCAGGTGGAGATTTCATTTTTTGATAATTGCAGTAAACTCCCTGATCAGGACCACCATGGTAAAGCCGATCAGCCATAACATCATAAATAAACCCACGTTGACCTTTTCCTCCCCGAAAAATTCCAATCATAATTGCAAAATCATTCTTTTGTTTCACAAAATTCATGGTCCCATCGATTGGGTCGATAATCCACAACAAACCTTCTTCTTCAATTTCATTGATCGTTGGTCTTGTCTCCTCGCTCACAATTTGCGAACCCGGAAAACATTCTTGGATTTTTCTAACTAAGAACTGTTCAATTTTTCGATCCAATCCTGTTACTAGATCATTCCGGCTAGTTTTAGTTTCAATTTCGATTTTTTGGGAGAAGCTTTCTAAAATCATTTTTCTGGCAGTCATTAACCACTGCGGTACTAATGAATCAATTTTGTCAGCTTGAAATTCCATCCGACTCACCTCTTAACATAATGCAAATATTTTCCTTGACTTTCTTGAACAAATTTAACGGCCCGATAAAGACTCTCGCCACTTTGAGCTAAATAACGTCGATCTAATTGTTTTTGCAATGATTTTTGCGGTACAATTTTTAGAAATTGTTGATATTTTTTTAAAAAGTCACTGCGTTCGATCTTTCTCTCATACAACTGATCAACTGCCTGATAAAATTTTATAACGTCAATAATTTCTGGAACTGTCCATTCATTCATCAACGGATAACTAATAGTTTCTTCTTTTTTCATTATTTTCACCACTTGTTAAATGATTAACAATCTAATTATACACAATTTTCCGCTAAGTTAATTAAAAACTCACTGCAAATATTTAAAAAAAACTGAATTTTAGTCTATAATTAAAGCTGATGAATTTAATTAGGAGGGTCATACTATTGATAACAATGAAAAATATTATTCGTGAAGGCAATCCTACTTTGCGAGCAAGAGCCAAAACACTAGCTTTCCCTTTGACTGATAAACAAAGAGAGCTTGGAAAAAAGCTCATGGAATTTCTTGAAAACAGTCAGGATCCCAAACTAGCCAAAAAATATCAGTTACGAGCTGGCGTCGGACTAGCTGCACCGCAAGTTGATCAGTCAATCCGGATGACTGCTGTTTTAGTTCCTGATGAAAATAACCAACCAATTTTTAAACATATTTTGATAAACCCGACCATTATTAGTGAGTCAGTTAGAATGGCAGCTTTGGCAGAAGGTGAGGGTTGTCTTTCAGTCGATCGTGATGTACCTGGCTACGTACCACGCCATCAAAAAATCACCTTACGTTGGTACGATTTAGATGGTCAACGGCATCTTGATAAATTACGAAATTATCCAGCTATTGTCTGCCAGCATGAAATCGATCATTTAAATGGTGTTTTATTCTTTGATCATATAAATCAAAAAGATCCTTTCTATCAAGACGATAATTTAGTCTTAATTGGTTAATGATCTTTTTCCGCTCGACGAACATCAATCAAATAATTGGCAGTTGCTTGATTAGTCACATATGCTACATCAATATTTAATTGATTATTTTCTAACCAACAATCCGACACGATCAATGCCTGTTGATAATATTTAGTTGTCAGCTGTCGCTGTTGTTCATAATTCTTTAACAAGCTGTTCAATTCAGCACGAATTTTTTTAATAGTTACAGCACTTTTAGCCGTTAAAGTAAAACAATAAGAAAAGACATTGACCTCTTGGCCCCAAAAACTGGCAACTGGCTGTGACATTGAAAAAACTTTTTGTGGAAAAAGCTCGGAATTTTCAACTTTAATTAGTGACATTTGGTGTAAACAGTTAACGACTGCTAGGTCGGTAACTGTTTTATTTTTTTTCAATTTTTTTCTTTTGATCTTCGTTTGAAAAAATGAAGCAAAAACAGCACTATTAAAACTAATATGACGATCCATAAAAATTGCATATGCTCACTCTTCCCTTCCACTTTGATTATAGCATTGACTTTTCCAGATTACTAAGTCTTTCCATCTTCGCGCACAAAGGTTATATATATACTTATCCAAATAACTATGCTAAAATAATGTTAATTATTGTGAAAAACAATCCATGTTCGGAATATACTGCATTGTAGCAGTTAAAAATTTATGAAGGAGTTTTTTTAATGGTTTTTAAAGTTTTCTATCAACCTAGTAAGGATGTCAGTCCACGGCGAGAAAGTACTTTATCCTTATATCTCGAAGCTGAGTCTGAAGCTCAAGCTCGACTGCTCGTCGAAGAACAGACAGATTATAATATCGAATATCTTGAAGGACTTAGCCCCAAAGCCCTCGAATATGAGAAGCAAAGTCCTAACTTTAAACTCACGGAGTTTACTAAATGAAACGCCTGAATGTCAAAAACAATGAAACAGCTGTTTTTGCCATTGGTGGATTAGGAGAAATTGGTAAAAACACGTATGGGGTCCAATTTCAGGATGAATTAATTTTAATTGATGCTGGCATCAAGTTCCCTGAAGATGATCTTTTAGGAATTGATTATGTAATCCCTGACTATCAATATTTAGTTGCAAATAAGTCAAAGTTAAAAGCTTTGGTAATTACACATGGGCATGAAGATCATATTGGAGGCATCCCCTATTTACTCAAGCAAGTCAATGTTCCGATTTATGCTGGTCCCTTAGCTCTAGCATTGATCAAAAGCAAACTAGAAGAACATGGATTGTTGCGAACTACTGAATTGCATGAAATAAATGAGGATACAGTTTTGCATTTTCGTAAAACTAGTGTTTCCTTCTTTCGGACTACCCATTCAATCCCAGATACACTCGGTGTTGCAGTAAAAACACCCAGCGGAACGATTGTTGCAACTGGTGACTATAAATTCGATTTAACACCAGTCACTCATCAGCCTCCTAATTTACAACGAATGGCAAAATTAGGCAGCGATGGCGTCCTCTGTTTGCTTTCTGATAGCACAAATGCAGAAATTCCCAACTTTACTAAATCAGAACGCTGGGTAGGAAATTCGATTCGGCGAATTTTTGAGAAAGTTGAGGGTCGAATAATTTTTGCAACTTTTGCTTCAAATATCTCCCGGATTCAACAGGCGGCGGAAGTTGCTGTTGCTAAAGGTCGGAAAATTGCCGTTTTTGGGCGCAGTATGGAAGCTGCCATTGTTAATGGCCGAGAGTTAGGTTATCTTGATATCCCAGATGATGCCTTAGTTGATACACACGAAATTAATAATTTACCAGCTAATCAGGTAATGATTCTCTGTACTGGGTCTCAAGGGGAACCAATGGCTGCACTGAGCCGAATCGCTAATGGCACTCATCGCCAAGTTAGCATTCAACCTGGTGATACCGTCATTTTTTCTAGTTTGCCAATTCCTGGTAACACGATTAGTGTCAATCATGTAATTAATGAATTAGAAGAAGCCGGTGCTCAGGTCATTCATGGAAAAGTTAATAACATTCATGCTTCTGGACATGGTGGTCAAGAAGAGCAAAAGTTAATGTTACGCTTAATTAAGCCCAAGTACTTTGTTCCCGTTCATGGCGAATATCGAATGCTCAAGATTCACACTGAATTGGCTGAAAAATGCGATGTTCCTAAAGACCGTTCATTTATTATGAATAATGGTGATGTTCTTGCATTAACTGCTAATTCTGCACGTTTAGCTGGGCATTTCAGTGCTGGCGATGTTTATGTAGATGGTTCGGGAATCGGTGATATTGGAAATGTAGTTCTTCATGATCGCAAAATTCTGGCAGAAGAAGGATTAGTTGTTGTAGTTGCGACAATTGATCTGAAACGTCAGGAAATCTTAGCTGGACCTGATTTGTTATCTAGAGGATTTATTTATATGCGTGAATCAGAAGAATTGATCGATAGCGGGAAAAAGCGCGTTTTTCGAACTTTAAGGAGAGCTTTAGCTAAAAAAGGTGCTAATGAAAACTCATTGCGTGAAGCGGTAATCAATGATCTTAAATCATTCCTCTTTGAAAAAACTGAACGTCATCCAATGATTTTACCAATGCTGGTCATTGTTTGATTGACAAGTTAATAAGAACCAGATGACAATTTTTCTTGTTGAAACATTTTGACAGTTTTAACTTGAAAGATTGTTTTTTATTTAACAATTATTCTCAAACAATCTTAATGTTTTTCACCTTGTAATTAAACTGTAATATTTAGTATAATAATTAAGTATGGTCATTAAGGAGGAAGAAAGTTGAAAGAATTTGTGATTTTACTTGAAATATCAGCCAGTACGAATGAAGTTCAAGCTATCTGGCAAGCTATTCATCCCCTTTTTGAAGAACAAGCAACTAATTTAAAAGTTATCGAGGTCTCTCTTAATAATCAACAAAGTTTCAAAAGTTTATCAAATTTTAAAGCAACCACTCCGCTTATTACGATTGGATCTTCACAACTTTTAATTGAAATTATTTCGTATTTAAAATCACAGTCAAAATCATGTCCTGTCTGCTTTATTCCAACTAAGAGCACCAAAAGCTTAGCAAAATCAATTGGCTTGTCATTACAGCCACTAACGGCAACTAAGCAAATTCTAAGTGCGATTCAACCTGTTTATGTTGAGCTGGCAAAAATTGAGGAAATGAATCATCAAAGATGCTGGCTTTTCAGTCAAAATATGTCACTTGGTTTTAATGCTTACGCTGAAAATGTTAGTCAAAGCAGTCAGTTAAATAATTTTTCGATTAGTCGAATTGCCCAGTGGTATGGACATTTTACCGCCATTGTTGATCAAGAACCTTTTAATGTCACGCTAAGGCTTGATCGCAAATATTACTTTTTTCATCATACTTCTGCCGTTCAGGTTGACAATCAAGCAAGGGTCTCTGATCAGCCATTAGATTTAAAAAAACTGTCTCTCAGAATTGAAATTTTGACCAACTTAAATCTCTTTAGCTTGTTGCTATTTAAATTGGCCAAACTAGTTGGTTTTGAACAGAAACTACCATATGTTCATATTTTCAAGGGTAATTCTTTTCAACTAACGACTGATTCATTAGAATTTGGCGAAATTGACGGTCAACAATTAAAAAACCAGTTTTACGATCTTCTGGCGCGCAGTTTTCAGTACCCATTTTGGTTTGACCCAGATAGTCTTTCTTGGCAGGAAAGTAAGTAGTTTTTTAAACAATCATCATAAATTAAAACAGCCGCGAAATGATCAGTAAATTCAGTCAATTGATTGAGTACTGATCATTTCACGGCTGTTTTTTAATTTTTGTGTTTAAAATCAATTGGTTTAAGTCCATTCATCCCAATTAAAGGATCAATTTCCTCATTAGCAATCAATTGACTTGTCAAAATGTATTTAGTTGTTTCTTCATTAATGCTTGTCTGCCCATGATTGATGCTAGACTGCGATAAACTTATTGACTGCTGACTTTGTTTTACTCTTAATGCTTGACTTAACCGCTCTAATAAACTCGTTTTTCGATTAACTGAGACATGATCAACTGCAGTTTGAAAAGCTTCTTTTTGACCCAATAAAATCAACATTTTTTTAGCCCGCGTAATAGCAGTATACAGCAAATTACGGTTTAACATGCGATGAAACATGTTAACTAGCGGCAAGATAACTAATTTGAACTCACTGCCCTGAGCTTTATGGATTGAAACACAATAAGCCAGTTTAATCTTAGTTAAATCCTTTCTTAAATAAGTCACTTCGTTACCATCAAAATCAATAATTACCTGGTCTGGTTTTTGTGGATTATCTTGAGCCAAATTAATACCGACGATTTGACCGATGTCCCCATTAAACACATTATTTTCCGGACTATTAACTAAATGCAAAACTTTATCACCAATCCGAAAACTTTGTTGATTAGCTACAAGCTCTTTAGTCTTTGTCCCTTTAGGATTAACTAAATTCTGCAAAATCACATTTAAATGATCAATTCCTGCTTGTCCACGATACATGGGGGCCAAAACTTGAACATCATTTAAATTAAGTTTTTTCTTTTGTGCATACAATATGATCTGACTAATTGCCGACTCAACCTGATGTTCTGAACAGGCAATAAATGACCGATCAAACTGATTCTTCGTAAAATCAGCTGGTAAAATTCCTTTTTTGATTGCATGTGCCAAAGAAATAATTGTCGAAGATTGTTTCTGACGATAAATTTTTTCTAACCGAATCTGCGGCAATTTTTCACAGGCCAACAAATCGGCAAAAACTTGCCCTGGTCCGACCGAGGGCAGCTGATCTTGATCGCCAACGAGGATCAGTTGCATACTAGTTGGAACAGCCGCCAGTAGTCGTTCAAATAAACTGGTATCAACCATCGACATCTCATCAACGATTAACAGCTGACTTGCTAAAGTCAAATTCTCATTGGCTTGATAATTATCCTGGCCGTCAGAACCATTCAAACCCAACAAACGATGAATCGTAACTGCTGGCAAGCCGGTTGTTTCACTCATCTTTTTGGCGGCTCGACCAGTTGGGGCTGCTAAAACAATTGGAAATTCATCAGTTTGATAATCATTAGCATCCAGTGATAAATCATGGACGGCCGCAAATAAAGCAACAATTCCATTAATGATCGTTGTTTTGCCAGTCCCTGGTCCACCAGTTATCAGCAATAATCGATTTTTTAAAGCCGTTTTAATTGCCTGCAGCTGCTCAGCACCATAAGTAATTTTTAATTGCAAAGCTATTTCAGTTAATAATTTATCAATTGCTTGAACTTTTTTCTCTGGCAACTTAACTGGTCGCTGGAGCAACGTTTTAATTTGTTCCGCAATTTTCCATTCAGCTTCATAATAATGCCGCAAATAAATGCGTCGTTTTTCAACAACAATTTTTCCATCAGCAGCTAAAGTAACTAGCTGATCAGCAACTTGCTTTTCACTTAAAGTTACACGTCGACTTCTTAATAGCAAGTCCATTGCCTGTTGCATCACTGACGGTGCTGAAGTATAAGTATCACCAGTATTGTGGCAAAGATCATAAACACTCTGATATAAGGCAGCTTGCAAGCGCTGTGGATCATCGGCAGCAATTTGCTGCTGCTCGGCAATTCGATCCGCACGTTTGAAGCCAATTCCATTGATTTCAAATGCTAAGCGATATGGTTGGTGATGTAAGACCGCTAATGTTTCTTTTTGAAAATGCTCGTAAATCCTAGCTGTTAATTGACTGCCAAAGCCAAAGCGGTTAAGTTCAATTACTGCTTGCTGCTGATCGCCAGTATTAGTTAAATTATCGATCAATGTTTGACGCTGCTTTTTTGACAAGCCTAACTGAGATAAACTTGCTGGATCTTGCTGAAGCTTGGTAAGCGTTGCTGTTCCAAAAACTTTGACGATTCGTTCAGCCGTTTTCTGACCAATTCCCGGAAAATTCTCACCAGCTAAATAATTAACAATTTCAGTTGTTTGAGTTGGCAATTCAGTTTGGTAATTCTCAGCTTGAAATTGTTTGCCATATCGTGGATGTTCAAATAAATGCCCAAAAAAGCGATACTTTTCGCCCTCACTAAGATTAGCAAAATTGCCAGTAACCACAATTTCTTCTTCTGGCCAAGTAAAATCGGCTTCCAGCAGTTTAACTTGCAGAACTTTATAAAAATTATCGCTATTTTCAAAAAAAATAGCTTGAATTTTGCCAATCAAAATTTGTTGCTGTGAATTTTCAGTTTGAATCTGACTGTTTACCACCTGTTATTTCTCCTTGTTGTTTGGCAATCAAGACTCTTTCAATATCCGCCAAACGTTCCTGCTGCTGCGCAAATTTTGTTGGATCAGCTTTTTCAGCCCGTTTGAAAAAACGATCACCCTGTTGCTGCCAAACCATTTCAATAACTCCACGTTCAAAATTTGCTTGAAAACTGGTTGGACGATTAGCTAAAACTTGATCAAAATATTTGGCTGCTAGCTTTAAATTTCCTAAGGCCAAGAACGACTCTCCCGCCAAAAGCCAACCATCAACTTGTTGATTTTTGGTCTGTTCACTAACAGTCAAAGCAAAGGCTAGTGCCTGCTGATAATTTTCCTGGGCATAATAATTTTGAGCAATCATTAAATATGCATCATTTTTTAAATCAGCTGATTTAACTTGCTGAAAAGTAGTTAAAGATTCCTGATACAGGCCAGCAGAATAAAGAACATTTCCCAAACCATATTCAAGCAGATCCGTTGCTAAGTGCTGATGTTTAAAAAAATTGATTGCTCGCTTAAATAGCTCCTCAGCTTGCGAATATTGTTGCGACTTTGTCAACAACATTCCCAACGCATAATATTGTTGTGGGTCTTTGGGCCTTAAATCAATTGCTTTGATCAACTTTTTTATTTGGGTCGCGAGTTCTGCCTGTTGCTGTTTTCGATCAGTCTTTTCCACCAAAAACATCTCCCTCTAGACAATATCTGATTCAGTTAATTTACGTTTCAAATAATCTGTCTTATTCCAAGCTACGCAATGATAGGTTTGGCCATCCTTGGTCTCAAGAATTGTGGTACTGGTATTTGCCAAACCACCTTGTGCACGAATTTGATCTAACGAATAACCAAGCAGATGGCGAATCTCTGCACATAATGCCGCTCCATGACTGACAATGACAACATTGTCTGTTGTCTTAGGATGAGTCGCTACGATTTGTTTAATAGTTGGTGTCATCCGTTGAAACAATTCAGAAAAACTTTCACCTTCAACATTTTTTGCTTGATATTGATCAGCGTGATGGCGAAAAGCTGTTAGTTCAGTTGGATAGAGTTTCGCAACATCAGCAAATTTCATTCCTTCCATTTTTCCCAAGTCGAACTCACGCAGACCAGCAAGCGGCTGAACTGGCAAAGTTTGCGGCAACTGACGGGCAATTTCTTTAGCAGTTGTTCGGGCTCGTTTAATCGGGCTGGTATAAATAGCAGCAAAATTAAATTGTCTTAAATAACTGACCAATTGTGAAATCTCCTGATAGCTTGCTGGCAACAATGGTGAATCTCCATGCGCTCCTTGATAACGGCCCTCTAGATTCCACTGTGTCTTGCCATGCCTTACAAAAAATGTTTAGTCACAATGCTCCCTCTTTTCTCAAACACCATTAACTCTATTATGCCCAAACTAGGGCGAATTTAAAAGAGCTGAGCAGTAAAAAAACCAGTTTTATAAAAAAACTGGTTTAAACTCTTAAACATACTGTAAAACTCGTTGCTGCTGGTAAGCATGATCGATTGTTGCACTGCCAAGACATTCATCACCATCATAGAAGACAACTTCTTGCCCTGGTGTCACTGCCCGCGCTGGCTGATCAAAAATTACACTCACTTTTTTTCGGTCGGCACTTAATTTGAGCGTTACACCGCAATCTTTTTGCCGATAACGAAACTTAGCCGTACAGTGAAATTTCAATCCCCGTTGTTCAATTGGAGCAATAAAACTTACTTGACTGCCATCGAGAGTATCCGCGTATAAATGTGGGTTATGAAAGCCTTGTCCTACATATAAAGTATTTGTTTGCAAATCTTTCCCGATCACAAACCAAGGCTGACTGCTATTTGAGTTACCACCAATTCCCAAGCCACGTCGCTGACCAATCGTGTAGTTCATTAAACCATAATGCTTGCCGATCACTGCTCCATCCACCGTTTTCATTAAACCGGGCTTAGCTGGCAGAAACTCTCCCAAGAACTGACGGAAGTTTCGCTCACCAATAAAACAAACCCCAGTTGAATCCTTCTTATGTGCCGTTGCTAAGCCAGCTTGTTCAGCAATTTTTCTAACTTCTGGTTTTTGCAAATTACCAATTGGAAAAATTGCTTTTTGCAATTGTTGCTGTGATAATTGACTTAAAAAGTAAGTTTGATCCTTATTGGCATCTGCTCCACGCAGCAAATGTACCGTTCCATCAGCATCGCGACGAATTTGTGCATAATGTCCCATTGCAATGTAATCAGCATCCAACTGTAGCGCATAGTCCAAGAAAGCCTTGAATTTAATCTCTTTATTGCACATGACATCAGGATTGGGCGTCCGACCATGCCGATATTCATCCAAAAAGTATGAGAAAACTCGATCCCAATACTCCTTTTCAAAATTTATCGAGTAATACGGGATGCCAATCTGATTAGCAACTTTGGCAACATCTTCATAATCCTGAGTTGCTGTGCAAACTCCGCTGTCATCTTTATCATCCCAATTCTTCATAAAAACGCCAACTACATCATAGCCTTGCTGCTTTAAGAGATACGCAACAACTGAAGAATCAACTCCGCCACTCATGCCAACAACGACTCGTGTTTGACGATTGTCTTGCATAACACATTCACCATCACTTCATTTAGATTCTGAATCCACGATTTGAAGGTCGTGTTATTTCAGTATGTTCAATTATACCGAGCAGTCAAGCTTTTGACAAGCATGAGCAGACAAAAAAGCCAAGACAGCTTTAGCATGCTGTCTTAGCTGGTTAAATTAATTCAATCTGATTACCTGACGATCTTGTAATTCTCGCAAAGAAAACTCAAGCTGTTCAAGAACTTGCGGATCATTTTTTTTAAAAAGATTAAGCTCCCGTAAACCATTGCCATTAGTTGCTAACATTTTAAAAGTTTTCAGATCCGCACTGATGGTAACTTTCAATTTTAAACTAGCAGCGAAATCAGCCCGCGGATCAAGCGGTCGTTCTAAAACAAATTTTCCACCTTTAGATTCAACAAAACCAATATCACGCAAAGTATACTTCTTAATTTCTGGTGCCAAACTAAAAACCCGTTGATCACCCAAAAGCTTTGCCTGTTTAGCGTATCCCATTTTTCTAACCTCGCTTTAACTTTTTAATTGTCTTAGCTAAAACTTGAACTGTATAATTGATCTCAGCAACCGTATTTTCAAAGCCAAAACTAAAACGCAGTGACTCATTCAAACGTGGACTGTCTTTACCATAGATTGCCAATAAAACATGTGAAGGATCAATACTGCCAGCTGTGCAGGCCGATCCAGCCGAAGCAGCAATTCCATTCAAATCAAGATTAGTCAGTAGGGGTAATGCTGGGCAACCCTTAAACCAAAGATTTAAAACATGTGGCAATTTATCTGGTCGCTGGCCACCGTTAACTTCAAACTCGACTCCATTTTTTTGCAAACCTTCCAGTAATCTTTGTTGAAGATCAATGAATTTTTGTCGTTTTGCCTGTTTAGCAGCTGAATCAAGTAACGAAACAGCTTTAGCAAAACCAGCAATTGCCGGAACATTTTCAGTTCCTGCGCGCCGCTTAAGTTCTTGATCTCCCCCCTTGATCAGTGAAGGAAACTTGACCCGGTCTGAACGATATAAAAAGCCGAGAAACTTAGGCCCATTTAATTTATGAGCTGAGGTCGATAGCAAATCGATCCGATCGGCTTGAACATCAAAATCAAGCAAGCCATATGCTTGAACCGCATCTGTATGAAACCATGCATTCGATTCAGCAACGATTTGCCCAATTTCATGAATTGGGAAGTGGCTACCAACTTCATTATTTCCGGTCATAATTGATACTAAAATTGTATCTGGTCGGATTGCTTGTCGTAAATCATCTAACGAAATCAAGCCGTCATGATCAACTGGTAAATAGGTTACTTCAAAACCGAGGCTTTCTAAATATTTCATTGGCTTCAAAATTGCTTCATGTTCGACTGCCGTGGTAATTAGATGTTTCCCTTCATGTTGACGTGCTAAAGCAGTCTGAACCACCGCCGTATTATCACTTTCCGTTCCGCCACTGGTAAAGACAATTTGATCATCCCGTTTGGCATTGATCGACTTTGCAATAATTTGGCGACTCTCATCTAAAACTTTGCGAGCCTGCCGACCAAAAAAATGTGTACTTGACGCATTGCCAAATGTCTGCTCCATTGCTATTGTCATCGTTTTAATAACCTCAGGAGCCATTGGAGTCGTTCCCGCATTGTCTAAATAAATATGTTTCACTTTAAACCCTTCTTAATTTGCTAGAAAATTCATGATCATTTTAGCTGACCGATGACCGGCATCAATAATAAAATCATCAAAAGATTGGCTGGCCTGATCATCAGCTGTATCTGACATCGCCCGCACAATTACAAATGGTTTTTTAAATTGGTAAGCAACTTGCGCAACCGCAGCTCCCTCCATTTCACAGCTCAAAGCATCGGGAAAATTCTGTTTAATTACAGCCGTTTGCGCTTCACCAGCCACAAACTGATCGCCAGAAACGATCAAACCAATTTTAGCTTGCAAACCTGCCTGTTCAGCTGCTTGCTGTAAGCTTTTTTGCAATATTGGATCAGCAACAAATCTAGCCGGTTGCTGTGGTAATTGTCCAATTTGATAACCAAAAGCAGTAGCATCAACATCATGATAAGCTGTTTGTGATGAAATAACGATCTCACCAACTTGCAAGCCTGCTCCGATTCCGCCAGCAGAGCCAGAATTAATCACTGCATCAACTTTAAACTCAGTAATCAACAAAGCAGTAGTCATCCCTGCTTGAACTTTACCAATTCCTGAACGAGTTAATACAACTTGTTTATGAGCATAAGTTCCTTGATAAAAACTGACATCGCCAATTACGGTCTTTTGAAGATCATGTAAATTTGTTCGCAGATCTTTAATTTCTTCTTCCATTGCACATAAAATTCCGTATTTCATTAGTTGCTCCTTAAAAATTAACAAAAAACATAAAACCATAGACTAGAATGATCGCCAACACCAAATAAAAAATAACCCAATTCAGTTTGCGCGCTAACTTGTCTCTTTTAGTTTGTTGACTTTGAACTTGTTGACTTTTTTGATAAGCTGTCCGACTGAACTCGGTTTCTGACGATTGAATTTCTTCATTATTTGCCGAATCAGCAGATGCTGGCAAGTCGCTTTCCATATGCTTGCCAGCTTGCTTTTTAAAGAAATGCTTCCAGTTCAAAGGATCATCCTTTCGCTTGTAAAATCTTCCAGTACCATAAACCCATTAAAGTTTTGCCATCACAAATTCTTCCGCTAGCAACTGCTTGATCCGCTTGTTCCATCGATAATTTTTCCACCTGTAAAAATTCATCAGCATCCTGTGGCAGTTTTTTTTCAACAGGCTTCAGTCCTTGAGCTAAATAAAGTGTCATCTGTTCATCAGCAAAACCTGGAGAAGTATAAAAAAAGCAATCTTTTTCAAGCTGGTCGCTTGCAAACGAACTTCCTCATTTAATTCTCGGCGAGCCGTATATTCTGGTTGCTCACCCGCCTCAATCTTGCCAGCTGGAATTTCCAAAGAAGCCTTGCGCATTGGTTGGCGCCATTGATCAACTAGAATTATCCGTTGTGGATCTTCATCGCTGATGCAAACTAAGGCCACTGCTCCTTGATGACGAACAATTTCACGTTGAGCTTGTTGACCATTTGGCAATTCGACCGTTTCTTCAACTACATTGATGATTCGTCCCTGGTAAATTGCTTTGGTAGCTAATAATTTTTCATCAAAATTCACTATCCAACCCCCTAACAAATTTTTCGTATGCTGCTTGTTCTCCAGTTGCCTGCCAAGTTGCTTGGGAAAAATCACCCGCCAAAGCGGCAGGTTGTGCAACTGTTACTCGCGCAACAAAGGTCGCATTACCGATCAATGAAATCCAATAAGCACCATCTGTTCGCTGATGAACAATCGTTTTAACCATGCCACCTGGATTAATAACTGTCAGTCGTTGTTCCAAGTTGATATTATGCGGATACAGCATCACATAAATCAAACTAGCAGCTGACATCGCGGTTCCACAAGCATTGGTAAAGCCAACTCCTCGTTCATAAGTCCGCACAAAAATCTTATCTTTGGTCAAAACCTCCACAAAACTGACATTAACACCATCCGGAAAATACGGATTTTTGCCATCATTTAAATAACTGGCAATTTCGCCCAACTTAGGTCCAATCAGTTGTTGATGGTCAACAAAAGTAATTAAATGCGGATTAGGTACTGCTACCGCTGAGAATTTAAATCCCGGTGCTAGTTCTGGCAATGATTGATCAAGCAACTGATTCTTTTTAGGAAAATGCATTTTTAAATCTTTAGCCGCAAAACTAACCGGTGAAATTTCAGCCGAAAAAACTTTAACGCCCGGCGCGAATTCATTTTCTTTTTTTACTTCCAAATCAGCATACATCGTCTGAATCTTAAAATCCGTTTGCTGATTTTTTGAACTTAAATATCTTGCCACAGTCCGAATACCATTACCACACATACTAGCTTCACTGCCGTCCGAATTAATTACTCGCATTTTTTCAGCAGCTTGTGAAGTAAGGTCACTTTTAGTAACCAGCAAAATTCCATCGGCACCACCATGGAGGCCTTGTTTTCGGTCACAAACTTTTTGCGCCAAACTACTCAATTGTTGATCATTTAACGGAGATTCCAGATTTTTCTCATCTAAAATAAAAAAATCATTTCCGGAACCATGAACTTTCAATAATTCCATCATCGTTCCTCCATTCAAAAATCAGTAACATTTTTCCTACTATTATAACTCACCTAGCAGATTTAAGCTATCACTTGCTTAATAGACAAAAAAAGAACTCAAAAGATCAACTTTCTAGTTCCTTTTGAGTTCTTAACTAATTAACAATTTTACCTTATTCTCGTCTTCAGGTAAATCAATCATCAAAGCCTTCAGTTACAACTGCTGAAAATTCTTGTTCAACAATTGCTGCACAACGACCACATAAAGTTGGCAATTTAGGATTGCCACCAACATCGGTTCGAATCATTCGGCAACGAGGACAAACATCCCCAGCAGCATGTTCGACAACTACCGCCCGATCACGATACTTCTCAGCCTCAGCTGGTGCCCCAGCTAACGACTTAACTGTCAACGCCGAAACAATTAAGTTCTGCCGTAGATCTGTTTTTAACTGTTCAAGCCGATGACGCTCTTCATCGTTCAAGTACAGTGTAACATGTGCCTCAAATGACTTCCCAATCAATTTTTGATTGCGAGCATTTTCTAATGATTTAAAGACATCACTGCGGACCTTCATAAAGACATTCCACACCGCTAACTTCTTAGCTTCATCGTTGTAATGGTTGACTGCTGGCATTTCAGCAAGTTGTGCATAATCTTCTGGTTCTTTAAGATACTGCCAAATCTCTTCGGTTGTATGTGGCAAAACTGGTGTCAGCAACTTAGCCAACCGGACAGTAATGTCATACAAAACAGTTTGCATCGAACGTCGTTTATGACTATCCTTGCTTTCAATATAAACAACATCTTTAGCAATGTCTAAATAAAAAGCTGACAAATCAGTCGTTACGAAATTAAGCAATTTCTTATAAATATCCATGAAATCATATTTAGCATAACAATCAAGGACTTCTTTAGTAAATTGATTAACTTTGATTTCCATGTATTGATCAAGTGATTCTAATTGGTCAAAAGCAACCGCATTTTGCTTAGGATCAAAATCAGTTGTATTTGCCAACATAAAACGAATGGTATTTCTAATTTTTCGGTAAGCTTCAGAAATCTGACTAAAGCTATCCATTGAAACGCGAACATCAGCCGAAGAATCAACACTTAATACCCATAAACGAATAATTTCTGCTCCAAACTGTTTGATAACTTTTCCTGGAGCAATTACATTCCCAAGAGATTTACTCATTTTACGGCCTTGACCATCCAAGGTAAATCCTTGTGACAACACCTGTTTATATGGAGCATGGCCCGAAAAAGCAACACTAGTGATCAAGCTTGAATTGAACCAGCCACGATATTGATCAGAACCTTCTAAGTACATATCGCATGGATAAGTCAAATAATTGCGAGTCGCCAACACACCCTGATGTGAAGAACCAGAATCAAACCAAACATCCATGATATCATTCTCTTTAGTAAATTTTCCATGAGGTGAGTGTTCGCTAGTAAAGCCTTCAGGCAACAGTTCTTTAGCTTCTTTTTGGAACCAAATATTTGAACCATGTTTTTCAATTAAATCAGCAACATGGGAAACTGTTTCTTTGGTGATAATGGCCTCACCATCTTCACCGTAAAAGATCGGCAAAGGAACACCCCAAACACGTTGCCGAGAAATTACCCAATCACCACGATCAGCAATCATATTATGCAGCCGTTTTTGCCCCCAATCCGGGAAAAACTTAACCTCATCAATTGCTGCCAGAATTTCATCACGAATTTTGTCAACCGAAGCAAACCACTGTGGGGTTGCTCGAAAAATAATTGGCTTTTTAGTCCGCCAGTCAAATGGATAACTGTGTTTGATCGGCAAATATTTAAGCAACAAACCGGCTTCCTTTAATTTGTTTAAAGAAATCTCATTGGCATCGTCATAAAAAACACCAGCAAAGTCTTTGCCAGTATCCGGAGTCAGATAGCCCTTGTCGTCAACTGGAACATAAATCTCTAAACCGTACTGCTTGCCAACATTAAAGTCATCTTCACCAAAACCTGGAGCAGTATGGACTAATCCAGTTCCGGCATCTAAAGTTACGAAATCACCAAGCATCGTCAATAAGGTTTTATCAGGATAAAATGGATGCTGAGTTAAAATATATTCAAGATCTTGACCTTTAAGGGTCTTGACAACTTGATAATCCTTCCAACCAAATAACTCTGCATTTTTTTCAACCAATTCTGAGGCTAAAACAAATTTTCGCTCATCACCGGCTGGTTGCACAACTGAATAGTCGAAGTCTTTATCAACAGTAATTCCTTCAGAAGCAGGAATCGTCCATGGAGTGGTAGTCCAAACCACCATATAAGTATCCTCATCAAGAACACCTTTGCCATCAACTACTTTTTCACCGTAAAAAGCAGATGGGGAAGTTACATCATGATATTCAACCTCCGCTTCCGCTAAAGCTGACTCTGAAGACCATGACCAAAAGACTGGCTTTTTGCCTTTATAAATCAAACCACGTTCGGCCATTTTTCCAAAAACTCGAATTTCTTGAGCCTCAAATTTGGGATCAAGCGTTAAATAAGGATTATCCCATTCACCGGCAACACCTAACCGTTTAAAATCCCGACGCTGTTTATCAACTTGTTCAAGTGCATATTCACGACACTTTTCCCGGAAATCAGCAATTGATAAAGACTTGCGGTCTACCCCCGCCTTTTTTAACTGCTGTTCAATTGGCAAGCCATGTGTATCCCATCCTGGAACATAAGGTGCTCGAAAACCCATCATTGATTTTGAACGCACAATAAAGTCTTTGGAAATTTTATTTAATGCATGACCCATATGGATATTACCATTTGCATATGGAGGTCCATCATGTAAGACAAAGGTCGGTTTACCTTCATTTAATTTTTGACGTCTTTCATAAACCTTATTTTCTTCCCATTCATTTTGCCGTTCGACTTCACGAACCGGAAGATTGCCACGCATTGGAAATTTAGTTTTTCCTAAATTTAGAGTATCTTTAATTCTCATTTTGCTTCACCCTTTCTCTTCCTTGTTAAAAAACAAAATAAAAAAGACCTCACCCAAAAAGGGACGAGATCTTCGTGGTACCACCCAAATTTAAGAACAATTAAGCATTGTTCTCCTCAAATATTGAGTAACGACAATAAGCCGGTCAGCTTACTAACTTCAGCCTGACTTTTATCGCAGATGATAAACAACTCAAAGTTGAAGTTCGACTTCTCACCACCAGTCGATTCTCTGTGCTTACTTTAAGCTATTCGTGTTCTGCTACCTAATACCTAATCAATTATCACTTTCCTGCTTTGTTTCATGCGCTGTAAAATGCTGTCCCTGATCATCATCTTCCTCTTCTGGAAGAATAACCACCGTTTTTTTAGGAACTTCATCGCTATTTGACACTGATTTTACTTCTTTTGCTGCTTGTTTGTCAAGGTCTGCATCGCGTTGAATAACCTTTTGAATCGCTTCATAATCAGTAGTATCTCCTTGGCGAAGAATGTCATCCCACTCATTGCTCTTAACAATTTCCAACTGTGACTCAAGCATTACTTGTAATTTTTGACGGAAAATCCGAGCTTGTTTTTTCAAATCATCTGTTTCAAAAATTAACTTCTTAGCTTTTTGAGCTGCTTGTTCAATTATCTCATGCGATTTCTCATTCGCCTCAGAAATAATATCAGCAGCCTGCTTTTGTGCTTCACGTTTAGTAATTTCCGCATCACGTTGCGAACTTGACTTTACTTTGTCTGCTGCTTCTTGGGCAACAATGATCGATTGATTTAATGAGTCCTTTAAATCGTTAAAATACTTTAATTTTTCTTGACTTTGTTTCAACTCCTCATTTAAACGACTATTTTCCTTTAAGTTAAATTCATAATCCTTAATTATTTGATCCAAAAAATCATTAACTTCATCTTGATCATAACCACGCAATTTAACACGAAATTCCTTATTGTGAATGTCCAATGGGGTTAATGCCATGCCCCAACACCTCCATTATGTATTATTTTTTAAAATTAAAACTTCAACTCGTAAATGACCCTTTTTAGACAACTGACCGAGGCTCGCTAATTGAAATCTGCCAAATCCTCTTACTGAAATAACATCTTGGAGTTTCAAATCGAAATCTGGTTGTTCAATTAACATCCAATTTAAATGAACCTTTTTGGCTGCTAACAACTGTTTACAGCGTGCCCTTGAAAAATGACAAACACTAGCAACTAAGTTATCAATTCGCAATGAAGAAACTGAAAAAGAAGCTTTTTCCCATTCAATTTTTGACTGAAGCAACTGAGAAAATGAAATTTCTTCAAGCTGAACTTTAATTTTCCCAATCCGCTCGATTTCTTGTTTTAAAAATTCCACCATTGGCTTTTCAATAATCACTTGCCAATGAATCCCGTCTGTCAATATGTCACCAATCGCCGAACGTTTTAAGCCACTGCCAAGTAACGTCCCCAAAATTTGCCGATGCTCAAGTTGGGCAAATTTAACTGGATATTTAATTTCCATCAAAGCCAACTGAAAATCTTCCTGTTTAGGATTAAAGTATTCAGGATAAAAAAGCCCCCGCCTGCGCTCAGCTTGCTGAAACAAACCATTTGCACAAAATTTAACTTGTTTCTTTTGACCGAGCAAAGAAGCTATAATAGCTCGTTCCCGTGGATTCAAAAAATGAGTCAAAATTGGCCGATATTCAAATTCAGCTTGACTAATCAAATCACTAAGTTCAGTAATTAATGGAGCTTCATCTGATCTAAAATGCTGATAAATAGACATATTATGCACAATTAATTTGACCTCTATTTAACCTAATCTAAAAAGTAAAGTTAAAACTAAATCCAATCCATTTTGAATAAATTGTAAAGCAATCAAAGCAACAATTGGTGAAAAACTTATTCCTCCGATTGGTGGAATAAAGCGCTCAAAAAAGCCCAAATACGGATCACATAATTTCGCTAAAAAATCCCCAACTTTGCTTTGTTGCGCTCCAGGAAACCAAGACATTAACACATAAACAACAATTGCCAGCGAGTAAAGTTCAAATAAGCGATTGATAATCGTTAAAATAAACACCTGCCCACTCCTCACTAAAAGTTATCGTGATCTAACTTATCTTCTAAGTCTCCCTCAACCACATAGCCATGTGGCGTACATAAGAAAATTTGATCACCGATTCGCTGAATTTCACCACCAATTGCAAAAACCGTTCCTGTTAAGAAATCAACTACGCGATGAGCTTGGGCATCATCCATTCGTTGGAAATTGATGACGACAGCTTGATCATGTAGCAACTTGGTCGCAATTGCCTTAACATCAGAATAAATTCTTGGTTCAAATAATGCAATCTTTTTTTCGCTTGAACCACCCTTTTTTTCCCTAAAAGGAACAACATTTTGTTTCTGGTAATTAATACCATCCTGATTTTCGTCTACTGATTCTTCATAGTCGTCTTCAATTCCAAAAAAGCGACTTAATTTACTGCCTAAAGCCATTTTGATCACCTCAGATCATTATTAAAATCCAAAATTACTTACGGCGATGACGGAAAAATGGTGGCTTATTTAAATCATTGTCGTTACTATTATCATTCTTTTCTTGATCAGCATTCATTTTGAAAACATCAAATTTCTTTTTTTCAACGTTATCAAAGTCGACATGTCTTCCTTCACCTTGACCCCGCTCAGAAAATTCACGACGCAAATCCCAATCACGTAAAGGATCCTCTTGAGAACTTTGAGTTGTTTCTGGTTGTTGCTTACTTGCCGAACTATTGTCACGATGATCTAAATTATAATCCGAATGCCGTTTTCTCTGACGCTCTTTTTTCTTTTTGTCAATTCCAGTTGCAATAACCGTTACAACCACACTGTCTTCAAGATCATTATTGATCGAAGTTCCAAAAATTATATTAACATCACTTGTTGCTGCTTGAGCAACTACATCTGAAGCATCCTGAGCTTCAAACAAGCTTAAATCCGGACCACCACTAATATTTAATAAGACCTGTTCAGCTCCATCAATTGAAACCTCAAGCAGCGGTGAAGAAATTGCCTTTTTTGTTGCTTCAACCGCTCGATTTTCACCATTAGCACTCCCAATTCCCATCAAAGCAGAACCCTGATTTTCCATAACAGTTTTAACATCCGCAAAGTCCAAATTGACATAACCTGGAGAGGTTATCAAATCAGATATTCCTTGAACGCCTTGACGTAAAACATTATCAGCTTCTTTAAAAGCATCCATAATTGGCGTCTTCTTATCAACAATTTCTAATAAGCGGTTATTGGCAATAATAACCAAGGTATCAACATGTTCCTTTAACTGAGCAACCCCTTCGGCTGCATAACGGGCACGTTTAGGACCCTCAAAACTAAACGGACGAGTCACAACTCCAACTGTTAGTGCTCCTTGTTCCTTAGCAATTTTAGCAATAATCGGTGCAGCACCAGTCCCAGTTCCACCGCCCATTCCAGCAGTCACAAAAATCATGTCAGCTCCTTTTAAAGCCTCAGCAATTGCTTCTTCACTTTCTTGAGCTGCCTTGCTGCCAATTTCAGGATTTGAGCCAGCTCCTAAACCGCGAGTTAATTTAGGCCCCAGTTGAATTTTAGTTTCAGCATTTGAACCCTTTAAAGCTTGAACATCAGTATTAGCAGTGATAAATTCTACACCTTTAACTTCATCAGCAATCATTCGGTTGACTGCATTACCACCAGCACCGCCAACGCCAATCACTTTAATTTTTGCACCAGTATTTTCATTTGTATCGAGTGAAAATTCCATGCTTTTTACCTCCATCATCAGTTGTTAATCAAAAAAAGTACTGAAAAAGTTCTTGATTCCTTCAAACCTATTTCCGCTTTTTTCTTTTTTATTTTTTTTCTCTTCAATTGATTGCTTATTAATCTGGTTAGTTTGAGTTTCAATGTTAGCCAGTTCAGCAATTGGCATAAACTGTTTGAAATCAGGGAAAACTGCCATCTTAACAATTTTTTCAATTTCGCTCAAATGACACCCATATTCAACCTGACCAATCACTTGTGAAAATGAAGGATGTCTCAATCCCATCTGCTGTGGAATGAATAAGCGGACATTTGTATCAAAGATCTCGGCAGCTAATTCTTTAACTCCCGGCAAGGCAGCCTGGCCACCAGTAATAATTACTCCTCCCGGAAGCTTTAATGCAGAAATATCATCTAAAACTCGCTTAAGCCGATTAAAAATTTGAGTCAATCTAGCCTCAATAATTTCAGCTAAATATTCACTGCTGATCTCAACTGGCTCAGCCTGGCCAACAACTTCAACAGGAAATTTTTCATCTTGCGGAGCAAGGGTACTATCAGCATAACCATAATTTCTTTTTATTTTTTCTGCATTAGCTACCGAAGTATTCAAAACAATCGAAATATCTTTCGTAACAAACTGTCCTCCCTCCTGGTCAACATATGTATACTTCAATTTATGATCATGAATAACTGCAACGGTCGTTTGTCCGCCTCCAAGATCGATCAAAATAGAACCAAAATCCTGTTCACCGTCGCTTAAAGCTGCACTTGTCAAAGCAAGCGGTGCAACAACAACGCCGCTTGGCTGCAAACCAGCCCTTTCAACGCAACGCAAAGTATTATGAAGTATTGTTTTGGGACCAGTGTAGACAACCCCTTTCATTTCGAGACGAATACCGACCATTCCACGCGGATCTTTGATACCGTCAAAACCATCAACTATAAATTCATCAGGAATTACATCAACAACTTCACGTTCTGGCGGTAATTGCTGTGTCAAAGCCGCTTTAGTAACTCTGATAACGTCATCTTCATTGATTTCTTTAGCCGATCCATCGTGATTGCTAACAGCTACCATTCCATTGCAAGGTTCGATCTCTAGCAAATTAGCTGGTAATCCAACTTGAACTTTCTTAATTTCTAAATTTGCCTTTTCCTCAGCTTGCGCAACAGCCTTTTTGATTGCCTGCACTGCCCGATCAATATCAACAACGACCCCTCGATTAAGCCCATCTGCCAGCTCACTGCCAACGCCAATAATATTAATCTGGTTTTTTAGATATTCAGCAACAATAACTTTGATCGAAGTTGTCCCAATATCTAGTCCGACAAAGATTCCAGATTTTTCCATCAATTGAGCCTCCTTCTCTCAAATTTTAATCATTTTCAAGCTAAATTTATTTTTAATGCTCATGGAATAATTTTACCACACCACTAACTATTAATACACGTTTAAGGGCGCAAGAAATTCGCAATTTGCAAAAAAGTTATTGCAACGGGTAAGAATAAGCCCCAACTTGCAGATCAATCATTATTTTTTGACTTGAATTTGACTTAAATTGAGGATAATACTGCATTTTAGCTGCCAAAGTCTTGATTGTAGCAAGGACTTGATTCCCATCATTCATATATAAATGAACTCTTTGCGGATCACTTTTAGTTGGGGACGCATGAATTTCCGAAATAGCCTGCATAATTTTGGGTGAAAGTGCTTCAATCTGCTGAGTGATCTGTCGACGAAGTAAACTTTTATTAAAATTAAAATAAATTGGAACGTCACTGACCGGATTTCGATGGTTGATTTTGGAAATCTTGCCATTGGTTTCTATTCGATAAAAAAGATTACCTTTCGAAACATATCCCAGATTTCGCTTTTCAATTACTTTCAATTTCACTTGCTGAGCTGAATACGCAAAGCTAACCTTTTTTATTTCAGGAGCTTGGTCTTTAATTTTCGCTTGAATCTGCTTTTGCCTTAAAAAAACTCCAATTTGCAATTGTTGCGGCTTGATTCCACTTAATTTAACAATTTGTTTTGCACTATGTTGATTATATGCCAAAACTTTGATTGATTTGACTTTGCTGATCGGTAAAATAAAATACAGGGCAACTAATAATAACATACTAAAAAAAAGCAAGTTTTTAATTAAGACTTTCCTGAGCCTCTTTTTTCTTTGTGCCACTAAACTTGGAAGTTTATCCCCAATTCGTTGTTTTTTAAAGAACCCCCCGAGCGAATGCTTTGACTGTTGGCGTCTTTTTTGAGCTGTTTCCCACGGAGTTAGGGGCAAATCTGTTTGGACTTTCAGTTTGCTTTTTTTCGAGCTCATCATCACCCCTCCTCATATATTATTTTCCAATTAATTTTTGCAAACAATTGAAAACTCGTGTTGCCGCATCTGGAACCCCAGCTTGTTTAGCGTTTTTAGCCATTTTAGATCTTAAGGCCGGATCGCCCATCAATTTATCAATTACTTTAGTTAATAATTGACCATTTAATTCATTTTCTTTGATCATTTCAGCTGCTTGAACATTGACCAAACTTTGAGCATTATGCGTTTGATGATCATGGGTGACATATGGACTGGGAATTAAGACTGAAGGAATTCCTAAAGCCGTGATCTCAGCTAAACTAGTTGCTCCAGCTCTGCCAACAATGCAACTGATTTCAGGTAAAATTGCCGGCATATTTGCAATATACGGCTTGATCACAACATTAGTTGGAACCTCCTTAACTAGGGATCTAACCTTGTCAAAATGAACACTGCCAGTAACAAACAAAACTTGATAATTTTTACCAGCAAACAATTTTAAAGCTTCCAAAGTTGATTCGTTAATCCGCCGTGCCCCCCGCGAGCCACCAAAAATCAAAACAGTCGGTTTGGTCGAGCTGAGGCCTATTTTCTGTATCTGATTAACCGTTTTAATTCCCACTACTTGTTGAGCTCGTGGATTTCCAGTAAAAACGACTTTATTTTTAGGAAACTCGTGAGCAGCTTCGGGAAAACAAATTCCGATCTGATCTACAAAGTGGCTCAAAAATTTGTTAGTAATCCCAGCAATACTATTTTGTTCGTGAATAAATGTTGGGATTTTCAACCGAGCTGCTGCATAAACAACGGCCCCACAAACATAGCCTCCCGTTCCAACGACCACATCCGGTTTAAACTCACGAATGATTTGCTTTGCTCGCTGTGTACTTTTCAAAAATAAATAAACTGTTTTCAAATTTTCAAACGAAAACGATCGTTTAAAGCCTTGGATCCTGATCGTTTGAAAATCGATTCCAGCTGTCGGAACAATTTTATTTTCCAAGCCACGCTGGGTTCCAACATATAAAACAGCCGAGTCAGGTTCTTGTTTTTTGACTTCTTCGATCAATGCCAAAGCCGGGTAGATATGACCACCTGTTCCTCCACCTGATATCAACAAACGCATCTCAATTTTCCTCCTGATTTTTCTTCAAATTCTCAACAGCTTGAATAAATAAATCTCCTCGAACTTCACACCTTGGATATTGGTCCCAACTAGCGCAAGCCGGTGAAAGCAAGACAACATCTCCAGGTTGACTTTGTTGATAAGCCAGAGGAACTGCCTCGACAACTGACTTAGCAAATTTAATTTGCTTAACACCAGCTTTTTCTCCCATTTCAGCGATTGCCTGAGCAGTTTGCCCCATACAAATCAGGCCACGAAGCTTTTTTAAATACGGTAACAGACTTTCAAAACCAAAACCGCGATCTAATCCGCCAGCAATCAAAACGATTGGTTGTTGAAAACTCTCTAATGCTCGCTGACAAGCCTCGATGTTAGTCGCTTCTGTGTCATTATAAAAACGCCGCTGTTTAATCGTTTCAACATATTGCATCCGATGCCGCACACCGCCAAACGTTCTCAGAACCTGACAAATTGCAAAATTGCTTTTACCCATCAATTTTGCAACTGCAATTGCTGCTAAAGCATCTTCAATATTTTGAACCCCAGGCAGTTTGATGTCAGCGACCTTAATAATTTGTTCACCACGAAAGTAGAGATAATCTCCTTTTTGATAAGCTCCAGTTTTGACTTCTTGCTTCCGAGAAAAAGGGACAATTTGTGCTTTAGAACGCTCGCTTAGCTGTCGCCATTCTGCTGAATCCCAATTGATTACTAAGTAGTCAGTCGGTGTTTGATTCATCGTAATTCGCATTTTAGCATTTACATAATTCTTCCGGTCTCCGTGGTAATCTAAATGTGCTTCATAGATATTAGTAATTACCGCAATTTTGGGATGTAGTTTACTAATTCCAAGCAATTGAAAACTAGAAAGTTCAGTAACAATTACGTCATCTTTTGTTGCTTTTTGAGCTACTTGACTAGCCGGAATACCAATATTACCTGCCGCGTAAGCTTTACCCTTTAGCCTTTGCTCAGCCAACATCAGCGTTGTCAAAGTAGTTGTCGTGGTTTTTCCATTAGTGCCTGTAATTGCAACCATCGGAGCAACTGATACTTCATAGGCAAGTTCTGGTTCTGTAATAATCGGCAACTGATTCTTTAAAGCTGCCTTGACTAATGGATTGGTATAAGGAATCCCCGGATTTTTGACCATTAAATCATTTTGCTTGGCTAATTCCAACGGATGTCTGCCAGTAATAACTTTGATTCCCAGCGCTGTTAGTTCAGAAATTACCTGAGGATCCTTAGGCGCCTTTAAATCATTGACCGTCACTTTAGCTCCTAGTTTATGCAATAAACGTGCTGCATTTAATCCACTTTGACCTAAACCCAGCACAAGAACTTTTTTATTTTGGTAAGTCGTAATTGCCTTCATAATTAGGATTCTTCTCTCTTTTAATTTTAAATAATTGTCAATAGCGCCGTAACACTTGTTATTAAGCCAATTGACCAAAAAGTTAAATCAATACGCCATTCACTCCAACCAAGCAGTTCAAAGTGGTGGTGGATCGGGCTCATCTTAAAAATTCGTTTGCCAGTGAGCTTAAATGAAGCAACTTGCAAAATAACACTTGCAGTTTCAACGACAAAAATCAAGCCAACCCACAAAAGTGAGGCTTCATGTCCAACTAAAATCGAGACAGCTGCTAAAGCCCCGCCTAACGCCAATGATCCCATATCACCCATAAAAATCTTAGCAGGTTTATGATTAAAGATAAAGAAGCCTAATAATGAACCAATGACAACTAAACAGAACAGTAAAACATCTACTTGATGCTGAAAAGCCGCAATCGCTGCATAAGTTGCAAAAGCAATCGTTGCCTGACCGGCGACCAAGCCGTCAATACCATCAGTTAAATTGACTGCATTAGAAAATCCGACTAACCAAAAAACGGCAAATAAGATAAACCAGCCACCGATACTGAAAACTTGGCCAAACAAATGCAGGCCAAATGTCAGATGCTCATGATAGTAAACTGCTAGAAAAATTAATGCTCCAATGACTTGACCTAAAAATTTTTGCCAAGCTTTCAAACCTTCATTTTGTTTTTTCCATAATTTGATCGAATCATCCCAGAAGCCGAGCATGCCATATAGAAATAAAATGAATACCAAAATCAGTAGCTGAGGTGTCAACTGCTTCCCAATGGCCGCCATAATCAAACTAACAATTAAAATAACCAAATTAAAAATCAATCCACCCATGGTTGGCGTCCCTGATTTTTTTTGATGCCACTTTGGACCCTCTTCGCGAATCATCTGTCCTTGCTTTTTTCGATGTGCGTAATTGATAAACTGTGGCAATAAAATCACAGTTACTCCAAAACTTGCAATTAATGAAATAATACCTTCTAAAACTGTCATTTACCAGCTTGCTCCTTTAACCATAATGCCTTAGTTGCTTCTTCAACATCATCAAAATGCCGCTTTTGCTTACCGATAATTTGGTAATCTTCATGCCCCTTGCCAGCAATTAAGACTAAATCCCCCGGTTGAGCCTGCTGAATGGCATAATTAATTGCCTGTCGCCGATCAACAAAAGTTGGAACTTTGATCCCAGTTGGGACACCACTCAACATTGCACTGATAATTTTTTGTGGATCCTCAGAACGTGGATTATCTGAAGTGAAAATTGGAAAATCACTATGTTCTGCTGCAATTTCACCCATTTTCGGACGTTTACCATGATCACGATCACCACCGCAGCCAACAACACAAAAAACGTGCTGTTTAGTAACTTCATCTAAAGTCTTGAGGGCTTGATATAAGCCATCTGGCGTATGGGAGTAATCAACGATTGCACTTACTCCTGTCGGTGAACTAATCAACTGCATCCGCCCGCGAACACCCTTAAAACCATCCAGTGCCATAATAATATCTTCTGCTGGTAGTCCCGAGGCATAAGCCGCCGCAAAAGCAGCAAGAACGTTATAAACATTAAACATACCGATCATTTGCGTATGCAGTTGATAAACTTGATCAAAAACATGTAATTCAAAATCAGTACCGCGACTATGAACTTTGATTTTTTGTGCGCTGATCATAGCTGATTCCTTAATCCCATACGTTAACACTTGCGCTGCTGTCAGCTGTTCAAATTGCTTTCCAACTGGATCGTCAATATTTAAGACTGCCACTTTAGGATCGCCATTAAATGCATAACGATTTCCTAATTGCGAAAAGAGCAAACTTTTCGCATGTTTATAATTTTCCATAGTTTTATGATAATCCAAATGATCACGCGTCAAATTGGTAAACACTGCAACATCGAAATCAATTCCCCAAACACGCCCTTGGATCAAAGCAATTGATGAAACTTCCATGGCAACATCTGAAACGCCGCGTTCAACCATTTTGCTTAAGGTTCGCTGTAAGGTGATAATATCAGGCGTTGTATTTTTTGTTGGTAATACTTCATCACCAATTTTGCGATACATTGTTCCAATTAAACCAGTTTTACGCTGTTGTGCCCGAAAAATTGCTTCAATTAAATGTGTAACCGTTGTTTTACCATTTGTTCCGGTCACTCCAATAATATGTAATGCTTGACTCGCACCACCATAAAAGCGACTGCTCAAAATGGCCATTGCGCGTTTGGTGTCATTGACATAAACAACCGGAACCCCAACAACAGTAGTTTTTTCTTGTGCAACAATCAGCTTTGCACCGGCCTTGATTGCTTGTTGCACAAATAAATGGCCATCAAATTGAGCTCCTTTAACCGCTACAAAGACACTATTTTCAACTACTTCACGGGTATCTTGAGTTAATAAAGATACCGTGAAATCCTCAAAATTCCTTGGAATTATTTTTTTAAATTTTAAGCATTTAATTAGCTTGCTTGCTTGCATTTTATCACCAGATTTTATTTTAATTTAACTATTAGTTCTTTTTGACCTGTTAAAGCTTGATTGGCGGTGATGCTTTGGCTGACAACGTATCCAGAGCCAGTGAATTTCACCTTCAAGTTCAGCAGCTCCGCTAAAGCTGAAACATCATTCCGTGACCAACCAGTCAAGTCTGGCATTGTTTTAGTACCAGTAGTTAATAAAATGATCCTTTCACCACTAAGTAGCGTGTTGCCAGCTGCTATAGACTGCTGGACAACTCTGCTACCATTGCCAATCACTGTCACTTCCAATCCAGCACCTTCCAAATTTTTCTTGGCTGTCGCTAAACTTTTATCAGTCCAATTTTTGACTTTGACTTGCTGACCACTTTGACTAGTACTTTCCGCAGATTGCTGTAGAGCTCGTTGCATCATCGGATTAAAAACAGTTGCCAACATTTGTCCCGAAGTACTATTACTGAAAGTTGTTGGCTGTTTCATTGTAACATACAGAATATATTTTGGATTGTTAGCTGGTGCTACCCCAGCAACTGAAAAGATATAGTTGGTTGCACCCGTTAAATAGCCAGAACCCTGAGTTTTACTGATTTGAGCTGTCCCAGTTTTAACGCCAATCTTATAACCATTGATTTTGAAAGCTGAACCAGTTCCATCTTCATTATAAACTACATCTTGCATCAAACTCAAAACCTGACTAGCAGTTTGACTACTGATTGGTTGACCGACTTTCTTCGTTTTTGCCTGATAAATGACCTTTTGGTTATTTGGATCAACAACTTTTTTTACCAGATATGGTTTAACCATTTTCCCATGATTAGCAATTGCCGAGAAGCCTTGCATCATTTGCAAAGCAGTTACATTAATCGCTTGACCAAATGCAGTATTAGCTTGTTCAATTGGATATTTATATTCAATACTACCAGCAACTTCATTGGGCATTTTAGAACCCGTCTTTTTTAAAAATCCAAATTTGTGAATATAACTCAGCCATGTCTTAGCACCCATTTGCTGTTCTAAGTGCGCCATTCCAACGTTTGAAGAACGAATAAAAGCATCTTGATAGGTAATATAACCCCAGCCGCTCCGATCCCAATCATAAACATTTTTACCATCAATTTGGAACGAACCAGATTTAAAAGTCGCATTAGCATTGAAATTACCACTATTAATTGCCGCTGCGACTGTAAAAATTTTCATGGTTGATCCTGGTTCATAACTGTCTTCAACTAAGATATTTCGCCAAATCTTAGTTAATCCCTTTTTAGTCTGCGCATTAAAAGTTGGTCGTTGACTAGCAGCCAAAATTTCACCAGTTTTAGCTTTCATTAAAATGGCCGTCATTTCCTGAGGATGATAACGATCCTGTGCTTGGGTCATCAATGTTTCTAAATAAGTTTGCAAGCGTGTATCAAGCGTTGTATAAACGTTATCACCATTTTTAGCTGCACGGGCTTTAACTTTTGAGCCAGGAATTGGTGTTCCTTTCGTATCTTTTTCAACCTGACGAACACCATTTTTCCCGGCTAGTTCCTGATTAAAAGCTTGTTCAAGTCCCATCACACCAACTAATTTCCCATTTTGGTTCTCTGCTAGGCCAATAATATGTGAGGCAAAAACTCCATTTGGATACAGGCGCGCAATCGTCGGCTTAAAATAGATTCCCGTAATATGAGCAGCCTGAATTTTTTGCTTGGTTTCTAGTGAAATATTTTTCCCGGCATTTCCTAATTCAACTTGATAAACATCTTTATTGACGGGGTCAAGTAATTTTCTGACACTTTGATAACTGATACCTAAATTTTTACTTAAAACCTTAGCTGCTTTTGCTTTATCCTTTTCAGCCAGGTACTGACGTTTGCCAAATGCAACTGCCGACTTTGAGAGAATCACGTAAATCTTATAAGTTGAAGTATCTTCCGCAATGGGTTGATCATTATTATCATAAATCGTTCCTCTTTGAGCTTTGATTTCAGTTTTACTGGCATACAGTTGGGCAACTTTCTGTTTAAGATCAACGTGATCAATTGAATGAAAAATTGCAATATAAAAAAAGCGGCCAATAAACACAATGAAAATCATTGCCGCAATGAAAAAAATAATTATCCCATAAATTTTGCGGTTTTTTTGGTGTTTTAGCTGCTTTTTCCCTTTATTCATTTAGAAACATTCCTTATATTACTGTCATTCATCGATAATCCGTACTTTTTAGCTAACTCTAACAAACGATCCCGGCTTGAGAGAGTACTAATTTCCTGTTTAGTATTAATATTTTGATTATGTACCGCCGTAATTTTTTGATTGATATTTTGAAGAGTATATTGTGCCTGAGTATAATTGACTTGACTAGCAATAACCTCAATTGTCATCGCCATTAAAATCACGCCTCCTATTAAGAAACTTAAGATCTCGGCCTTAGAAATTGGAACCCGCCGCGAAACCGATGCCGGTTGTTTAAGTGGTGCTTTATGTATCTGCGGCTGTACTGGCGTGACGAGATTTCTTTTTGGTGCTGCGCTTCCTGCCATATAATCACATCCTTTAAAAAATTATTTATCTTGACTAATTCGTTCAATAATTCTTAACTTAGCTGAATGAGCACGATGATTCTGTCGCAGTTCTTCTGTCTTTGGTTCGATTGGCTTACGCGTGATCAGTTTAAAATGCGGCTGCATCTTTGCTGGAATTACTGGTAAACCCGGTGGCAAATCAGGTAACGAGCTTTTTTCTTTGAACATGGTCTTAACTAAGCGATCCTCTAAGGATTGGAAAGTTATGACGCAAATTCGACCATGTACTTTCAGCAAGGACAAAGCTTGCGTTAACGAATCCTCAAGAGCTCCTAATTCATCATTAACCGCAATTCTAATTGCTTGAAAGATCCTCTTAGCCGGATGTCCGCCAGTTCTTCGGGCACGTGCCGGAATTGCTTCTTTAATTATTTCGACTAATTCGCCTGTCGTTTCAATCACTTTTTTAGTACGTCTTTTTTCAATATGTCTAGCAATTGATTTGGCATATTTTTCCTCACCATATCGCCAAAAAATCCTAACCAGCTTTTCATATGGCCAGTCATTCACGACTACTTTAGCGTTTAAGTTTTGCATCTGATCCATTCGCATATCTAATGGAGCATCAAAACGATAACTAAAACCACGCTGAGCATCATCAAATTGTGGTGAAGAAACTCCTAAGTCATATAGGATCCCATCAACTTGTGTAACATTTCTTTGTTTAAGCTGCTGGGCTAATTCCCGAAAATTGCTTTTGATTAGTGTTACTGGATAATTAAGAAAACGATCCCGATTATAATCAATTGCTGTTTGATCTTGATCAAAAGCATATAAATGACCATTTACCCCCAACTGTTGAGCAATCAATCGACTATGACCACCTCCACCCAAGGTACAGTCAACATAAACTCCAGCTGGGCTGATCTGCAAACCACTAACAGCAGCTTGCAGCATTACTGTTTGATGTTTAAAAGTTTCTGTCACCCTTACACCTCTTTATAAATCAAAATCAATCATATTTTCAGCAATATTATCAAAGTTTTCTTCAGCTTTTTGACTAAAATCATTCCAACGATCTTCGGACCAAATTTCAAAGCGATTTGAAACCCCAACAACCACACACTTTTTTTCTAATCCAGCATGATCTCTCAAAGCTTTCGGAATTATAATTCGTCCCTGGCGATCAAATTCACATTCAGTAGCTGCTGAATAAAAAAAACGAACAAAAGCTCGTGCATCACGTTTAGTTAGTGGAAGCTGCTGCAATTTTTTTTCAAGGAGTTGCCACTGATCATTCGAGTAGCCAAATAAACACCCATCCATCCCTCGTGTTAAAACAAATTGATCGCTCAATTGTTCGCGAAACTTTGCTGGAATAATTACTCGGCCTTTAGCATCAAGCGTATGATGATACTCTCCCATCAGCATGCAGCTCACCTCCAAATAATGGTTACAAATTGATACTACCACATTCCACCACTATCAACCACTATTTTACCACTAGATTTTTAAAAACCCCCAAAAAAATATCTTGCTAACCAAAGCAAGATATTTACACCAGTTAATTAAATTTTTTCAAAATCACTAAAACAATTAAAACCGTATACGTACTGACTGTTAGTAACTCAATTAAACGCCAATAAAAACGCCAAAATTTAGCTTGAATGATTTCTCCTTTAACTACTGCCAGGATTAACGTCAATCCAATTCCCAAAATCGCCGCTGCAAATAATAAATACGGCAAAAGTGAAAGCTTTAAAAGTTGTAATGACAATACTTGAATTACAAAAATTAAATAGATCAACAGGAAGTCAAGGTAATGAAATTTTTGTTGCCATTTAAGCGGCAGCCAATGCTTGATCAAAAACAAGCTTAGCCAGCAAACAATGATTCCTACTAACTGATAGGGCCAAATAAAGATTTTCAGCATTGATGATCACTCAAAAATGCGTCATGCAAAGCATTGACGGCAGCCGGCAAATCTGATTGTCTAACTAAAACCCAGATAGTTGTATAACTGTCAGTTGTCTGCAAAATCTTGATATTTTTACCATTTAAAGCCGCCACGATTTGAGCTGTTATTCCGGGGGTCCCCATAATGCCAGCACCAACAATAGAAACTTTAGCACAATTTTCAATAATTTCGGCAGCTACTTGTTTTTCTTGGAGTAATTTCTTAGCTTTCTGGCTTTCATTTGCATCTAAGTTAAAAACAAATTTTTCTGGCAAAATATTAATGAAGTCAATACTTAAATGATTGTCAGCCAACAATTTAAAAATTGTTTGCGGATCGTATTTTTCAGTTTTAACACTGAACTGTGTCAACCCAACCTGGTGGGCAATTCCAGTAACTGTCCGATAATGACGAATCGATAAATCACGGTCAGAAACTAAGGTACCTAATTCATCGACTCCATCCCAAGTTGATCTGATTCGCAACGGCAAATGGGCTTGTTGCGCTACCTCTACTGCGCGTGGATGGATAACCTTAGCCCCTTCATGTGCCATATTGGCAACTTCTTCATAGCTGACATTCTTTAAAAATTTGGCTTTTTTAACTAAACGTGGATCAGCAGTCATCATTCCTGAAACATCTGTAAAAATATCAACTCGTTTAGCTGAAAGAGCTGCTCCTAGTAAAGCTGCTGATGTATCGCTACCGCCACGTCCTAAGGTAGTATAATGACCTTCTCGCGAAAGTCCTTGAAAACCAGCTACTACGACAACATCTTGTGATTTAAAACATTTTAAAATCTCATCAGTTTTAACATCTAAAACCTTAGCATTTTGGTACTCATTATTTGTTCTAAAACCAGCATCCGGCCCAGTCAAAGCTGTTGCACTAAAACCGTTTTCTTTTAACATCTCGGTAAAAACAGCTGCTGAAATAATCTCACCGACCGAAACTAACATATCGAGTTCTCGTGCGGACAATAAGGAATTATTGCTTCCAACCAAATTTAACAATGAATCGGTAGCATAAGGAGCTCCTTTACGCCCAATTGCCGAGACAACAACAGCAACTTTATATCCTTGCGAAACAGCATATTTGACATGTGCCATTGCTTTTTTTCTAGCCTGATCATCTTGAACCGATGTACCACCGAATTTTTGTACCATAATTTCCATCAGTAACTTATCCCCCATCTCTTGCCAAATTCAAGTTTTAAATGATCTTTAAAAAGAAAACGAAAATAATAAATCGTTCATAGTTTACGTGAAATATGAACTTTTTTCAAGTTTTCTTGAATAAAATTAAGATTCCAAACCAATTTGACAATTCTCAAGCCAAAAAGGTATAGTTAAACTATAAATGCTGATTTAAAGGATGAACGCTAATAATGAAAAAGAAAAAGCTTAGTCGGTTTGAAAAAATTACCCGTGCCGTTATCTGGATCATGCTAATCGTTACCGTCGGGACTGTCTTTATCACAGCAATTTTTTCGGTAATTGGTTATTAAAACTGTAAGTTATTAAAAAAAACGAAACGCATTTAAATGCGTTTCGCTTTTTTTATTCATCAACTCCGACGTATTTTTTAATTTCTTTGATCCAATGACGTGTATTATCAGTATTAGCCACGTTTCCATTGATTAACTGATTGATATAAGGTTTAGACAGTCCAAAATGTTCAGCTATCTCAGTTTGTGAAGATGGCTTAATCCCTAATCTTTTATTTCTTTTCAAGCAAAGAACTACTGCATCAGCAAATTCAAACGACATTCAGCTTCACTCCTCATCGTCTAATATGTTAACTAATAAATTTGACGAAAATAAAAGTAATATTATATTATAAAGTGTGTTTTAAAAGTTGCAATTACTTTATCTCTATAAGTTTACTAAATTTTACATCTTAATTATACTAACTAATAAGTTAGAAATCAAGATATTTTCTAACTTATTAGTTAAATTGAGAAGATAGGAGTTATCTATGATCGTTGAACGCATCAAAGAATTAGCTAAACAGCGACATTTGTCTGTTTATCAGGTTGAAGATCAACTATCTCTTGGTCACAACACGATTTATCAGTGGAATCATCGCCAGCCCTCAATTCTTAGAGTTCAAAAAGTGGCTGACTTTTTTGATGTTTCCGTTGACTATCTTTTAGGAAGAACGGATGATCTTAAGCCGAATGTTGATCTAACAGAAAATCAGGATGTTGTTTTTACTTATGAAGGTAAAAAAATTTCTGAGCAGCAGCTAGCGTTGATTAAGTCTATTTTGCGAAATAATAAATAAAAACCTATTTTGGAGATAAAGATTGAATCAAGTTCAGCTTTCCTTGCTTAAGATTGCCCGCCAGCAGCAAATCACCGTCATTTGGTCAGATCAACTGGCCAGTGATACACCGCCCTTGGCACTAATCAAACAAAGAGTTATCATCATGAATTTGAACTGGCCGCAAAAAGCAGAATTAACTTTCCAACTAGCTCACGAATTAGCGCATTTTTTAAATAATGAACCTTATTATAGTGAATTATATCGTACTGGCAAAACCAATTTATTGCAAATTGAAGCGCAAACTAATAAATGTGCTATTAAATTACTATTGCCCTTTTATCTCGACGGGCTCATTCAAACTAAAGTGAACGCCTGGGATTTCATTAAACAATTTGGCATTCCAAGCCATTATCTTAACCTAGTACGAGAAACCTTACATGATTTACAAAAATGATTCTAAAAAAAGTTCCAAAAGCTTGACTAGCTTTTGGAACTTTCTTTATCTTAGTTGCGGCGTTTTTCTGGAATCCGTGCTGCTTTACCGTGTAAACTTCTTAAGTAATAAAGTTTAGCCCGACGAACACGTCCATGACGAACAACTTCAATCTTATCTACTCGTGGTGAATGAAGCGGAAAAGTTCTTTCTACGCCTACACCACTACTGATTTTACGTACTGTATATGTTTCGCTAATTCCTTGTCCCCGACGCTTAATCACAACGCCTTCAAATAACTGGACCCTTTCGCGACTGCCCTCAACAATTCGAGCATAAACTCGAACTGTATCTCCAGCTCGGAAGTCTGGGATGTCACTTCTCAATTGTGATGCTGTAATCTTTTGAATCAATGGATTCATCTTTTTTCTTCCTTTCACCAGCATTCATGTCCAGTCGCAGCGGAATGCTGTTAATCTGGCATAAGCCGATTATCATGTTAACATACTAAAACCAATTATTCAATCTTTTTGTGTCGAAAATTCGCGCAGCCATTTGTTTTGCTGTTCATTTAAGTCCAGCCCGGCTAAAAGATCTGGACGCCGCTCAAAGGTCCGTTTCAAGGCTGCTTTTTGCCGCCACTCAGTAATTCTTTGATGGTTGCCACTCAACAAAACCTCTGGAACTTTCAATCCTTGGTACTCTGCTGGACGCGTATATTGTGGATATTCAAGCAACCCCGTTGTAAATGAATCATCGGGGGCTGAAGCAGTGTTACCCAAAACTCCCGGTATCAACCGTAAAGTAGCATCGATCATTGTCATTGCCGCCAGTTCACCACCGGTTAAAACAAAGTCCCCTAATGATAACTCATCGGTTACACGTGTCCGGATTCGTTCATCATAACCTTCATAATGCCCACAAATAAAAGTCAAATTGCTTTCATCAGCAAGATCTTGAGCAACCTTTTGATCAAATCGTTTTCCTGCCGGATCAAGCAAAATAATCCGGCCTAAGTTTTTTTGCTTCTCAACCAAGGCATCAAGTGCTGAAAAAATCGGTTGCGCTTGCAATAGCATTCCAGCACCCCCACCATATGGGTAATCATCAACATGTTTTTGCCGACTCTGAGTATAATCTCGATAATTAACAATTTCAAAACTGACTAATTGTTTTGCAACCGCTTTGCCAATAATCGATTCATGCAATGGACCAGTAAACATTTCTGGGAATAAGCTTAAAATATTAATTTTCATTCTTCATCTAACCCATCCATCAATTCAACTTCAACTTGTTGCTGATCTAAATCAATTTTTTTAATTACCTGTTTAATGGCTGGTAACAGCAATTCTTTGTTATTGGTCCGCTCGACAACCCAAACGTCATTCGCACCTGGGCTTAAAATCTCTTTTATTTTACCAATTTGTTTTCCCTGCTGATCGACCACTGTTAAACCAATAATTTGATGATAATAAAAGTTTCCTTGAGATAAAGCCGTTTGCTGAGCTTCATCAACCAACAGTTGACAATTTTTTAATTTTTCGACTGATGTCAGATCAGCATATTCAAAAAAGCTCAACAAATAAAACTGTTTAAATCTCCTTACTGTTCTAATTTTAAGTGGCTGTAACTGATTATTTTGTTTGACATACAAAGTATTATTGGGTTGAAACCTTTGCATAGCAAAATCAGTTACTGCTAAGATTTTAACTTCTCCTTGAATTCCATGGGTATTGATGATTTTTCCAACAGCAAAATATTTCATATTAATTCTCCCTTAAAAAAGCTCTCTAATAAAACA
>NZ_AHYZ01000060.1 GCF_000255495.1 Liquorilactobacillus vini DSM 20605
ACTGGAATCACAGCTACTGTTGCGGTGACAGCCAAGTTGAAAGCACCTTATACATTCTGTCAGGTATGCCACAAACCGTTCCATAGTTGATACGATACCACGATGAATCATCACTGGTCGGTGTTCTTGACCATCAGCACCAACATAATGAAGATCAAATCTTTCTGGCAATAAGAAGTCCAGTTGAATCGTTGACAATGTTTCTTCTCCACCAAGTGCTGTCTTAGTCTGAACATCTAATTTAGGGCCATAAAACGCTGCTTCACCTTCAGCCTCAAAGTAATCCAAGTTCAGATCATCCATCGCAGCTTTCAACATTTTCTGAGATTTCTCCCACATTTCATCATTATCGAAGTATTTTACTTTATTCTTTGGATCACGATAACTCAACCGGAAGCGGTAATCAGTAATATCAAAATCGCGGTAAACTGAAACCATCAATTGTAAGATCTTTTTAAATTCTGATTCAATTTGATCCGGTGTTACAAATGTATGACCATCATTCAAAGTCATTTCACGAACTCGCGAAAGTCCAGTTAACGCACCAGATTTTTCATAGCGATGCATCATTCCTAATTCTGCAATCCGTAACGGCAAATCACGATACGACCGAATATGATGGTTATAAATTTGAATATGCGATGGGCAATTCATCGGCCGTAATTCAAGCATCTCACCATCACCCATATCCATTGGCGGAAACATATCTTCACGGTAATGCGCCCAGTGTCCAGACTGCTTATAAACATTCAAATTAGCTAAAACTGGGGTGTAAACATGTTGATATCCATCTGCAACTTCACGATCAATAATGTAGCGTTCGATTGTTCTTCTGATCGTAGCACCCTTTGGCATCCAATACGGCAGCCCAGCTCCAACTTTAGGATCAACAAAGAACAAGTCTAATTCATTTCCAATTACCCGATGATCACGTTCATGAGCTTCTTTTTGCCGTTCTAATTCTGCATCAAGATCAGCTTGTTTGAAGAAAGCTGTTCCATAAACCCGCTGCAGCATTGGATTGCTTGAAGCACCTTTCCAATAAGCTCCAGCAACTGACAAAATTTTAAAAAATTTCAAAGCTGAACTATTAGGTAAAACGGCAGTTGCAGAAAAATCAACAAAATTACCTAACTTAATTGCCCTAACTTGATTGCCCTGTGCCTTTGACTTGATCAAATCTTGCCGATAGGGATCATCACCAATTAGTTTAAGAGCTTCAGCAACATCATATGAAACTTCTTCTAAAGGCAAAGCTTTTTTAACCAGGTTTCTAACTTCTTTAGTAATCTTTTCAAAGTCAGTTTCGGCAACTTGACCAGCCTGATTATCAGTATCAACATAAAATCCGTGTTCGGTTGCCGCATTTTCGCCAAAATTCATTTGCGGATACAACTGACTCAAAACTGCACCTAAAACAACTGCCCCGGTTTGCCAAAGAATCGGCAAAGCAGCCGATTGGTCTTTAGTCAAAATTTCAATTGAACCATTAGTTGTTAACTGATGGGCTAAACCAACCAACTCACCATTGAAACGAGCACCAACTGCTTTTTTAGCCAAACTGTTGCTAATCGATGCCGCAACCATTTTAACTGTTGTTTGCATTTCAAATTCTTTAAAATTACCATCAGGAAATTCAATTTTGATTTTTGCCATAAGATATTACCTCCTAAATTTTCCAATAAAAAAATCCCAAACAGACATTTTAACTATCTGTTTGGGACGCTAATTACGTGGTTCCACCCAAATTTAAGACCAAATAAAATTGATCTCCTCAATCCGTCATTAACGACAACGATCCGACCCAGCATTTGACTGAGCTGTAAATGGAAGCGGTAAGCTGTTATGCAGCAAGTTCTCAATCAATCCTGCCATCCCTGTAATTTAACAGCCGTTTATCTTCCACATCAATTAATTCTAATTAAAACACGCTTCCTGCCAAAATTCAAGTTTTCTTAAAAGAAACTACGAATTACGGCGATTTCTTCCGACCATTCTGATCTCTTGCGCTAAATAACGAATTCTTTCCATAATCCGCTGTGCTTTTAATGGTTCAGCTTCACCACGATTATTAATCGTTAAATACCCATCCTGCAATTCTTTTAGCGATAAATTCGAACTAAAAAACGTCACTAGCTGTTCTTGCATCCGATATTGCAAAATAATTCCTAAAACGTCATCACGGATCCAACTTGACAACTGATCTGCACCTAAGTCGTCAATCATTAAGACTGGCGCATTCTTTAACTTTTCCGTTAAATTTCGTGTGCGATCAGTTCCAATTGAATTTTTTAAATTAACTGCAAACGAAGGAAAATGAACTAACAAAGAACGATATCCTTCGGCAGCCAAACTATTAGCAATTGCTGCTAATAAGTAAGTTTTACCAACTCCAAAACTACCTGACAGATATAAACCTTGATGAAAAGTCTGCGGTGAGTCCAAATAAGCTTTCACAAAATTTACAGCCGCAACAGCTGCTGCTTGACGACCAGCTACTTCAAAATTGGCCAGCTGAGCACGGCGCAATGCTCTTGGCAAATTTACCAGCTGCATTCGCTGCTGCAACTGAGCTTGCTTTTGTTGTTCTTGCAGCTGCTGACCGGGCACATAACTAACTTCAAGTGAATGATCAACAACCTGTAATTGTGGTACATAGCCTGGTGCCAAAGTTGTCTGACCAGCTTTCAACTGATTTTTAACCGTGACAAACTCATAAACCTTGCTGGCACTTCTTTTCAAATCGGCCGTAGTCAGTTCATCATGATGAGCAGCAATCAATGCCCGAACTTCCGGATCAGCAAAAGCCGTTTTGATCAGTTGTTGATAATTTTTGTTCCAGTTGTGCTTATCCAATTCATTTTCAAACTGTTTGCCAATATCGTGCATTGATTACACCACCTTATTTTTTAAACTTTTTGAGTTCTTTTTCAATTTTTTTGATTTCCTGCTCAGATGCAGCTGACTTTTTCGTTAGTTGATAACCTTCTTGCGCCCAATCAGGTAACTTTTCTTTTTGAATGATTCGTTTTGAATGAAATATAGGTCTTCGCTGGTCGCTACTTTTTTGATTAGTTATAGCTTTTTCTTTGACTTGGTGAATTTGGCTAAGAGCCGACCAAGCATCAGTAACTTTTTTTCGTTTCCAATCAGCTGCAACTTTTTCAAAAAAAGCTCGATTTAAGCTTGGCATATCGCGATCAACAATCATATAATAGATTAAAACATTAATCACCTCTGGAGACAAATAGTCTAAACCGCCAAACTGCTCGATCAAGTTGCGCTCTGAACTTGTGACAAAACTTCCTGCTTCCGCTTTAAGAGTCTGCAAAAATTCACCTGGAGCATAGGCTTGACAGGCAGCTAACAACTGCTGAACAAACGTATCTGTTTTGCTGACTGGCATCGCTGCTTTATCCAACTTACTAGCAGTTTTTCCTTTGTTTTTAATTGGCTGTGATGCTTGATTAGCATGCAATAATTGAAAAAACAACTTAAAGTCAACCTGATCCGTTTGAACATTTGCAGCATTTTCCAATAAATGAACAATTTTGATTTCATCTAAACCATAAACCAAACTTGCTGTCTTCAACGCTGATTGATGCTGCCAAACCTGTGCTTGATTGACAAATGATTTACTTAATAATTGTTTGAGCAAAGGAACATCTAACTTAATTGCCGGTACATTGGCTACTGAGTCTGATTTTGCCGGTCGATTAATTTTTACCAACCTAGCATGGGCCAAGTCTTCAGCACCAACTTGATAAACATCAAGCAAATTTTTGGAGATTTCTTTGCCAGTAAATGATTGCTGATCACTTGGTGCGAAAAAATGTGCCGCTAATCGTTGATAATGCTGCTCGCCAACAGTTTCTAATAATAAACTTCTTAATAAGTCATCTTTAAAAAAACTACTAGGCTGTTGCGGACGCTGAAGTGAAAACAATAACTGTGCTTCAAAATCAGTTTCTCTAACAAAGGTTCGCAATAAACCAAGTGCTTCTAAATGCTGCAAAGCTTCAGTAAAATTCCGCCAGCCGCTATTTAATTGCTCCAACAATTGATAACAAAATCCAGTTTTCAGTTCAGTCACTGTCCAGGTTTGAAATAAGCCATACAAACTGCTGGCTGTTGGCCCTAGCAATGGCTGATAAAGCCACAGGACAATTTCTTGATCTCCAGCAAGGACTCGTTCAGGAGCGGTCAGCTCAAATTGAGTTTGCGGACTAAATTTTACTTTTTTTACCATTACCCCCACCTTCTACTTCTTGGTAGATTTATCGGCTGGATGATCAGCTTGCGAATTTTTCTTATCACGAGCCATCATTTCTTTCAACTCTTTCATAAAAACACTCATATCCTTAAATTGCCGATAAACGCTGGCAAACCTAATATAAGAAATTTCATCAACATCTGCTAATAATCCCATTACGTATTCACCGATCAACTGACTAGAAACTTCATTTTCACCTAAAGAACGAATCTTAGTTTCAACTTGATCAACAATCTGGGTAATTTTATCCATCCCAACTGGTCTTTTCTCTGCTGATCGAATAATTCCCCGCAAAATTTTATCACGACTGAATTCTTCACGTTCACCATTTTTTTTAATTACTAATAAAGGCGTTTCTTCAATTCTTTCAAATGTAGTAAAACGAAAACCACATGCTTCACATTCACGTCGCCGTCGAATAACTTTTCCGTCATCAGTTGGACGACTGTCAACGACCCGTGATCCATTGTGCTGGCAATGAGGACATCTCATTTAATCCACCTCATTAAATTTTCTTTAAACAAACTGCTTTTCCTGTAGCCATTTTATCACTTGACTTCGCAAATGAGCAAATCCTTGCGAATTATCAATCACAAAATCTGCCAATTGTTCACGCTTCTCCGTCGACATCTGAGCCATCAGTCGGTTTTTAGCAGCCGGTTGACTCAAATGATTACGTTTCATCAAGCGTTTGACTTGCAGCTGTTCAGCTAAACTGATGGTCATCGTTTGATCACAGTCACTTTGATAACCCCCCTCAAATAAAAGCGGAACCATCAAAATAATCAGTGGCGGCTGGTACTTTTTTAATTGCTGCAGCTGCTGGTGAATTTCTTTTTTAATCAGTGGCCCAGTAATCTGATCAAGTTTTGCCAACTGTCGACGATCAGCAAAAACTAATTGGCCTAATTTTTTTCGATCAAGTTGCTGATTGGGTAAAATAAAAGTTTCACCAAACTGTGCTTTGATCTGCCGCCAACCAGTCGTTTGCGGTGCAACAATTTGGCGCGCAACTTGATCAGCATCGATAACCACTGCCCCAAATTCTTGAAAAATTTTAGCAGCCGTTGTTTTCCCTGCTGCAATACCACCAGTTAAGCCTAAGACAAAACTCATACTGGTGCTTGCTGACACTGCGGGCAAAAATGTGTGCCGCGTTGAGCAACCCGAATTTTTTGAATCTTTGTCCCGCAACGCTGACAAGGCTGTCCTTCCTTTCCATAGACATGTAAGGCAAACTGAAATTTTCCTGAATGTTCAAAAGCATCGCTATAAGTCCTAACTGTTGTACCGCCAGCTTTGACTGCTGCTGTCAGTTCTTGAATAATATTCTGAAATAAATCAGCAGCTTGCTTAGCAGTCAACTCATAACAGCTGGTCAAAGGATGGATCTGACTGAGCCACAATACCTCGTCAACATAAATGTTACCCAAGCCAACTACAATTGTTTGATCCAAAAGTGCTGGCTTAATTGCCTTTTTACAATGTAAAAGTTTACGAGTAAAATCTGTTAATTTAAAATCAGTGCTCAATGGTTCAGGGCCTAATTTACTTAAATTTGGTAAATTCTGGACTTGATCGGTCTTAGCCAGTTGCATTCGACCAAACTTACGCACATCATTGTAGCGCAATTGCTGACCGCTAGCCAATTGAAAAATAATATGCGTATGTTTTTCAATTGGTTGGTCAGATCGACGAATAAAATACTTTCCTTCCATTCGCAAATGCGAAACCATTGTCAAATTTTGATCAAAATTAAATAATAAGAATTTACCTCGTCGGCCAATTGACAACAATTTTTTATTATGTAAGGCTTGGCAAAATTCAGCTGGTGAACCAATGATAATTTTAGGATAGCGAATATCAATAGCAGTGATTCGCTGACCAACAACCAATTTTTCCAAACCACGGCGAACAGTTTCAACTTCGGGTAATTCAGGCATAATTTTTCGCTCCTATTTCGCTTCAAACCAAGTATCTCCATAAGCACTTTCAACTTTTAACGGTACTTCAAGGTCTACAGCACTATCCATAATTCCAGGAACCAACTCTTCTAAGCGTGGAATCTCGTCAGCAGGCGCCTCAAAAATCAATTCATCATGAACTTGCAACAACATTTTTGCCTGCAAATGATTTGCTTGCAGCGCTTGTTGCATTCTGATCATCGCAACTTTAATAATATCAGCTGCACTGCCTTGAATTGGTGTGTTCATCGCTGTCCGTTCGGCAAAAGATCGTAAGTTATAATTTTTGCTTTTAATTTCCGGCAAATAACGGCGACGTTTGAATAAGGTTTCGACATATCCTTGGGCATGGGCCTTCTTAACAATTTCCTGCATATATTGATGAACACCTGGAAAAACCTCAAAGTAACGTTCAATGAATTTTTTAGCCTGCTGACGGGAAATCCCAACATTTTGCGATAAGCCATAGTCACTGATCCCATAAACAATTCCAAAATTAACTGCTTTTGCTTGTCGGCGCAGATTGGCAGTTACTTTTGCATCATCAGCTAAGCCAAAAATTTGTCGTGCTGTGCTGGCATGAATATCCGCACCAGCTTTAAAAGCTGCCTGCATATTCTGGTCATGCGAAATATGAGCTAAAACTCGCAGTTCAATCTGTGAATAATCCGAAGAGAAAATTTTCCAGCCCGCATGACTTGGAACGAATGCCTGACGAATTTGACGACCTTCTGCTAATCTAATCGGGATATTCTGCAAATTAGGATCAACCGAAGATAAGCGACCAGTAGCTGTCAATGTTTGCGTATAACGAGTATGGATTTTTTGATCTTTAGCCGAAATAACTTTCAACAAACCATCAATATAAGTTGACTGCAATTTAGCTAACTGACGGTATTTTAAAATATGATCAACAATTGGTGCCATTCCACGCAGCTTCTCTAAAACACCAACTGCGGTTGAATACCCAGTTTTAGTTTTTTTAATAACTGGTAATTTAAGCTTTTCAAAAAGAATCACACCTAATTGTTTAGGAGAATTGATGTTAAATTCCTCACCAGCTTCATTATAAATTGCTTTTTCCAGATCGCTAAGCTGTTCGATCAACTTACTACTGATCATTTTTAATTTTTGTGGATCAACTTTGATCCCAGCAATTTCCATTTCAGCTAGCACAAAAGTCAGCGGTCGTTCAATCTTCAAATATAGTTCTAATTGCTGATTTGCTTCTAACTTGGCTAATAATGGTTGCTGAAGCTCAGCAATTGCCCGAACTTTATGGCAAAGATGCTCAAACAACCGGGAATCTTTGCTCGGGATCGCATATTTTGTACCTTTGCCATAAACTTCTTCATCACTCGCTACCAGATAATAATCATGCTGTTGAGCTAACTTGCCTAAATCATTGCTATTATCACTGGTATCTAATAAATAAGAAACCAGCAACAAGTCAAAAGCGACCCGTTGCAAATGAATCCCCAATCGCCGCAAACCGATGATCGTTCGTTTCGCATCAAATAAATTAACACTGGTTTCCTGATTTTCTAACCAATTTTTTAATGGCGCTTGTTTTAATAATTCAGTTTGCCGGGTAACGTAAAATTTGTCATCAACTTTAATCGCAAAACCAGCAAATTCAGCATTATGATAATTTTCGCCACTCATTTCTAAATAAAACGTGACCTGTGCAGGTACAACTGGTAAACTAGCCAGTTTAGTTTGTTCAAGCACTTGGTAGGTCACTTGCTCTTGGTCAGCAGTCACTTGCTGATCTTGAAATTGCCCATCAACAGCCATTTGTCTTAAAAAGCTCCGAAAATCCATTGCCAGATAAAATTCACGCAAACTTTTTAGATCAGGTCCGTCCCACTTAAGTTGATCCATTTTGATTTCTATCGGCGCATCTCGTCTAATTTGTGCTAGATCTTTGCATAAAAAAGCTGTCGATTCTTCATTAATCAAATTTTCTTTCATCTTTGAAGGCTTAAGTTGGTCAAGATTTTGATAAATTCCTTCAATTGAACCAAATTGGTGTAACAAGCGTAATCCAGTTTTTTCACCAATTTTAGTTACACCTGGATAGTTGTCAGAGTTATCTCCAATCAGGCCCTTTAAATCAACAATTTGAGCGGGCGCCAACCCGTACTTCTCCTGTACATGAGCTGGAGTATATTTTTCAATTTCACTAACACCTTTTTGATTAACCGCGACGGTCGTTTTGGTTGTTGCCAATTGTGTCAGATCACGATCGCCAGTGACGATCGTTACTTGAAAATCCTGCAGCTCCGCTTGAGCAGCCAAAGTGCCGATAATATCATCAGCTTCATAATTAGTCAACTCGTAACTAATGATCCCATAGGCACTCAGCATTTTTTTTAAAAAAGGAAATTGTTCACTTAATTCACTTGGTGTTTTAGCACGGCCTTGTTTATAAGCAGCAAACTTTTCCGTACGAAAGGTTTGCTTACCAGCATCAAAAGCCACTAGAACATGAGTAGGTTGAACTGTTGCCAAAATATTATCCAACATTTTTTTAAAACCATAAATTGCATTGGTGTGCAAACCATCATGATTGATGAAACGTTCTAATGATTGATGCAAGGCAAAAAAGGCCCGAAAAGCCACACTATTGCCATCGATCAATAATAATTTGTTAGTTTCCTTCATTTATATTCGAACTCCTTTATTTTCCTAGCCTTATTTTAACAAAGAAAAAGATTCAACGATAGTTTTCAGCAAAAAAATAGTCGCAGCATTTAATAGCTACGACTAATTCAGAATTGATTTTAAAATCAATTGCGGTTGAAACCGCCAAAAATATTTAATAAACTGATAAACAAATTGATAAAATCCAGATAAAGCTGCAATGCTCCCATTAAAGCCAAATTATTTTCATTAATCTGACCAGCTGTTTGAAAATACAGCCGTTTGAACTTTTGAGCATCCCAAGCAGTTAATGCAGTGAAGATAATCACACCAATAAATGAGAAAACATACATAATCACCGAACTCTGTAAGAAGAGATTAATTAGTGAAACAATCACTAAGGCAATCAAAGCCGCCAAAGCCTGCGTACCAATTCTTGAAAGATCCTTTTTGGTCGTTGTTCCAATCACTGCCATCGTGGCAAAAACTGCTGCCGCCCCAACAAAAGCCATCGTAACATCAAGCTTAGCATAAGCAGAAACAATGACACCAAAGAACAAGCCTTCAATTACTGCATACGAAAGCAACCCCAAACCCGTCATGACCGGTGAGCGGTCAGCTTTAAACGACATACCTAAAACAATAACAAACTGCAAACCAAAAAGCAGCCAAACAATTAACTGATTTTGTGCAATAAAATTAAGCGTTTGAACATAAAAGACATTAGAAATTAGGTAAGCAATCACAGCAGAAATAGCAATTGCTCCAGCCATAAAGCCATACATTTTAGCCAAAAAGCCTTGCAATCCCGCTTCATTGGGATTAATAATTACTCTTTGTTGTTCTTCATTCATTAGCATTCACTCCTATCGAAACTTTTGACTCATTTAAAACCTGATGTGGTGGTTTGACCATGACAATCGCGTCCAAAATTCGATTTGCTTGCTCATTTGCAGTCACAGATAGTGTTACAACCTCTTTCATCTTATCAACTTTAATAACTGTCAAGCTAAATGTCAAATTTTCATCTTGATAAACCGGTTTAAGATAATTAATTGCTAAATTAACAATCTGACTTCCTGGCCCCGGTAAGATTTTCGAAACTGTTGTTGTAATAATGCTAGTGACTAACATTCCAGGCACTATTTTAGCTTGATAACCTTGCTGTTGGGCATACCTCTTGTTTGAATAAAGCGGATTTTGATCATCAGTCATCCCTAAATAAAGTAAGACTTGCTGATGATCAATACTTTCATTAACAGTCAGTGTTTCTCCTTCACCTATTTCATCAATCGTTTTTCCAAATCTCTGTCCATCGCTAGACACCGATTGCGCCACCTCCAATAGTCTTCTAGTTATATCTTAACATACTGCTCAAAATCGCTCAATTAATTACCTCATATTTGATGTAATTAATTATTTTTTAAACTCAAATTACTCAATAATCGCTCGTAAGCATATTCATACTTCTGAATATCGCCTGCACCCATAAAGACAACCACAGCATCATGAAAATCAAGCAATGGAGACATATTATCAAGCTTAAGGACTTCTCCACCCTTCGTTATCTTGCTGCCTAAGTCATTACTTGAAACACTCCCATTGTGTTCACGGATTGAACTAAAGATATCAGTTAAGAAAACTTTATCTGCCAGATTCAAACTTTCAGCAAATTCATCCATTAAAGCAATCGTTCGACTAAAAGTATGCGGTTGAAAAACGGCAATAATTTCTTTTTTAGGATATTTTTGCCGAGCAGCATCCAAAGTTGCCTTAATCTCAGATGGATGATGGGCATAATCATCAATAATCGTCATATCAGCAACCTTTTTCTCAGTAAAGCGACGTTTAACACCCTTAAAGCTCAACAACTCACGTTTGATTTCTTCCTGTGGTACTTGCTCGCAATAAGATACTGCAATCACTGCTAAACTATTTAAAACATTATGTTCGCCAAATAACGGAATTTTATAATTACCCAAAAACTCTTCCTCGCGGTAAACATCAAACGTTGATCCCTGTGTTGTCCGCTTAATATTGCTTGCACGAAATTCATCATTTTCCTTTGTCCCATAGTAATGAACTGGAACCGAAGCTTTTAAATTCCGCAAATATTTATCCTCACCCCAAGCAAAGATTGCTTTTTTAGTCTGACTGGCAAGGGTCATAAATGCATCAAAGACATCTTCAATTCCGGTAAAATAGTCTGGGTGATCAAAATCAATATTCGTCATAATCACATAATCTGGGTGATAAGCTACAAAATGACGTCGATATTCATCGGCTTCAAACACAAAAAAACGTGCCGCCGGAACACCCTTGCCGCTGCCATCGCCAACCAAATAACTTGTGGGAGCAATTCCACTTAAAACATGAGCTAATAAACCAGTTGTACTGGTTTTCCCATGTGAACCAGCAATTCCAATACTAGTAGTTTCCCTAATGACTTTTTCAACCATTGCTGGATAACTGAAAATTTGCAACCCTAATTCATGAGCTTTTTTAATTTCTGGATGATCTTGATCAAAAGCATTGCCTTGAACAATTGTCAAACCAGAATGAATGTTTTTTTCGTCAAATGGTAAGATTTTAATCCCAGCTTGCTCTAATCCACGCTGAGTGAACGTATACTTGTCAATATCCGAGCCTGTTACTTTTAAGCCCTTGTCGTGCAAAAGTAGTGCCAGCGAACTCATCCCTGTACCTTTGATTCCGACAAAGAAATATGTTGTCTCCTTATCCATGATCGCATCTCCTTTATTGCTGTTTATCATGTTTGCAACCATTGCTAAGTTTACCATAAAACAGCCTGCTTTTGTGTTAAGATTTTTTCAGTCAATTTTCAGTAAGATCGGTTTTTTTAATGAAAACTTTCCGTGGCTTAGAACCGCGTGCTGCTGAAATATAACCGCGTGCTTCCAATTCATCGATCAAGCCAGCTGCTCGATTATAACCAATTGAAAAAATACGCTGCAACTTTGAAGTTGAAATTGTTTCTTCATTAACGAGATATGCCATCACCTGCGGAAAAAGATCATCTTCTTTTTCCTGGGCCTGTACAGCTGCTTTTAAACTTGTCGGATCAAAAAGATAATTTGGTTGTGAATGCTGCCGTAGATAATCAGTTATTCGATCGACTTCATCACCGACAAAGGCACCTTGTAAACGAATCGGCTGACTTGAACCACTTCCTAAATACAGCAGATCGCCCTTTCCCAAAAGTCGCTCTGCTCCAGCAGTATCGAGAATCGTTCGTGAATCAGTTTGACTTGAAACCATAAAAGCAATTCTGGTCGGAATGTTGTTTTTGATCGTCCCAGTCACTACATCAACACTTGGGCGTTGAGTCGCAATCAATAAATGAATTCCCGCTGCTCGTGCCTTTTGCGTGATCCGGGCAATATAATTTTGGACGTCACTAGAAGCGACCATCATTAAATCTGCTAGTTCATCGATCACGACGACAATATATGGCAATTGCAAGCTAAATTGCTGATGGTCAATAGCCTGTTGATTGTAGCTTTCAATATTGCGTACACCAGCTGCTGCTAAACGTTGATAACGATCTTCCATCTCCTCAACTACCCATTTTAATGACGCGGTAGCTGCCGCTGGATCAGAAATAACTGGAGCTAACAATTGGGGCAAATCATGATAAGCTGCTAATTCAACAGCTTTTGGATCGATTAAAAGCCATCTAACTTGAGCAGCTGTCGTCTTATACAGCAAAGAAATCAGCAAACTATTAATAAAAACTGATTTTCCTGCTCCGGTCGCTCCAGCAATTAGTCCATGCGGCATTTTTCGCAGATCCATAATCCGGGGTTGACCAAACAAATCCACGCCTAAAGCCACTGTCAATGGTGAAACAGCTTGTTGAAAAGTTGTTGTATTAAGAATTTCTGCCAACATGACTGGACGTGAATACAGATTAGGAATCTCAATTCCGACGCTGCTCTTCCCAGGAATTGGCGCTTCAATCCGAATATCCTTAGCCGCCAGTGCTAATTTCAAATCATCACTCAAATTGGTAATCTTATTGACTTTGACTCCGGGTACAAGTTTGATTTCAAATTGCGTAACTGTTGGCCCCACTGTCCAATTATCAACACTGGCTTTAACATGAAATGACTCCAATGTTTGATTAAGCGTTTCGCTTTCATTTAAGACCCAGTCATCCATCGATTGATCGGTCGCTGAAATTGGGGTTGGCAACAATTCTAACGGTAAATTTAATTTTGAATTAGTCTCAGCACCTGCCGGAATCTTTGACTGATCAATCAAGTCAGCCGGCTGAGCCTGTGGTTGCTCTTGTAACTGCAAATTAGTAGAATCACCATCCATTTGCTGAGAACCAGGCATCGCCGGCTTAACTACTGCAGCGGGGGCTTGCTTTGCATCTTTACTTGATTTATCAGTCTGTTTAGCTTTAATTACTATTGATCGATCAGTTTGATCATGAATCACTGATCTGTCATTTACTGCTTCGACCGATGTATTGATTTTTGAGTGAATAGTACCAGTTGTCGAAGACTTTAAAATTGGTGTTTGCTCGTTGCTAATTGCTTCAGTAACTACAAAGGTTGGCTGTGGTGAGACTTGCTGATTTTCTGGCACATTCTTTGCAGCTGAGATCAATTTAACTGAAGCATTTTTTCCCGCAGAGTTTTCTTTAGCCTTTGCTGAATCGGACATAGCAACTGATTCAAATAGCAAATAACTTTCAGCTGGTTTAACCATGGTTGCTAAAATCTGCTGATATTTTGGAGTAGTTTTTGGTTGCTGTAAATTTTGAAGCGACGGTGGAATATAACTTGGATGAAAATTATGCAATTTATTTTTCTCCTGCTGATTAAGCGTTTTATGAGTTATCGAACGCTTAGCTTCTGGCAGTCTCTTTTTAAAACGTAAAATTGCCGGACCATCATAATGTTCCATAATTAATACTCCTCTTACTAAAAAATTTCATGTTTCAAATAAATAACCGGAAATTCAGTTTTCACTGACAAATTCCGGCCAACACGATCTTTTTAAAATTTCCAATCAACTTTTTGTGCATGGTGCAGATCAAAAATTGAACCCACTTGATATTTCTCAGGCGGCAAAACTAAAATGCCTCTTTTTTGAGGAGCATGCGGTAATTTTAATTCACGAGCTGCACAAATCATGCCATTGCTAACGGCGCCACGTAAGTTTCCTGGCCAAATAATCTCTCCATTGGGCATCATTGCACCAACTTTGGCTACTACCACCATTTGTCCAGCAGCTATATTAGGTGCTCCACAAACAATTTGTAGTTTTTGAGCTTTATCAACTCTGACTTGTGTTAGGTGCAAATGATTTGAGTTTGGATGCGGCTCACATTTTTCAACATAGCCAACCACAAATTTAGCATCCTGATCAGCTATTAGTGTATAATTTATTCCCGCAGCTTGTAATGATTGATTTAATTTTTTTAACTGCTGTGAATCTAAAATAACTTGACCAATGGCTGTTAAATCATTCAAAATTTCAGAAACTTTGAAAAAATTAAAACCGATAATCTGGCCAGACTTCCGATCTGCAATTTGAACAATGTTTCCTTTGCGGCTAACTATCTGTTCAGCTTTCGGCTGGCCTAAAATCACCAGCAAAACATCACCCAGTTGAGCTGGGTTATAACAAGTAATCAACATTCCTAGAACTCCCTCAAAAATTAATTGTTAAGACTTCATCAAAAAAGCCTCAACTTCAGCTTTGGTCTTTCGATCTTTATTAACAAAGCGACTGACCTCTTTGCCATTCTCGTAAACAACAAAACTTGGGATACCAAGGATCCCCATTTCTTGACATAAATCAAGATTCTCATCACGATCAACTTTTATAAATTTATATTGTGGAAAGTCTTTTTCAATCGCTGGCATTGCTGGCTTGATAAATTGACAATCAGGACACCATCCGGCTTCAAAGAAAAAAACAAATTTTCCTTTGGCAAACTTTTGCTGCAAACTCTGCTGATCAATTTTTTCCAATTTTTGCATAAATGCTACCTCCAATAAGTTTGCTTTCATTATAAAGCAAGTTGCGTTTGAAACCAAAATTTATAATTTTTTGCACCACTTTTTTTAGTTGTGCTATACTCAATTTAAACAATCACCAAGGAGGTTTTCCCAATGAAAATTAAAGCTAACGTTTTCTTTCCACTTATTTTTGGTGCTATTGCTGGATTTATCAGCGGATTGCAAGCCAACGGAAATCTCCAGCAGCCAACCAAACTAACACCTCAGCAAATCCTTAAAAAAATTCGCTCAGCTTTTCAGGCCGAGACCCCAGTTCAGGATTCTTGGATCAACATGCAGCCACAACATTTTCAACGCTTTGCTTTAAAGACGGATGTTTATCGTGGTGGAATTTCACGTTTAGAAGATCAGCAACTGATTCAATATGACTTTTTGGCTGATGCTAATACTGGTAGTGTGCTAGAGTTAAAACGCAGCAATTATCTTAAAAATCCCATTGCCAACAATTAATAAGCTTTTCAAACATGAACCTGAAAACAAAAAATTTTGTTTTCAGGTTTTTGATGATCAACTAATTAAAATGCGCGATTAATTTGAAGATCGGTTGTCCTTTTTGACTAAATTTCTCCTCATATTCAGTCATAATATTGGTTTCGTTGGCCTCACTATGGTGTAGGTCTAACCAAATGCCATCAAATTTCATACCAAAATTATTTAAGCTTTTTATTGAAAACTCAAAAAGTCCTTGATTATCGGTTTTAAATTCGATTTTCCCATTTGGTGCCATTACCTGCTGATATTGACTTAAAAATGTCTGATAAGTCAAGCGTCGTTTAGCTTGCTTTTTTTTGGGCCATGGATCTGAAAAATTTAAAAAAATCCCACTAATTTCATTGCTTGCAAAAAATTCCAATAATTGATTGCCATTACCGCAAACTAATTGGAGATTAGTTGGCATCTCATCTGCCTGCAAGAGCCTCTTAAGGGCCATGGCTGCCACCGTCGTCTGCAGCTCCATTCCAATATAGTTATTTTCAGGATGCTTTTTAGCCATCTCAATGATAAATTTTCCCTTACCCATACCGATTTCTAAAAAAAGCGGCGCTCTTTTTACAAATCGTGATTGCCATTTTCCACGATAAATTGCCGGTTCAATCACTATTTTAGCTGAATTTTTGGCAATCAGCGGCTTCGCCCAGGGTTTATTCCGCAAACGCATAAATTTTATCCTCCTTGCCCTAAAACAAAAACAGACACATTCAATCCTGAATATGTCCCAAAATTTATTGATTCAAATCATTTTTTTAAATATCTTGGCTAAATCCAATATGTTTCGGTTCATTTCAAAGAAACGACCACGCTGATGAAATTCTTTGATCTCAAGCAATAATTGTACCATTTCATACCACTGAAGTCTTTTTTTCAATTGCTGATCAACTCTGATCTGATACTTGTTGATTAACCAATCTTGCCAATCTTGACGTGGAACATACTGACGCATTAACATACTTAAATCCAATGCTGGATCAGCTAAAGCCGCTGATTCCCAATCGACTAAGTACAAACGACCATTATCCGAAAGCAACCAATTTTTATGATTTAAATCACCATGACTAACCTGATAATGATGATAATCTAACATCGGCTGATTAGCTCGTAAGAAATTAGCCACCTTTTTTAATAATGGGTGATGCCGCAAGTCACTGCTTAATCCCCGAAAATAATTACCTAGCAGATCTGCTGGAGAAAGATAGACCCCACCAACTTGTCGCAACATTTTTTTCAATAAATTCGACTGATGCACCCTGGCAATCAGTTTTGCCACAGCTGGATCTTTCATTTCTTTCCTTTTTAAGCAACGCCCATTCAGCCACTCCTGAGCTGTCAGTGTATCTCCTGTCGAAGTATGTTTCGTCCACACTAACCGTGGCGTAATTTTTTCAAGTGACAATGCAGCTAAGAATGGTGAGGTGTTACGCTTAATAAATAACTTCTGCTGCTCCTCGTTGATTCCCATGTAAGCCATTCCAGTACTGCCACCAATAGGTCTGATCTGCCAGCCGTTATCTAGTCTAAAATCCATGACGGCCAGTCCTCTCTGATTTAGTACTCAACTAAGTTTTAGTTTACAAAACTTTAAATCTAAGTGTCAAGTTCTTTTTTTTAGATATGACAATAAAAATAAATTGTTTAGTAACCAAATCTCTATTAAAACACCAATGATTTCAAACAGCAAACGTTTAAGATCGAACTCGATCAACTGACCAATCACCAGTAAAATCACTGCTGCCAGCAGCATTAATTTCCAATTCAATCGTTTAAAAGCTTGATACTTAACTTTCTTGTCAACCGGATACAAGTAAGTCAAAGCATTATCATCAAAAGTAAAATATAGTGGAAACTGCTGAAAACCAATTAAATAGATAAAGATCAGGTCTAAGATTATCGGTAACCAAAAACCCTTGAGAATTGCTTGTAAAATTCCAGCTAAAACAACTAGTCGTATAAATAAGCCGCTATACTCACTGCGACGCAAAAAACTACGCATAAATAGAAAATCATAAATACTTGGTGATTTTCTAATTGATGGTAAACAGCCGTCCAGCCAACGTAAACGATAAATTCGACCTTTAATCTGCGGGACATCAATGAACAAATTAATTACCCGATAAATCGATTGCATCCGCTGCTGCTCATTTTTAATCATTTGTTGCCAATTAAAAATTCCCTTATTTTTTGCTGAACGAGGCAATAAAGTTTGTCCAATAATCACTGCCGCTGGTATTAAAAGGCTGAATAAATTACTGGTCAAAACATACAGCGCTAAACACGACAATGGCAACAGCCACTTAAAAATCAAGAAATGCCAAATATAATCTTTTTCCCAGCTAAAGGCTTGCCCTTGCTGGACCACCAGCCAAATCAGCTTTAACATTAACTGCAAAATCAAAAGCCCTAGCAATAATGGCCACGACCAATTTAATCCATGGCCCACTAACGGTAAAATTACAAACCAAGCAACTACTTGCCAGCCTGCACCAACCAAGTATGAGTGTTTAAAAGCCTGTTTTAGATATCCAGGTAGCTGGTATTGTTCAGGAGCTAAAAAAATCATATCTGCCGGTTGCAATAAGGTTGCTAACCGACCGACCTGCAACCACAACAACAACCAGAGAATCACGACTGGTTGTTCCCACCATTTTGGCTGCTCAGGCAAGCTCTTGATTAATTTTGAATAGGCTAATGCTAAACCACCCATGAAAAAAAGAAGCGCAATCACAAAATGATCATTCAAAACATATTTTGCGTAATGCAAAAGGGTATTCAAATAATTTTGTTTGCGTTTTTTCCATAATTCATTCATACTGTCGATCTTCCTTAGTGAGTGCAAAATAGATATCTTCTAACTGATGCGAGCTTATTTGCGATTGTTTCTCCAGTTCGGCTAGATCCCCTTGCGCTTTGATTTGGCCTGCCTGCAGCAAAACAAAATAGTCACATTTGGTCTGTGCCGTACTTAAAACATGAGTTGACATTAAAATTCCTGCCCCTCTTTTTTTCTCCTTACTTATCAATTCCAATAAATCACGGGTTGCTAATGGATCTAAGCCCAAAAACGGTTCATCAATAATATAATAATCAGCCTGCGTAATAAAAGCGCAAACAATCATAACTTTTTGCCGCATTCCCTTTGAAAACTTAGCTGGGAACCAAGTTAATTTATTATCTAAACGAAAAACTTTCAATAACTGCCGCGCAAGCTTCCAAGCAACTGTTGGATTTAAATCATAAGCCTTGATCGTCAAATCAAGGTGTTCTTTTAAAGTCAATTCGGGATAAAGCAGCGGCATCTCTGGAATATAAGCTAAGCTCTTTTTATACTTGCGCGGATCTTGCTTTAAGGTAACATTATTAATTTTAATTGAGCCCTGCTGCGGTTCCAGCAGACCAATAATATGATTGATTGTCGTCGACTTTCCAGCTCCATTCAGCCCAATCAAGCCAACCAGTTCACCCGGCCTGACTTGAAAAGATATTTTCTTTAAAACTGGAATCTGTGAATAACCGCCGACTAAATTATTGATTTCAAGTGCCATTAAATATTCCTTTCTAAGAAAAAATGCTAATTATTAATTACTAGCTTAAAAACTCTACTAATGTTAGTGTATACTAAAATTAAGGAATTAGAAAGAAGGTTATTTTTTATGAATGATTGTATTTTTTGTAAAATTATTAGCGGTGAAATTCCCAGTTTCACGGTCTACGAAGATCAAGATGTCAAGGCTTTCCTTGATATCTCACAAACGACACCGGGACACACACTATTGGTTCCCAAAAAACATGTAACTGACATTTTTGCTTATGATGAACAATTAGCTAAAACTGTTTTTTCCAGAATACCAAAAATTGCACGGGCAATCAAAGCCAGCAACCCGGTCATCGAAGGATTAAATATTATCAATAATAATGGCAAGGTTGCTTATCAATCCGTCTTTCATTCACATATTCACTTTATTCCGCGCTATAACGATCAAGATGATTTCAAAATGATTTTTAAAGATAATTCAGCTGCTTATAATGCGGAAAAATTACAAACAATTGCTAATGCTATCAAAAAACAATTGGAGGATTAATTATGAATTGGAAAAAATTGCTGTTTTTGGGGACCAGTTTAGCTGCCAGTGTTTGGCTCTATAAAGCCATTAAGCAACAGCAATTGTCTGTCACTGAAAAGCAGGAGTTGAATAGTACTTTGCAAAAAGTCGGCCGTTCTCTAAAAGCAGTTAACAAAAACACGCACTTATTAGAACAAGAGCTTGTCAATTCAACTTTTGCCGCTGACTTAGAAAAATCATTTACTGAATATCAATTTAAAATCGAGCCAATTTTAAAACGATTAGCGGCATTGCAGCAAGAGTTTCCTAAAATATAAAGTGTTTCGCGACTTAACCATGAATAAAAAGTGAAATTTTTTGTAAATTTTACTTTTTTAACTGTCTCAACTCATTGCTTGTGTTATAGTTATAAACGTTAGTTATTAATTGAATACTTTAGATTGGATGTGTTTTAGATAATGAAAAAATGGTTACTTGCAGCAGCTGGCGTCATGCTAACACTGTCGCTAGGAGCATGTTCCAAAACTGTCGCTACCACTTCCGGTGGAAAAATTACTGAGAGTGCATATTATGACAGTATGAAGAAAACTTCTTCTGGTAAACAAGTCTTGGAACAGATGATTCTGGATAAAGTCTTAGAAAAAGATTATGGAGATAAGGTTTCTCAAAAGAAAGTTAATAATACTTATAACACTTACAAGAAGGAATATGGATCTTCGTTTTCTTCACTTTTATCAAACAACAGTATGACTACCTCAAGTTTCAAGCAGTCTATTCGTTCAAGTCTGTTACTAAAAGAAGCTGTTAAAGATCACGTCAAAATTACTAATAAACAGCTGAAAAAGCAATGGAAAAAATATCAACCTAAAACGACCGTTGCTCATATCTTAGTCGCTAAAAAATCCACTGCTCAAAATATTATTAATCAGTTAAACAAGGGCGCAAGTTTTAGCAAATTAGCTAAAAAGTACTCAACTGATAGTGCAACTAAGAATAAAGGCGGAAAACTTGCAGCTTTTGATAATACTAATAGTTCACTTGATTCAAGTTTCAAGAAAGCTGCTTTTAGCTTGAAACAAGGGGAATACACAAAAACTCCGGTCAAAACGAGTTACGGCTATCATATTATTAAATCTCTCAAACGTCCGGCTAAAGGTAAAATGTCAGATCATATCGCCGAACTTAAAAAACAAATCATTGATAATGATATGAATGATTCAACTGTGTTGCAAGGTGTTATTTCCAAAGTCCTGAAGGGCGGAAATGTTTCAATTAAGGATAATGATTTGAAAGATATTCTTTCTAATTATTTATCTTCAAGTACAAGTTCTTCCAGCAATTAAACAAGCAAAGCAAAAGCGATGACTAAATTTAGTCATCGCTTTTTTGGTAATTATTTTTTTGACGGATCCTTCAAGTCCTCACTTGGACGAAAGAAATTACGACCATCCATCCCGAAAATCTTTTCAGAAAATTGACCGGGTTCAGTATGATGTAAGACTCCGCTCAACATCTGAATTGAAGCATCCAGCTGATCAATTTGATGCAAGACCTCGGCTTCTAAGATATGTGGTCGAACTGGTGAACCATATTCCAGCAAACCATGATGTGCCAAAATTAAATGTCTCAGCAGCAAAACATCCTCTTGATTTTCCGAGATCCGCAACTGATGACAAGCTTCAACAATCTGTTCATCAATCAAAACAATATGACCAATTAAATTACCGGCTAAAGTATAAGTCGTTGCTGTTGGTCCGGAAAGTTCAATTGTTTTGCCCATATCATGCAAAATCGTTCCCGCATACAGCAGTGAAGCATTGATCACTGGATATTGCTTGGCAACTGCCCGAGCTAACCGCAGCATTGATAATGTATGATAAGCTAAGCCACCGGCAAATGCATGATGATTCTTTTTGGCAGCCGGATATTTGAAAAAGGCAGCATGATTTTTATTCAACAAATAGCGTACGATTCGATTCCAATTCGGATTAATAATTTCAAAAACTGTTTGGTTGATCTCGCTTTCCATCTTTTCAAATGAGACTGGTGCCTGCCTTAGATATAAACTACTATCATTTGGCTCAAATTCAGTTGCCAATCGCAAGTGCAAAATTTTAATTTGCGGATTTCCTTGATAATTTTCCCGTTTTCCCTTCAGCAAAACCACTTTTCCGGGTTGGAATTCACTAATTTCATGCTCAGAAGCATTCCAAAACTTAGCACTGATTTCACCTGACCGATCAGCAAAGGTAAAGGAAATAAATTTTTTACCATTTTTTGCTGACCGCACATCAGCTGCTTTAATCAAAACAAACAATGCAAGATCTTCATTAACTTGATAGTCGTAAATTTTTTTGGAACTCAAGCTGATTCCTCCCTAATTGGGCTTGACAAAACATTTTAATTAATCACGATAAAGTTCATCAACCGGCTTAAACATAATTTGACTAATCTCATCCAGCAAATGAGCCAATCCCTGCTCTTTTTGCATCAAATCGACAATCAAAGGATTTTTTTGAACTCTTTCACCTAGATCCTTTAACTGATTAATATCTTCATCTTTTAAAGTTCCATCAGTCTGCTTTTTTTGAAACTCAATCTGTTTTTGCTGAAATTTTTTAAACATTGCTAACGCCAATGGATCCTGTTTAATTTTGGCATAAGCGCCTTTAAGAGCTAAAAACTCACTGGTTTTTTGCAGATCTTCCTCTAGTTGATTAGCTGTATCGTAAATGTTTACCATGATTTTTCCTCCAATATTAAGTTGATCATCGTACTTTAATCAGTGTAACATGAATCAACAATTTTTTGCTGTGAATTCGCTACTTTCCGAAAATACCTTGAACTTTTTGCTTTCCTTGCTCAAACAAGCTGCTAGCTTTTTCACCTAAATCAGAAGTTGATTTTGAAAAATCATCCTTTAAATTGCTGCCTGCATTTTCAAGTGTCTTCCATAAGCCGCTGCTTGTAGACGTCGTGTTGTTCAAACGAGCTGAGGCACTCTTAACTGTAAACTTCGTCCCTGCAGTTTGCGGTAAAATCGCCTGCATTTGTTCCTTGAAAAGTGCTGACCCACCACGGGTTCCTTCATCATCTAAAGAATATTTACTGGAATCAAAACCAACCCAAGTCGCTAGAACAATATCCGGAGTATATCCGATATACCAATGATCACGATCAGAAGTCGATCCTGGTGAACTTTGGGTTGTGCCTGTTTTGCCAGCTATCGTATAACCGCTTGGCTTAGCATTAACACCCGTTCCGAGATTATAAACATCCATCATCATGCTGGTCATTTCTCTTGCTTGACTCTTACTAATAATTCGCTTAGAAGAAACATTTTGATTATCAACAATTACTTTCCCACTCGCATCAACAATTTTAGTAATCAAATGTGGCGACTTTTTCACTCCGTTATTGGCAAAGGCCGTGTAAGCACTCGCCATTTGATAAGGTGACTCCCCCTTTTTCAATCCGCCTAAAGCCAAGCTTAAATTGTCATCACTTGCAGTGACATTCAGCCCAAACTTTTTGGCCATTTGATACCCGCGATCAACACCAATCTTATTCAATAGCCAAACCGTTGCGGCATTTTTGCTATCAGCCAATGCCAAATACATCCTAATCTTGCCTGCATATTCATTATCATAATTATGCGGTGTATACTGATTAGTGCCATATGATTGGAGTTTATCTTCCAAATAGGAATCATAATGATAACCAGCCGCTAAAGCTGGTGCATAAACAGCAATTGGTTTGATTGTTGATCCTGGTGAACGAATTAGTTGCGTTGCACGATTGTAGCCTCGAAAAACATGTGAACCTGCCCGACCACCAATTAAAGCTGCTACTCCACCAGTTTTCGGATCAATCGCCACTGATGCTCCTTGGGCTTCAGTGCCATCGCTAGCATTATATGGGAACAATGCTGAGTCAGCAAAAGCATCCTGCAAATCCGTTTGATAATTCTGGTTAAGAGAAGTATAAATTTTATAGCCACCATTCATAATTTCTGATTCGGTCAAGCCATATTTGTTAATAGCTTCACTGATTACAGCATCAAAATAATAAGGATACTTGTACCCTGATTGATAGTGGTAGCGATCCTTGGTTGTCATTGATGTTTGCTGATAGCTTTTAGCCTGAGCAGTCGTCAATTTCTGATTTTCAACCATTAGCTTCAAAACCAGATTTCGCCGCTCTTTGGAGGCTTGCGGATGATCAATTGGATTATAGCTATTGGGACTGGTCAGCATCCCAGCTAAAGTTGCTGCTTCTGGGACCGTTAACTGACTAGCATGCACACCAAAATACTTTAAAGATGCATCTTCCGCTCCCCAGACACCATGTCCAAAATACGCATTATTCAAATACATCGTCAAAATTTCACGTTTAGAATATTCGTTTTCCACTTGCATCGCAATAAAGATCTCTTTGGCTTTACGAGAAAAGGTTTGCTCTTGAGACAAAAAAGCATTTTTAACTAATTGTTGCGTTAAAGTACTGCCGCCACCACTAATATAATTTCGGCCGGTTAGCCGATTGCGAAGATACAACAACCCTGCCCGAGCAATTCCCTTGAATGAAAAACCATATTCGTGGTAAAAGTTCCGATCTTCTGTTGAAATCACAGCATTTTGCAGATTGACCGAAATCTGACTTAAAGGCTTCCATGTCCCCTTTTGTGAATATAAATAACCTGCTTTTTGATCCTTGTAATCATAAATTTCTGTCGAACGTTCCAAGCGAGCTTTTAAATCATCTACCTTGGCAGTTTTGGCGACAAAAACTAAATACGTACTAATCAGCAAAAAGATACCTAAAAAGCCAATCATCAGCCAACGCGTCAAACAGTAGCGATGCCAAAAGTATTTGAGCCATTTAGCAAATGCCTGATGCCAATTTTTTAAAACCTTTTTAAGCTTTTCCCACACTAAATTAAAATTTGTTTTCAAACTATCAATCCTTACTGGTTAGCTTAATCCTGTGACTGCAGATGTTCCTTAAAAATCTGGTTGATTTTAGTTGCTTGCTCGATCGTTTGACTGAGAATCACGATCGTATCATAGCCTGCCAGCGTCCCAACAACTTGCGGTAATTCTAAATCATCAAGGATTGCCGATAAAACGTTGGCATTATGCGGCAATGTCTTTACAACATTTAAGAATTGAACTTGGGTAATCTCAGTCACCATTTCACTGATATTAGCATATAACTGCTGTTTTTCCGAAATTGGATCTTCTCTAAAAATAACATAGTGCAATTTGCCATTGGTTGCCTGTTCTTTAACAATCCGTAGCTCGCGAATATCACGCGAAATCGTTGCTTGCGTTGCTTTAATGCCTTGCTTTTCTAAGGCAGCCATCAGCTCCTCTTGATTAGCGATTTCTTCTTGACTGATCAACTGTTCAATTGCTGCTTGTCTGATTTCCTTTTTCATTTGAACCCCTTCATCTTTTATCTCGTTGTTTTTTTAATTATAGCAAAAAAAACAGCGGTGTTAAAACCGCTGAGCAATCTAATTAAAATCTTTATATTCGATAAATAACTGTTGTTTCAATCTTTTTTCTTTATAGCCCACGCGGGTAACTAAATTTCGGCTAGCTAATTCACCAAAAATCCTCCTAACTGTTCGATCAGTGGTTGAAGCACTAACAGCCATATCATGGACCGTGATCCATTTTGGTAAGATTCGATCTCCATTTTCAGCCTGCGAGCAGAACTTCTCTCCCCAAAATAATAACTGTTTAATAACCCGTTCACTCGGTCTAATTGCAGTTGAAATTATCTGCTGTCGATAAATATTTTCTAATAAAACTTTATTTTTAAAAGATAAAAAAAAGCTAAATTTTTCATTGCTTAAAATCATCTTTTTTAAAATATCTCGTGGTATCAATAAAGCTAAACCATTACATTTCCCCAAAATCTCTGTAAATAATAGCCGGCTATCATCCCAATTATCCAGGTCGTAGAAAACGCTATCATTTTTTTGCAAAAGCTGTCCGGCTTAGCTCCAAGTCGACCGCTGAGTACAAATAATTTTCCGTCAAAAAGATTTTAGCCCCACAATCGTTTTGAGTAGATTTAGAAAGCACAGCTGCTCCCTCCAAAATTATTAAAAGATACTCGTCAAGCCTAAAATCAAGACTTAAATTCTGATTCTTCTTGAAATTTTTGACCTGACCACGAATTAACAAACTTTCCTGCAAGCTATTATCCAACCACGGAAAAAACTTTAACTTTGAAATTAAATGATACTTGCCATCTCTTTTCATAACTTTCCCCACTTTTTAAAAATAATTATTACACAAATAATTATATCAAAAAAGTTAGGTCAATGAAATATAGGTTTTAATTTTTCTATTCAAAAAGTCGTGTTTAACGACAACACGACTTTCAAAGTAATTTTAAATTGTTACATTTCATCCGGTGCTTTAACACCCAAAAGACGTAAAGCTTCTTTCAAGACAATTGCAACAGCCTCAACCAAGGCTAAACGACCATTTAGACCGGCGTCGTCATTTAAAACCCGATTGTGTGCATAGTATTGATTGAATGCTTTAGCTAAGTGCAACGCGTACTTGGCAATGACTGAAGGTTCATATTCAGTCACCGCACGCTCGATCATTGTCGGAAAATCTGCCAATTTTTTTACGATTCCCCAGGCTTCTAGATTTATCTGACTGGAAATCCGCAGCTGATCTGGCAATTCGCCAAGATTTTTGCCCGATTTACGCAGGATGCTTTCCGCTCTGGCATGAGTATATTGCACGTACGGACCGGTCTCACCTTCAAAACGAACAACTTCTTCCAGATTAAAATCAAAATTATCCATCCGGTTGTTTTTCAAATCATGAAAGACAACCGCTCCAACACCAACAGCTTTGGCAACCTCAGCCTTGTGCTTTAAACCAGGATTTTTTTGTTCAATTTGTTTTTGAGCTAACGCCACTGCGTCATCCAGTACCTTTTCCAACAGAATTACCCGACCAGCTCTGGTTGACAATTTATGTCCACCAGAAGTAATCAAGCCAAATGGAATATGATGAATTTGATCGGACCAATCAGCACCCATTTCATGTAAAACAGCTTTCAACTGTTTAAAATGATTAGTCTGTTCGCTGCCAACGACATAAAGTGACTGAACAAAATGGTAAGTCCGTTTACGATAAACAGCTGCTGCCAAATCCCGTGTGATGTATAAAGTCGCTCCGTCAGTCTTTTTAATCAAGGCTGGATTTAAATGATACTTGCTCAAATCCACAATTTGAGCACCACGACTTTCATGTAGCAAACCTTTGTCCGCTAAGATTTCAACAATTTCCGCCATTTTGTCATTATAAAAAGCTTCCCCATTATATGAATCAAACTCAACTCCCAGCCGATCATAAACTTTCATGAAAGTCTGTAACGAAATTTTGCGAAACCATTTCCAAAGCTCCATGGCTTCTGGATCTCCGTCTTCCAATTTTCTAAACCATTCACGCGCTTGATCATCTAACTCAGGATGCTTGACATCAACTTGATGAAAATGAACATAATACTCCAATAACTTATTGATTGGATCCTTTTTTACTTCTTCTTCAGAACCCCAAAGTTTATAAGCGGTAATCAGCTTGCCAAACTGGGTCCCCCAATCGCCCAAATGGTTGATCTTAATTGGTTGATAATTGACTTTTTCTAACAGCTTAGCTAAAGAATTGCCAATCACGGTTGAACGTAAATGTCCCATCGACATTGGTTTAGCGATATTGGGTGAAGACATATCAATCGGGACATTGCCGCCTTGACCTAAATCTTGCTCGCCAAATTTAGCTTGCTGAGTCAAAATAGTCTCTAAAATCTGTTGACTAAACTTTTGCTCATCTAAAAAGAAATTTAGATACGGGCCAACAGCCTGAACTTTTTCAAATGCTGCCGCATCAATTTTTTTAGCTAAATCAGCAGCAATTTCAACTGGTGACTGATGCATTTCTTTGGCTAAGATAAAGGTTGGGAAAGCCAAATCTCCTAATTTGCCAGATTTAGGAATTTCCAATAAACTATTAAGTTTTTCTGGCGCCATCTCAACCGGTAAAACCTGCTGTAAACTTTGAATAACTTGTCCTTTAAAATCCATAATTTTGTCTCCTTAAAAATTAGAATATTTGTAAAAAAAAAACTCTTACATTAATTAATGTAAGAGACGAGATTTCCCGCGGTACCACTCCGATTGATCACTAACGATCCGCTTGTAAATTTTTAATTGTTCACAAAAGCGCGCTTCAACTATCTGCAGTACCCGGCTTTCACCATTCCAGACTCGCTTTAACTGCAAAAATAGCCTACTCCTCTTTTGCAATCTTAAGCGGGTGACGAGAATCGAACTCGCGACGCTAGCTTGGGAAGCTGGTGTTTTACCACTAAACTACACCCGCAAGACAGCTTTTAGTATAGCATAAAATATACTCGCTGTCAGCATCTTTTATTTGATTCTCTTGATGCTCTTTAAACGAACGATCGCTCGCTTATGAAAATCATTGACAGCTACTTCATCCTCCTGGTCATATTCCAAAATTTTAACTAGGGCTGAATTCTCATAAATTTTTTCAATACTGCCGACAAAGTCGTGATTTAAACTGCCAAATTTTTTACATTTGACTTTTTGCCCAATTTTAAAATCGTTATCCATTTGATCACCTTTTCAATTATTCTTTATCAATTTACACTTTTTACACATACTTCTCAAGAAATTTACTCATTCAAACAAGCAACTTTTTTAGCTGGTTGCACTGCTGCCAAATGCTGGGTTTGTCGACTCTTATATTTAAGCATTTTGATGGCTTTAAAATAAGAAATTCCTAAAACCAAGCATGATCCCAACCAAGCTAATGGATTGGCAAAGCATGCTCCCAGATAACCCAAAGAATTGGCTAAGACTAAAGCCGCCACACAGCGCATTGCCAATTCAGCCATTCCAGCCAGAGTTGGCACAACACTTTGACCTAATCCTTGCAATGTATAGCGCAGGATAAACAAAACCGCTAGAATAAAATAAGCAGAACCATTGACATTAAAATAAACTTGTGACAGATCCAATACCTCTTTAGCTGCCTTACCGACAAAAAGTGTTACCATCGCTTTGCCAAAGGAAATCACTAAAGCCCCGCCAAACAGACTGAAACCAATGGAAACCAGCAAACACTGCTTAACTCCTAAAAGAATCCGATCATACAATTTGGCTCCATAATTTTGAGCAGTAAAAGTTGCCATCCCGATTCCTAACGACATCATCGGCAAAGTAGCAATCTGGTCAATCTTGCTGGCTGCCGTTGTAGCTGCAACAGCTGTTGTCCCTAAGCCATTGATTGCTGATTGAATCATGATTGAACCAATCGCAATAATTGAAGCCTGAAATGCCATAGGTAAACCAATATAAAGATGATGAGCAATCTTTTTCCAAGTAATTGCCTGAAAATCTTGCTTATGCACTTGCAATAAAGGAATATGCCGCATGATATACCCAATACACAGCAAAACTGACAAAAACTGAGCAATAACAGTGGCAATCCCTGCACCGCTAACACCCATTTTAAAAATTAAAATAAAAATTAATTCTAAAATAATATTTACAACGGCGGCGACAATCAAAAAATAAAGGGGCGTCCGACTATCACCCAGAGCCCGAATAACGTTTGATAATAAATTAAAAGCCATCGAAGCAAAAATACCTGCAAAAATTATGGAAATAAAAATTTGGGCATTTTTTTCAATGTCTGCCGGTGTCTGCATCAGTTGGAGGATTAAATGAATAAATGTCAAACTGACAGCTGTTAAGAAAACTGTTACTACCGCACAAATTACAATACTCGTCGCAAAACTTTGACGAACTTGCTGATAATCATGTGCTCCAAAATACTGCGCCGTTAAAATTGATAATCCAGCAGTTAGCCCTTGAGCAAAACCAATAATCAAAAATTGAATGCTGCCAGTCGATCCAACTGCTGCTAACGCTTTAACTCCCAATGTTTGCCCAACGATCAAAGTATCCGAAATACTGTACAACTGCTGAAATAAGTTACCAATGACTAACGGCAAAGTAAAAAGGATGATCAGCTTGATTGGGCTGCCCTTAGTTAATTCTTTCAATATAATCCTCCTGTAATTCAAGCAAAAGCACTTCATCAAAATCATGTTTTTAAATCATAGCACAAAATCTATTAATTGCAATACTATTCTCGGATTTTTTTTTAGTTGTCATTAGAACTTAATTAAGCAAACTTCAGCTCATCTTCTCTTTAAAATGTTAACTACCACTTTTCCCCGTAACGACTTGCTAAATAGTCTTGGATTGCTTTAACAAAAGCTTTAGTTGAAGGCGTTTGTTTGGCTTCAGAATGTGTTACCAAACAAATCGTCCGGTAAAAATGTTCCTTAAAAGGATAATAATTGACATTGCCCGAAAGTTTTTGTAAGGCCAATTCAGGTAAAATCCCTAGTCCCAAACCACTTTCAACCATTGCAATAATTGAAGCGTCATCAATACTATAATGAATTGAATTCAAAGATACTTGATAGGTATCTAAAGCCCTTTTGGTATCTCGATCATAATCGATCTGTTGCAAGATAAAATTTCGGCCTTCAATATCATCAGCAGTGACGATCTCTCCAGCTTGCGGCTTGAAACTTTCCGGTGTCACACAATAAATTGGATCCCGATGCAAAGGAATAACTTCCAACTTTTCTTTAATTGGCAAAGCACTAAAACCAATATCGATCGTCCCGATACGGACTTGCTCAGCAACAGCATTGAAATTCCCTTGCGTAACCAATAATTCGATTTGCGGAAAATTTTTCTTAAAACTGCGAATGATATCCGGCAACCAATTAATGCAAACGCTGCTGAAGGCTCCAATCCGAATCCGCCCTTGATTCAAGCCATTGATTCGTGCAGCTTCTTCGGCCAACTTAGCCTCAGCATTTAAAATATCCTGAATGACTGGCAAAATTTTTTCGCCGTCTTGCGTCAATTTAACTCCCGTTCGATTGCGAATAAAAAGTGAAAAGCCAAGTTCTTTTTCCAAATTAGTGATTGAGTGGCTAATGGCAGAAGGAGTTACATTTAATTGACTAGCAGCAGCCAAAAAAGTTTTCTGCTTTGCTACTTCACTAAAAACTTCATACGCAAAAGTTGACATTTAAGCTTACCTTCCTTTATTGAATTAATTTCACTTTAAATTGAACAAAATGAATTTTACTTAATGATAAATCTAGTTTACACTATTAGCAAGCACAAATATCAGCAAGGAGGATCTAATTATGATACCAAAAATTTCACATCGTCATCCCCAAGGAACTTCAAGTTTAGCCGCTTTATTCTCCTTGAGTGATCGTCCTAACTCAATTTCATTTTCTGGCGGGTATCCAGATCCTGCTCTTTTTCCTAAAAATGAATTAGAAACAGCTTTCCAAAAAAGAATCAAGCTGGCTTCTGCTGATCTCTTCCAATATCAATCCGTTTTAGGCAACCCTGACTTGCGGGGAAAGATTATGTATTATGTAAAAAGATTAGGAGTTACAGCTGAAACTGATCAAATTATGCTGACCCAAGGTGGACAAGAAGCAATCAAATTATTAGCCAGTCTCTTCCTTGATAAACACGATGGACTCGCCGTTGAAGGCCCAACCTACATTGGAGCAGTTGAAGCTTTCAATGAATATCAACCAACTTATTATGAAATTCCAATGCAGCCTGATGGAATGGACCTTGATCTTTTGGAAAAGCAACTGCAGCAACAGCAAATCAAACTAATTTATGTTATTCCTAATTTTCAAAATCCGACTGGCTATTGCATGTCAATCGAGAAAAGAAAACGTTTGGCTAAGCTAGCCAGTGCTTATGATGCCCTAGTGATCGAAGACGATCCTTATCGCGAATTACGCTACCAAGGCCAAAGTTTACCACCAGTCAAAGCTTTTGACCAAACAGGTAATGTAGTGATGGTCAATAGTTTTTCAAAGATCCTATCTCCGGCTTTGCGTTGCGGCTGGCTATTAGCTGATCCCAAAATCATTGCACCGCTTGCAACATTACGACTTTCTTTTGATTGCCAATCTTCCAATGTTGTCTTAGAAGCCATCGATCAATATCTGAATGACAATGACTTTGCGGCACATATTCATCAGCTGCGAAAAACCTATCGTACCAAGCTGCAAGCTATGCTAACTGGCTTAGCCGAAAATTTACCGAAAAATTGTACTTTTTCCCAACCAACTGGCGGCTTTTTTGTCTGGGTAACACTTCCAGCAGAACTCGATGCCCAAAAATTGCTTAAACTAAGTAAAGGCGTTACTTTTTTGCCCGGTAAAGACCTTTTCGTTGTTTCACATCAAGCAAATCATTTACGATTGAACTTCACAGGAACAACAACTCAACAAATTAAACAAGGCTGTCAAGAACTCGGGCAAGTAATTCAGCAGGCTTTGCAACCGGCAATCGGTTAGGCTCAAATCATATCTTAACACGATAGATAATAATAAAAAAGGATAACTAAAAAATTAAGCATAAAATCGATTTTCTTCATTAAATAATGACTTTTTTCTAAAGCTTTTAAAGGGAGCTTGAAGCAAATTAACTTTTGTTTCAAGCTCCCTTTGATAATTAGAATCAAATAACTTTTTGATAGCTTAGGCAAAAATTTTACCAGTCGCTTTTTGACCGATATCATGACGGTAAAAACATCCCGTCAAATTCAGAGAATTCAAATAATCATAAGCTGTCTTTTGAGCAGCTAATAAATCAGGCTGACTTGCAATTACCGCAGCTAAGCGGCCACCATTTGCAACCAGTTTAGCCGGTACTTGGCCAGCAACATTAGCATAATCAATTTGGATTTTTTTATTTTCTGCCAATACTGGTAATTTTTGACCAATCTGTGGTGATTGCGGATAACCTTGAGCAGCAATCACTACTGCTACAGCAGCAAAATCTGCAAAAGTCACTGGCGGCAACGGTTGGTTTTGGACACAAGCATCAATTAATTTGGCAAAATCACTAGCAATTCTAGGCAAGACAACTTGAGTTTCCGGATCGCCTAGCCTAACATTGTACTCAATGACCTTGGGGCCCTTTTTGGTGACAATCAATCCAATATACAAAACTCCATGATAATTGAATTCTGCTTGCCGCAAGCCAGCAACAGTTGGCTCGACAACTTCCGTCAGCATTTGCTGATATAGTTTGGTCGACAATTGCGGTAATGGACTGTATGCACCCATTCCACCAGTATTTGGACCATGATCATGATCTGCTACTCTCTTATGATCCTGAGCCATCGGCAAAATTTGATAATTAGTTTGACCAATAACGACAAATAATGAATATTCATCCCCAGCTAAGAATTCCTCTAAAACCACCTGCTGTTTACGCTCTTCAAAAACTTGTTTAATAGCTTGTTGCGCTGTCAGTCGATCCTGAGCAATCGTGACCCCCTTGCCAGCTGCCAAACCATCAGCCTTGATTACGACGGGCAAATCCAAATCGCTTAAACCAATCAAAGCTGACTGTTCATCAATATAAGCCTGATAATGGGCAGTTGGAATCTGATATTTTTTCATAAACTCTAAAGCAAATTTTTTTGAACCCTCAAGCTGAGCTGCTTGGGCAGTTGGTCCAAAAATTTTTAAACCAGCAGCTTGAAACCGATCAACAATTCCCGCCACTAAAGCATCTTCTGGCCCAACAAACGTCCAACTAATATTTTGCTTTTTAGCAAACTCAATCAGCTGATCAAAAGCTAGCTCACCCAATGGAACCAGCTTAATACCAGTTGCAACCATTCCAGGGTTCCCTGGCGCACAATAAACCTCACTAACTGCAGGACTTGCCAACAGTTTGCGGGCAATTGCATGTTCGCGCCCACCAGAACCAATGACTAAAATCCGCAAATTTGAAGCCGTCATTTTGCCCCTCCTCACTTAATGTCTGAAATGACGAATACCAGTCATAACCATCGCAATTCCATACTTATTAGCCATCTCAATCGAATCCTGATCGCGAATACTACCACCCGGCTGAACAATTGCTTTAACCCCATGTTCAGCAGCATATTGAACACAGTCGTCCATTGGAAAGAAAGCATCACTGGCCATTACTGTCTGATCGTTAATTTGATCTGCAGCATGCTTGATTGCAATCTTAGTCGAGTCAATTCGGTTTGGCTGTCCAGCTCCAATTCCTAATGTCCGTTGACTATTAGCAACCACAATTGCATTGCTCTTAGTATGTTTGACCGTTTTCCAAGCAAAAAATAGATTAGCCAATTGATCCTTAGTCGGTGCCTTTTTAGTTACAATTTGCCAATCAGCTGGATCCTCCGCTAATACGTCCTGGTCTTGAACCAGCAAACCACCCATAACAGAAATAACTTCTTTTTCAGTTGGCTCATCCTTTGCTGTAAAATCAAGCTGCAACAATCGAACATTCTTTTTCTTAGCCAAAACTTGGTAAGCATCTTTCGCAAAGTCTGGTGCAATGATAATTTCCAAAAATAACTTATGCATTTTTGCTGCTGTTGCTAAGTCAACCGGACGGTTTAGTACAATTACACCACCAAAAATTGAAATTGGATCAGCAGCATAAGCGCGATCCCAAGCCTCTTCTAAGGTCTTACCTTGGCCAACTCCACAAGGACTCATATGTTTTAAAGCCACAACAGTTGGTTGAACGAATTCCCGAGCTAAGCGAAGCGCTGCATCTGCATCTTTGATATTATTATATGAAAGTTGCTTGCCATGCAGTTGTTTGGCATTGGTCAGTGAATATTTTTTGACTGGCAAAGCATCTTTGTAAAGCCAGGCCCGCTGATGACTGTTTTCTCCATAGCGCATGGTTTCTTCCAGCTCATAAGTTAGTGAAAGCTTCTCCGGTGCTTCAATGCCAACTTGCTTTGATAAATATCCAGCAATCAACGCATCATATGCTGCCGTATGTCGAAATGCTTTAGCTGCCAATTTAGCTCGGGTTGTTAGTTCAACTTGATCATTTTGATCTAATTGATCCATGATCAACTGATAATCAGCCGTATCCACGACGACGGTAACATCCTGATAGTTTTTAGCCGCACTGCGCAGCATACTCGGACCGCCAATATCAATGTTTTCAATTGCTTCAGCTAAAGTTACACCTGACTTCATGATTGTTTCTTTAAAAGGATATAAATTGACACAAACTAAATCGATTGGATGAATGCCAAGCTTCTTCATAATCCGTTCGTGTTCCGGTAATTCGCGCCGGCCAAGCAAACCTCCATGAATAAAAGGATTCAAAGTCTTGACGCGACCATCAAGAATTTCAGGAAAACCGGTCACATCTTCCACTGGGGTTGTTTTAATCCCCGCTTGGGCTAAAAATTTTTGCGTACCGCCAGTTGAAACAATTTCAAATTGATGCTCAATTAATTTTTTGACAAATGGAACTAGATTTGCTTTGTCGGAAACACTAACTATCGCTCTTCTCATTTTTGGTTGGCTCCTTTTCTAGTAAATTTGTTAAAATCTGTTTGACGACTGCCGGATAAAGTTGATGCTCACAGTCATGGACTCGCTGTTCAAGACTTTTTGCAGTATCAGTCGGTAAAATTGGGACATGTTTTTGAGCTATGATTGGACCTGAATCAAGCCCCGCATCAATATAATGAACTGTCACTCCAGTTTGTTTTCGCTGATCAGCAAATGCCCGCTCAATCGAGTGCAAGCCTGGATATTCGGGCAAATAAGCTGGATGTAGATTAACGATGCGGCCTTCATAATTTGCCAAAATTGGACCGCCAATAACTCGCAGGTAACCTGCAAGAATAATAAAATCAATCTTTTTTTCAATGAGCAGCTGGTAAACCCTTCTCTCATATTCAGCTTTGCCACCACATTCTTTGACAGTTAATGATGCCCAGGTAACCCCCAAACGTTTAGCGCGTTCAATTACGTTTGCCTGCGGATGATCACAAAACAAAAGTGCCAATTGACCTGGAATCTCATGCTTTAAAAACTTCTTGGCCAGCACTTCAAAATTAGTCCCATTGCCAGAAGCAAAAATTGCTACTTTCATTGTTTAGCCTCGCTTAATTACTATCTTTGCTTGATTTGCCATTCGTGGCCGCAATTTACCAATCAAATAACTTTTTTCATCATTGGCTTGCAGCAACCGTTGCACCTGCTTAACCTGATCAGCTGCAACTGCTAAAACCATGCCAATTCCCAAATTAAATGTCCTAAACGCATCCGTTTCAGTTAATTGACCTAATTTTTGCAAATAGGAAAAGATTGGCAAACGTGGCCAGCTATCCGGATCAATCACTGCTTGCAGTTGATCATTATACATTCGCGGCAAGTTTTCATAAAAACCACCGCCGGTAATATGGCTGATCCCTTTGACCAATTTTTGCTCCAGTAATGGTTTGACAGCTTGAACATAAATTCGCGTTGGCGTCAATAAAACTTGTGCTAGGCTTTGACCATGCAACTCCACCGGCCGATCATTCAAAGTTAAATGATGATCCTTAAATAAAATCTGCCGAACTAATGAATAGCCATTGGAATGTAGGCCACTTGCCGGCAAACCTAGCAAAACATCTCCAGCTTGTGGCAACTGAGCAGTTAAGAGTTGATCTTTAGCAGCAATTCCAACTGCAAAACCGGCTAAGTCATATTCATCAGGAGCATACATATCTGGCATTTCAGCTGTTTCACCACCAATTAAAGCTGTTTCAGCTTGCCGACAGCCAGCCGCCACGCCTTTAACGATTGCTGCTAACTTTTCAGGTTGATTATGGCCAGCTGCAATATAATCTAAAAAAAACAACGGCTGAGCGCCCTGAGCTAAAACATCATTCACACACATGGCAACACAATCAATACCAATCGTCTGATGCTGATCAGCTTTTTGAGCAATTAGCAATTTCGTGCCAACACCATCTGTCCCCGAAACTAAAATTGGATCATTAATTTTTAACGCAGAAAGCTCAAATAATCCGCCGAAACTTCCCAAGTGACCGAGAACCCCCGGTCGTGCAGTTGAAGCCACATCTTGCTTGATCCGTTTAACCAGTTCATAACCAGCCTCAACGTTGACACCAGCCTGTTGATAACGATCCATTTAATGAACGACCTCCCGTGCTTTTTGTTTTTGGAGCGATTTTAAATAACCTGCTTCGTAGTCATAAAGCGGTGTTGGATATTGGCCGTCAAAGTAAGCTACGCATAAACCGCCATTGGGATTGTCACCGGCATCTGGTACCGAAATTGCTTTGATTAGATTAGGAATTGACAAAAATTCCAGTGAATCCGCACCAATAATCGAACACATTTCCGAAACAGTGTAATTTGCAGCCATTAATTCAGAGCGGGTTGAGATATCAATTCCGTAAAAACAAGGGAAACGTAAGGGCGGTGAAGCAATCCGCATATGAACTTCTTTAGCACCAGCTTCTTTTAACAATCGAACAATTTGTTTGCTTGTTGTTCCGCGCACGATCGAATCATCAATAATCGCAACTTTTTTACCCTCGACAACACCGCGAACAGCAGAAAGCTTCATTTTTACGCCGCGTTCTCGCAGTTCCTGCGTTGGCTGAATAAAAGTTCGCGCAATATACTGATTTTTGATTAACCCCATTTCATATGGCAGATTGCTTTCCTCTGCATAACCGCTAGCCGCCGAAAGTGAAGAATTTGGAACTCCGATTACCATATCAACATCAGCTGGGACCGGTGCTTGACGGGCTAACAAACGGCCCATTTTCTTACGGGCATTATGAACTGTGACTCCATGGATAATCGAATCTGGACGGGAAAAATAAATATATTCCATTGAACAAATCGATAATTGAGTCTGGTCCGTATAGTGATCAATATGCAAACCGTCATGATCAATAATGATCAATTCGCCTGGTAAAATATCACGAACAAATCTTGCACCAATCATGTCAAAAGCACAGGTTTCACTTGCAACCACATAAGCACCATTATCAAGTTGTCCGATTGACAGCGGTCGAAATCCATTCGGGTCAAGAGCTGCAATCAAGCAATCCCGGCGCAAAAGCAGGAAAGCAAAACCTCCATGAACCTGATTCAAGCTTTTTTTCAAAGCATCAATAAAGTTCAGCTGTTGATTCTTGCGAATCAAATGGATCAAAATTTCTGTATCAGAGGTTGACTGAAAAATTGCTCCTTCGTCTTCAAGTTGCTTTTTTAATGAACTAGCATTCGTCAAATTGCCGTTATGGGCTAATGCTACATCACCATCATGAAAATGAAATAAAAACGGCTGAACATTAGCTAAAGTATTATTACCGCTAGTGCCATAGCGAACATGACCGATTGCCATTGTCCCAACTAAATGATCTAAATCCCTCCGATTGGCAAAAACTTCTGACAATAAACCACGATTCCGAAATTGCAGCAAATGTTGCCCATCGCAAGAAACAATTCCTGCTCCTTCTTGGCCGCGGTGCTGCAAACTGTGCAAACCAAAATAAGTCATTCGGCTTGCTTCGGGAGTTCCAAAAACACCAAATACTCCGCATTCTTCGTTTAATCCTTTGATTTCATAAGGCATGGTATTGCTTCCTCCCATAATTTTTCGGCCTGCAAAAGATCAAGTTGATAACAACCAGTTAAAGTCTTCAACTCAAGCGTTTTTTGGGCAGTAACTTGACCAACCAGTTGAGCATTGCTTCCCAATAAATCGGTAAATCCTGCTGTTTTTTCGGCTGGAACGGTTACTAAAAATCTACCTGGAGTTTCACTAAACAGCTGCTGGTCTGACAAGTCCACTTCAAGTCGCAAGCCAAATTGGGTCGCAAAGGCACTTTCAGCTGCCGCAACTGCCAAGCCGCCTTCGCTTAAGTCATGAACACTGTTTGTCAACCCTCTTTGAACAGCAGTCAACATTTTTTTCAACAAAGCTGTAACTGAAGCTAAATCAAAATCTTGCAGTTTGCCGCTGATCGATCCAGTTAATAATTTTTGCAATTCACTGCCAGCATAGTCATCTTTCGTTGTTCCAATTAAATAGACCTGATCACCGGCATTTTTTAAAGCAATCGTTGCTCGAGGCTGAAGATTTTGGATCAAACCAACCATTCCAACCATTGGTGTTGGATAAATGGCCTGATGATTGTTTTCATTATATAACGAAACATTGCCAGAAATTACTGGAATCTTTAATGCCCGGCAAGCCGCCGCCATTCCTTTGATTGAATGATGCAATTCCCAATAAATTTCAGGATCATGCGGATCGCCGTAATTCAGGCAATCAGTAATACCTAAAGGCTCTGCCCCACTGGCCACTAAATTGGCTGCCGCTTCTAACACCGCTAGCTTACCGCCAACTTCTGGATCTAAATAAACTAAACGGCCATTGCCATCGGTAGTCATCGCCAGCCCTTTCTTAGTTCTTCTGATTCGTAAAACTGCCGCATCACTGCCCGGTCCAACAACCGTATTGGTTCTGACTTGAGAATCATAAGTTTGAGTAAACATTTTCTTGGAAGCAATTGTCGGCTGCTGCAGCATTTGATAGAAAACGTGTTCAACATCAAACTGAGCTAGCCATGTTATTGGCTCCTGAGCAGTTTGAATTCGTTGGGGCTGCTTTTCAGGAACCTGTTCTTCTAATACATCCTCAGTCAAAGAACTGACCGGTATGTCAGTTACTTTCTGACCATGCTGCCACAGAATATATTGGTGACCACTAGTTACACGGCCAATGACAACTGCTTCAAGGCCATAGTCTTTGAACAATTGCTTAACTTCTTCTTCAAATCCAGTTTTAACACACAATAGCATTCTTTCTTGTGATTCACTAAGCATGATCTCGTAAGCTGACATATTTGGCTCACGCTGTGGAACTAGATCTAACTGGAGTTCCATCCCGCTTTGAGCTTTTGACGCCATTTCACAGCTTGATGAAACTAGTCCAGCTGCACCCATATCTTGAATTCCGACTAGCCAGTCTTGATGTTGGTGCGTTAACTCTAAGCAAGCTTCCATCAATAATTTTTCCATAAAAGGATCACCGACTTGAACGGCTGAACGCTGTGTTTCCCTTTCATCAGCAAAATCAGCAGATGCAAATGTTGCTCCATGGATCCCATCGCGTCCAGTCTTAGCGCCGACATAAATGACCGCGTTGCCAATTCCTTGAGCCCGACCTTTTTGCATATCATTTTGATCCATTAAGCCAACACACATGGCATTGACCAAGGGATTACCGGCGTAACATGAATCAAAAGTAATTTCGCCCCCAACCGTTGGAATTCCCATGCAGTTGCCGTAATCGCCGATACCGGCAACAACTTCATTGATTAAATATTTTATCCGCGGACGATTGATTTCACCAAAGTGTAAAGAATCAAGCAGCGCAATTGGACGAGCACCCATACTGAAAATATCTCGAATGATTCCACCAACTCCGGTTGCAGCTCCCTGATATGGTTCAACAGCTGAAGGATGATTATGGCTTTCAGCTTTAAAAACGACTGCCTGATTATCACCAATATCTAAAATACCAGCTCCTTCTCCCGGGCCTTGCAAAACTCTTACACCTTGACTGGGGAATTTTCGCAAAAGTGCCTTAGACATTTTATAGGAGCAATGTTCACTCCACATCACCGCAAATAAACCAGTTTCTGTGTAATTTGGCAAACGTTTCAATAATTTTTGGCAAATATAATTATATTCTTTTTCACTTAGTCCCCAATTCAAGTAAGGTTTTTTTATTTTTATTTCTTCAGGAGTCATTTCTGTGACCATTAGTTGATTGCCTCCTTCAAATTTCCAGTCAATAATGATTTAAATAATCTTAAACCATCAGTATTTCCTAATAATGCTTCGACTGCCCGTTCTGGATGTGGCATCATCCCCAAAACATTACCTCGGCGATTAGTAATCCCAGCAATTTCATGCAAACTGCCATTAGGATTCTCACCAACATAGCGGAAAACTACCTGATGATTAGCTTCAAGTTCAGCTAGCGTTGCCTGATCAGCATAGTAACTGCCATCCGCATGAGCAATTGGCAGCTTGATTTGCTCAGCTTGCTGATATAGTTGCGTAAAAATTGTCTGATTATTCTCAACTTTTAAGCCAACAGTTTTGCAAACAAATTTCAATGAATCATTTCTTTTTAAAGCTCCTGGCAGCAAACCAGCTTCCGTTAAAATTTGAAAGCCATTGCAGGTTCCAAAGACCGGTTTCCCAGCCTCGGCAAAAGCTTTAATGGCGGGCATAATCTTACTGAAACATGCAATTGCCCCACAACGCAAATAATCCCCATAAGAAAAACCGCCTGGCAGCATGACAGCATCAAAACCCGATAAATTATCTTGTTGATAAGAAACATACTCTGCTTGTGCTTGACATACTGATGTTAAGGCTTCATAAAGATCGATATCACAGTTTGATCCCGGAAAAACAACCACAGCGACTTTCATTTTTGTTCCTCCAATACTTGGTAACGATAAGTCTCTAAATTAAAATTAACCAACAATTTTTCAGCTACTTCTGAAATGGTTTGCTCAAGGTCAGCTGAGTCGTCTAATTGAACATCAAAAAATTTTCCAACTCCAATTTTTTTAATTTGTGGATATCCCAAACTTTGAACAGCGGAAGTAATCGTTTCACCTTGAGGATCAAAAACTGATGGTTTATAAGTTACATAAATACGCACGATCTTCATCTTTTATTCCCCCAATTTGCTTGCTAAGCGCCGCAGAACTTCTGAATAAACATCTGCTAAATCACCTAATTCACGTCGAAAAACATCTTTATCCATATGCTGCTTGGTTTTTAGATCCCATAGGCGGCAATTGTCTGGAGAAAATTCATCGGCTAAAATAATCTGACCATCAGCTGTTCGCCCAAATTCAAGTTTAAAATCAACGAGCTGCAAACCAAGCGATGCAAAAAGCGGAGTTAACAATTGATTTACCTGTCGTGATAATTGCCAAATTTGCTTGATTTCAGCCGGTATAGCAACTTTCAGTGCATAAACTTGTGATTCATTCATAAATGGATCATCAAGCTCATCGCTCTTGTAATACAATTCTTCGACAGGTACTGCCAATCTCAAGCCCTCTTTCACTCCAAAACGAGCAGCAAAATGACCAGCTCCAATATTTCTAGTGACAACTTCTAAAGGAATGATTGAAACCTTTTTGACCAATTCTTCAGTTGCTGAAATTTTTTTTACAAAATGTGTTGGAATTCCATTTTGAGCTAGATATTTAAAAACTAACGTTGAAATTTCATTATTTAATTTCCCTTTGCCGCTGATTTGATCTTTGCGTTTTCCATTTAAAGCTGTCGCCTGATTGGTATAGACGACCCGTAAAAGCTGATCATCATCAGTTGTCCACAATTGCTTTGCTTTCCCGGCATAAATCATTTTTGCCATTTGAAATTGCCATCCTTTCGTTAAATACGAATATTAATAATAAATAGTCAATTAAATAATCGCTATTTTTCTTAAAGATTAACAATTTTATTTAACTTAGTCAATAGTGAAAAAACGAACTTTATTATTTATTTTAAGCTTTTAGTTTTTATTTGAATCAAAAAAAGCTTTTAAAAATATTTTTTCTTAGAAATTTAGCCAAATTAATGAACTTTAAGCAAAACAGCTAACTTTAAATTTTATTGAAATAACGAACAATTAAAAAAGACTGAGCTTTAATTACTAATCTCAGTCTTTTGAAAAATTTTATGAAAGTGTTTAAGCTAATCCCAAACGTTGAAAAATATCATCGACATGACGCAAATGCCAATGATAATCAAAGGCATCGTCTAAATCGGCTTTTGACAACAATGAAGAAATCTTAGGATCGCGCTCTAACAAAGGTCTGAATTGAACCTGTTTATCCCACGACTCCGCTGTTTTAGGTTGAATTAAATCGTAAGCTGCCTCCCGTGTCATTCCCTTGTCGATTAGCTTTAACAATACTCGACCACTATAAATCAAGCCAAAAGTCCGTCCCATATTACGTTTCATATTTTCAGGAAAAACCGTTAAAGTATCGAGAATTCGCCCAAAGCGCTGCAGCATATAGTCAATCAGAATTGTTGTATCTGGCAAAATAATTCGCTCAGCTGAAGAATGTGAGATATCCCGTTCGTGCCAAAGAGTTACATCTTCATAAGCTGTAAGCATGTGGCCACGGACTACCCGGGCTAAACCGCAAATGTTTTCTGAACCGATTGGATTGCGTTTGTGCGGCATAGCCGAAGAACCCTTTTGACCCTTGGCAAAATGTTCCTCGACTTCACGGGTTTCCGATTTCTGCAAGCCGCGAATCTCCGTAGCAAATTTTTCCAAACTAGTAGCGATCAAGGCCAAAACAGCTAAGTACTCCGCATGCAAATCACGCGGCAGTACCTGACTGGAAATCTCCTGCGAACGAATACCGAGCTTTTGACAAACATACTGTTCTACGAATGGATCAATGTTGGCATAAGTTCCAACTGCTCCACTGATTTTGCCGGCTTCAACGCCAGCTGCTGCATGTTCAAAACGCTCAATATCACGATTGATTTCTGAATACCAACGTGCCAGTTTCAAACCAAAAGTGGTCGGTTCGGCATGAACCCCATGAGTCCGTCCCATCATGACAGTCTCTTTGTATTGCACTGCTTTTTTGGCAACAATTTGTTTAAAGTCCGCTAAATCTTGCCGTAAAATCTGATTAACTTGCTTCAATTGATAACCATAAGCGGTATCAACCACATCCGTACTTGTTAATCCATAATGGACCCATTTCCGTTCTGATCCCAAAGACTCTGAAACACACCGCGTAAACGCGATCACATCATGATGAGTCACTGCTTCAATTTCCTGAATCCTTTTAACATCAAATTTAGCATTTTTTTTGATTTTGGCAACATCTGCTGCTGGAATATGCCCTAATTTCGACCATGCTTCATCGACGGCAATTTCAACTTCTAACCAGCATTGATATTTTTTCTGATCACTCCAAATTGCTGCCATTTCAGGTCTTGTATATCTTGAAATCATTTTTATCTCCTTACTAATTTAGTCCCAAACTTTTGTTGCTGCAATTTCAGCCAGCGTTTGTTCTAAGTCATTGGTTAAAATTGTAATATGACCCATTTTACGATCCCGACGAACCTCCGTCTTGCCATAATCATGAAATTGCCATTGCGGTTTTTCAAAAACTAATTCCCTGGCTCCCGTGACATGCTGACCTAAAATATTAACCATGACAACTGGTTTAAGCAATTTAATTTTAGGCAACGGCCAATTGCAAATTGCTCGATTATGAATATCAAATTG
>NZ_AHYZ01000059.1 GCF_000255495.1 Liquorilactobacillus vini DSM 20605
TGATTGTCAAATTCAAATTAATCAGTCTTAGTGGACGATTAAAGTCTTTCAACTAAACTTAAAATTGGGATAATATATAATATGAAGTTTAAAGATTGAAGGAGGAAAGAAACTTGAAAAGTCATGAGACATTGACATTGATTGAAGAAATTACTTTAAATGATGGGACCAGTTATTTTGAGATTTCAAATATGGTTCAAAATGGACGAGCAGAGTTAGCTGCGATTCGGGGAATGATAAAAAGTGTCAGAATTTTGCAATTAAATATCCCGCATTCCAGCAGTGTGATTGCATATGAAAATTATATCAACGAGAATTTCGAAATGCCACCGGAGAACTTTGATCATTTTGAACGGTGGCAAAGAACACCAGCAATGGAAAAAGTCGTTGAACAAATTTTACAAGAGAATCATATCGCTTAAAAACCTAATAAGTGCAATTTTTAGAAGCCGAGTTAATTTCTTTAACTCAGTTTTTTTTGTATTTACATAACCGTTACAATAACATGTATTTCTTCTTTACATTCAAATCATACAATGAATATGTAACAAGAAAGGGAAGAAAGAAAAATGAAAAAACTAACAAAAATTGCCACAATTATTCTTGCTAGCTCTGCATTATTAGTTGGATGCGGAAAATCAAATTCGAGTTCGAATGCTTCAGCTAAAAGCAATTCAAGTACCCAGGTTTCGGGGAAAATTACGATTGTTGGTTCAACAGCTCTTCAACCACTAGTTGAAAAAGCCGCTGAGAATTTTCAAACTGACAACTCAAAAGTTAATATTACTGTTCAAGGTGGTGGCTCAGGAACTGGTTTGAGTCAAGTTCAGTCAGGGGCAGTAACTGTTGGGAATTCTGATATTTTTGCTGAACAGCAAAGTGGAATCAAAGCTAATAAATTAGTTGATCATAAAGTTGCAGTGGTTGGTATGGCTCCGGTTGTTAACAAAGAAGCTGGCGTTAAAAATGTTACAATGAAGCAATTACGGGATATTTTTACCGGTAAAATTACTAATTGGAAACAAGTTGGTGGCAAAGACCAAAGTATTGTTTTGATCAATCGTCCCGAAGGCAGTGGTACGCGAGCAACTTTTGAAGGTGCAGTTATGGATGGACAAACTGCTAAGAAATCTCAAGAGCAGGATTCCAATGGGACTGTTCAAAAAATGGTTGCCCAAACGCCAGGTGCCGTTAGTTATCTAGCCTTTTCCTATATTAAGTCGGATATTCAACCACTTTCGATCAATGGTGTTAAGCCAACTGATGCTAATGTAACCAACAATAAGTGGAAGATCTGGTCTTATGAACATATGTATACGAAGGGCCAACCAAACAAAGCTACTAAAGCCTTTTTAAACTATATGGTTTCTGATAAGGTTCAAAAGAGTCTAGTCAAAGATCTTGGCTATATTTCAATTAGTAACATGCATGTTGCTAAGAATGCTGCAGGAAAGGTAACTACAAAATAAAGAAATCGGTGAACTGAATGACAGTTGCGCTGACTATTTTACAAATAGGATTATTTATTATAACAGCAATCGCTTTAATTGCTTATATTCATCTAGAATTAAATTGGTCACAATTTCTTGAAGTCACTGGTGGGCTAATAATTTTCGAAGTGACTGGCTGGCTGATTTGGCAGTTATTGGTTTGAAGTTTTTGGGGAGTGAACAACAGTGAACAACTGTTTGGTTGACTCCCAAATTTTGGTAGAAAGGTGAATTTTTATGGACCCGATTAAAAATAAGATCCAAAATACTTCCAAAGAAACTCGACAGGATCTTTATGGCAGAATTATTTCTTACAGCTGTATTATTTTGATTGTTGTGGTTGTCTTATCAATCTTTTTCTTTGTCGCTTCAAAAGGAATTGCAACTTTTACTATCAATCATGTCAATCTTTGGAATTTTTTAAGCGGTAAAAACTGGAATCCAGCTGTAACTGATGATAGTGGACACGCTGAATTAGGAGCTTTGCCAATGATTGTCGGTTCCTTTGGGGTAACTTTTTTGGCAGCTTTATTTGCAACCCCGTTTGCAGTTGGAACAGCACTTTACATGACAGAAATTGCCTCGCATCGTGATGAAAAGTTTTTGCAAAGTGTTGTCGAATTATTAGTTGGCATCCCCTCAGTTGTCTACGGCTTTATTGGATTGTCAGTTGTTGTACCTTTTATTAGGCATCATTTTGGCGGCTCAGGTTATGGAATTTTATCTGGAGCGATTGTGCTGTTTGTGATGGTTTTACCAACAATTACTTCAATGACAGTTGACAGCTTGCGGGCTGTTCCAAGATTTTATAAAGAGGCATCATTAGCTTTAGGTGCGACAAAATGGCAAACAATTTACAAAGTTATTTTAAGAGCTGCAACTTCGGGAATTTTGACTGCTATTATTTTTGGAATGGCTCGAGCATTTGGTGAAGCCTTGGCAGTTCAAATGGTAATCGGAAATAACGCCGTCATGCCAAAGGGGTTGTTTTCATCTGCATCCACGCTAACAAGTGTTTTAACAATGGGAATCGGTAATACGGTTATGGGGACAGTCAGCAACAATGCGCTCTGGTCGTTAGCACTGATTTTATTGCTGATGTCATTAGTTTTTAATATTATTGTTCGACTGATTGGTCGCAAAGGGAGGATGCAGTCATGAAAACTAAAGTTGAAAATCAAGTAGCCCTGGCGATTATCAGATTGATTGCGATTTTAGTGGTGGTGATCTTAGCTTTCTTACTTGGTGATATTTTACTCGCAGGCGTTCCACATATTTCTTGGCATTTTTTAACGGCTCCTTCACAATCATTTACTAGTGGTGGTGGAATTGGAATTCAGCTGTTCAATTCGATCTATCTGTTGGTTTTGACATTGATCATTTCTTTTCCAATTTCATTAGGCGCGGGAATCTTTTTGGCTGAGTATGCACCTAAAAATTTTTTAACGGCAATTGTTCGGATGGCAATCGAAGTTTTGAGTTCGCTGCCTTCGGTTGTCGTTGGCTTATTTGGCTTTTTGCTATTTGTAGTCCAGTTAAAAATGGGTTTTTCAATTTTATCTGGAGCAATTGCGTTGACTTTTTTCAATTTGCCTTTGTTAACCAGAAATATTGAGGAATCATTGGCCGCGGTACCAACCTTGCAACGCGAGGCGGGCATGGCATTGGGCCTCTCTAAATGGCGGACGGTTACTCGGATCATTTTGCCGGAAGCCTTACCTGGTATTATTACGGGAGTAGTTTTAGGTGCTGGTCGTGTTTTTGGCGAAGCAGCTGCCTTGATTTATACAGCTGGCCAAAGCGCAACAAACATCGACTTTACACAGTGGAATCCACTTAATTCAGCCAGTCCATTGAATATGATGCGCCCAGCTGAAACTTTGGCAGTTCATATTTGGAAAATTAATTCAGAAGGCGTCATGCCTGATGCTAATGCGGTTTCGGCTGGTTCGTCAGCAGTCTTGATTATTGCGGTACTCTTGTTTAATTTGCTGGCTCGGGTTTTAGGAAATGCTTTGTATCGCAAATTAACTGCATCTAAGACCAATTAGGAGGAACAAAATGACAATTAGCAAGTATGATTTAAGTCAGACAGCCATTTTACCACTCAAACAAAAAGATCGCGAATTAGCCCTTAAAACACAAAATTTACAAGTCTTTTATGGTAAAAACCAGGCAATTTTTGGAGAAAATTTGGCGTTTGAAAGATTTAAAATTACTTCTTTGATTGGTGCTTCTGGTTCTGGTAAATCAACATTTTTACGATCCTTAAATCGGATGAATGATGGGATAGCACGGGTCACCGGAAAAATTTTCTATCGTGGTTTAGACATCAATTCACAGAATATTAATGTTTATGAAGTCCGTAAGCACATTGGCATGGTTTTTCAGCGACCTAATCCGTTTTCAAAATCGATTCGTGACAACATTACTTTTGCGTTGCGCCAAAATGGATTGAAGGATAAAGAACAATTAGCGGCTAGTGTTGAATCAAGTTTAAAAGATGCAGCCTTATGGGATGAAGTTAAAGACGAGCTTGACAAAAGTGCATGGGCTTTATCTGGCGGCCAGCAGCAGCGCTTATGCATTGCCAGAACAATTGCGATGAAGCCAGATATTTTGTTACTTGATGAACCGGCTAGTGCTTTAGACCCAATTTCAACTAGTAAAATTGAAGAAACTTTGGTTGAACTCAAGCAAAAATATACAATTATTATTGTGACGCATAATATGCAGCAAGCTTCGCGGATCAGTGATTATACAGCCTTCTTTCATTTGGGACATATTATCGAGTATGATAAGACTAAACATATTTTTACAAATCCTAGAATTCAAGCAACCAATGATTATATTTCCGGAAACTTTGGTTGAGAGGGGCAGCAGTAATGAATGAATTTATTGAGACAAAAGATGTGCATTTGTATTATGGTGAAAAGGAAGCCTTAAAGGGAATCAATCTCAGTTTCCCGGCCAGAGGAATCAATGCCTTGATTGGACCATCGGGTTGTGGGAAATCAACTTATTTGCGAACCTTGAATCGAATGAATGATTTAATTCCTGGGGTTACGATGACTGGCAGTGTCCAGATCAATGGTCAAAATGTTTATAGTCCTAAAACTGATACAGTTGAATTACGTAAGAAAGTTGGAATGGTCTTTCAACAACCAAATCCATTTCCTTTTTCAATTTATGAAAATGTAACTTATGGTTTACGGATTGCCGGAATCAAAGATAAACAGTTACTAGATGAACGAGTTGAAGAAAGTTTAAAACAAGCAGCTGTTTGGGATGAGGTCAAGGATACACTACACAAGAGTGCCCTTTCACTCTCCGGTGGTCAGCAGCAGCGAGTTTGCATTGCCCGCGTGTTGGCAGTGAAGCCGGATGTCATTTTACTAGATGAACCAACCAGTGCGCTTGATCCAGTTTCCAGTGGCCTGATTGAAGATATGTTACTGGCAATTCGTGACAATTATACGATCATTATCGTGACGCATAATTTGCAGCAGGCTTCCCGGATTTCAGATCGTACAGCTTTCTTTTTAAATGGAGAACTAATTGAGAGTGGTCAAACTAAGCAAATTTTTATGCAACCACAAAAAAAGGCAACTGATGATTACATCAGTGGCCGCTTTGGTTAAGATATACGAGGAGGAAATAAAATGGCTAAGATTTTGTTGAAGCAGCTAAAAAGTCTGCATCAAGATTTTGCAACAATGGGACTTGAGATTGCAACTGCTTTGCAGCAGGCAGCACAAGCTTTTCGGGCTAAAGATCAAAAACTTGCACAAATCGTGATTGACCATGATGAAAAAATCAATGAGCAGGAAATTTATTTGGAAAAAAAAGCCACCCAGGTTATTGCTCTCCAGCAGCCAGTTTCTAATGATTTGCGAATTTTGATTACGATTTTAAAAGCCAGTTCTGACTTAGAACGAATTGGCGATCATGTGGCTAAATTTGCGCAAGCAGCCTTGAAAATTCCTGCCGAAAAGAAAAATTCAATTATTGAAGATGCGATTACCAAAATGAGCCAGCATGATCACCAGATGTTGCAAAAAATTATTCAAGCATACATCGACAATGATGAAAGCGCCGCGCAGGAAATTGCTAAATCAGATTTAGAAACGGATCATTACTTACGTTTGATTCGGCAAGAAGCCATGAGTACTATGCAAAATGATCCAGATTTTGTCAGTGTTGGGACAGAGTATGTGGTGGTTGCGGCTCATCTGGAACGAATCGGTGATTATGTAACCAATGTGGCTGAATGGATTGTTTATACAAATAGTGGGAAAATTGTTGAATTAGGTTTTCATTAGGTTAAAAAGATTCATCCACTTAAGAGAGAATCGGTTAGCAGAGCGAGTTAGTTTTTAATTTCGAAACAGCGTCAAAGCTAAATTTAAAAAATTCAAAAGAAAGTTTGTGGCAAACTAAGGCAATTCAATTTTGTCTTAGTTTTTTTGTTTTTGAAAAATGATTGAATTTTTGATGAGAATATGCTAATTTTAAATTAAATGAAAATCATTCTCATTTACGAATGGAAGTGCCTGGATGGAATCTTTAGCAGCAATAAAAGAAAAAGGAAAATATATTGTCGTAGATATTATTGGTGAACCGCATTTTGTCCGTCGGTTAGCAGAAATGGGATTAGTAGTTAATTCAAATTTAACCGTGATTTCTATATTGCAAAATGAAAGCGGGTTGGTTGCTTTTTTAAAAGGTCAGCGGCTCGCAATCAGTGGTTCATTAGCGAGTAACATTTTGGTCAAAGAAATTGATGAGCTTGATGATTTACAGATTGAACCACTGGCACAACTGGAAATTGGCAAGTCAGCGGTTGTCAGCAAAATAATCGGTGAACGGCCGGTTAGAAGACGGTTGATGGATATGGGCTTGACTAAAAACACTGTGATTAAGATTTTGAGAGTTGCTCCTTTAGGCGACCCAATTGAACTAGTACTCCGAGGATATAAATTAAGTATTCGCAAGCAAGAGGCTGAATATATTATGGTGCGGGAGGTGCTTGAATGAAAATCGTTGCTTTGGCTGGAAATCCTAATAGCGGGAAAACAACGCTTTTTAATCTTTTAACTGGCTCAAACCAATCTGTTGGTAATTGGCCAGGAGTAACAGTTGAAAAAAAGCAAGGACCATATCGAAAAGCTAAAGAAGTCATGATTCAAGATCTGCCGGGAATTTATTCCTTATCGCCTTATACAGCTGAAGAAGTGGTTTCACGAAAGTATTTGATTGAACAAGGTCCAGATTTGGTGATCAATATTGTGGATGCTACTAATATTGAACGTAATCTTTATTTGACCTTGCAACTGTTGGAAACAGGGCAACCGTTGATGGTTTCCTTAAATATGATCGATCTTTTAAAAAAGCAGCGTCGGAAAATCAACTTAAAAAAATTAGCTTATCTTTTATCAGTTCCGGTAATTGCAATCTCAGCTTTAAAGAAGAAAAATATTGATAATTTGCAACGACAAGCAGAACATTCGTTAACTGAACGGCCAACTTATCCGCAACTGCAATATGATGAACGGTTAGAGTCAGCTTTAACGATGATTGAAAAAAATTTAACAGGAATTATTCCAGCAACTAAACTTCGCTGGTATGCAATTAAACTATTTGAGCGTGACGAACAAGTTAAACAAGAAATCAAGTTGGATGCGACCCGTCAAAAAGATATTGAACAGACTATTGATACAGCCGAAAAGCTCTTTCAGGATACAAGTGATAGTATTATGATCAATGCTCGTTATGAGTTGATTTCACGACTAGTTAAAATGTGTGTGATCGATGAAAATGATTTTGCGATGAGTTTTAGTGATCGAGTTGATATGGTGGTCACTAATCGCTGGTTAGCATTGCCAATCTTCTTTTTAGTTATGTGGGCGGTTTATTACTTGTCGATTCAAACAATTGGGACGATGGGCAGTGATTGGATTAATGATGTTTTATTTGGTAGCTTGATTCCTAACTTTGTTCAAGAATGTTTAGTAAAATGGCAGGTTGCTAGTTGGATGCAAGGATTGATTATTGATGGAATAGTTAACGGACTTGGCTCGATCTTAGGCTTTGTGCCGCAGATTATGATGCTGTTTTTATGTCTGGGTATCTTAGAAGATTGCGGTTATATGGCCAGGATTGCTTTTGTTATGGATCGGATCTTTCATCGTTTTAATTTGTCCGGCAAATCATTTATTCCAATGCTGATTTCAACTGGCTGCGGAGTGCCAGGCATTATGGCAACTAGGACAATTGAAAATGAAAAAGACCGCAAAATGACGATCATGTTGACAACTTTTATGCCTTGTTCGGCAAAATTAACAGTTATTGCTTTAGTTTCAGGAACCTTTTTTCCCGATCAAAGCTGGGTTGCGCCGTCAGCTTACTTTTTAGGGATGGTCGCAGTAGTTGGCTCGGGAATTTTTTTAAAAAAGACTAAATTATTTGCCGGTCCGCCGCTTCCGTTCGTCATGGAACTGCCAGCCTATCATTTTCCGAAGCCAGCGAATGTTGGCCGCCAGGTTTTGAATCGAGCTGATAGCTTTATTAAAAAGCGGGAACAATTATTTTTGCTTCTTGTGTGTTAGTCTGGTTTTTCTCAAGCTTTAACTTTTTATTACAGCCGGTGGGACAAAATCACAGTATGCTGCGCTATTTGGGGATGGCGTTATCACCGTTGTTTGCACCACTTGGTTTTGGTGACTGGCATACAACCGTTGCTGTTTTGGCAGGCTTGATTGCCAAGGAAAATTGTGTTGGGACTTTAAGAATTACGTTTGGAAATGCAACAGCAGCCGGTTTTATGGCAACTTTGCGAGAGACTTATTCGCCAATCGCGGGCTACTCATTTTTAGTTTTCAATTTGTTATGTGCGCCTTGTTTTGCAGCAATTGGTACTATGTACAAAGAATTTGGAGACACAAAATGGACGTTGCGGGCGGTGGCTTATCAAACAGCTTTAGCCTATATCGTTGCGATGTTGATTTATCAAGGCTATCAGGTAATCATTGGTCAGGGTGATTGGTTTAATGAATTGTTGACTGGAGTTGCAACAGCCGTGATCGGATATGGGCTTTTAATCAAGAAAGATCAAAATGAAGATTTGAATAATTTACCAGCAGATATACAGGAAGGAGCTTCAAAATGATTGCAACAATTATCTTAGCAGTCGGAATTTTTTCAGGGGTTGGTTATATCATTTATACACGTTTTATTAAGCGCAGCCATGCAGCTGGATGCCATAATTGTGATGATCTTGGTTGCCCGTTAGTTGATCCTATTAAGCTTAAGCAACAGACTCATTTGAAAAAGTGAGAAAACTTAGTGAAAAAATTTTCAATTATATACTGCGTTTTCATTTAATTTTGTGTTAAAATAAAGATGTACTCAAATGAGTAATATATTTTAGGAGGCTGTTTTATGTCATTCGTAAACGGTAATGAAATCTTTACTGCTGCTCGTAAGGGCCATTACGCAGTCGGTGCTTTTAACACAAACAACTTGGAATGGACGCGGGCTATTTTGAAAGGCGCACAAGAAACCAAGACACCTGTTTTGATTCAGGTTTCAATGGGTGCTGCAAAATACATGGGCGATTACAAGCTAGTTAAGAACTTAGTTGAAAACGAAATGCGTGTTATGAACATCACTGTACCAGTTATTATGCATCTTGATCATGGCAACTATGAAGCTGCTAAAGAATGTATTGAAGCTGGATATACTTCAGTTATGTTTGATGGTCATGATTTGCCATTTGCAGAAAACCTTGAGAAAACCAAGGAAATTGTTAAATTAGCACATGCTAAAAATATTTCTGTTGAAGCTGAAGTTGGTTCAATTGGTGGTACTGAAGATGGTATCGTTGGTTTAGGTGAATTAGCTGATGTTGAAGAAGCTAAAAAGATGGCAGCAACAGGTGTTGACTACTTAGCTTGTGGAATTGGCAATATTCATGGCAAATATCCTGCAAACTGGAAAGGTTTGAGCTTTGATCGTCTGAAAGAATTGGCTGATGCCATTGATACTCCTTTAGTTTTACATGGTGGTTCAGGTATTCCTAAGGAACAAGTTGTCAAAGCTATCAGCATGGGTATTTCGAAAGTTAATATCAATACTGAATGTCAATTATCATTTGCTGCAGCAACCCGTAAATACATTGAAGCTGGTAAAGATCAACAAGGCAAGGGCTATGACCCTCGTAAGCTATTAGCTGATGGAACACAAGCAATTACTGACACAGTCGAAGAAATCATTGGCTGGTTGGGAACTCCTGCAGTTAAGTAGTTTATATTTTTTAGTAAGAGCATTTCGTTCGAGGTGCTCTTTTTTTATACTCAATTTTGTAAACAAATTCTGATTGATTACTAAATTTGTGTTAAAATATTATTGTTACAGCACATTCCCGAAAGGATTCATTTTTAAGTGAAGATGCCTTGTAACCAAATTTTTGAATGGGGGAATTTATGTGTCAGAAAGACATTTATTTACGTCGGAATCGGTTTCTGAAGGACATCCCGATAAAATTGCCGATCAAATCAGCGACGCAATTTTGGATGCTTTGATTGCCAAGGATCCAGATGCACGAGTGGCTTGTGAAACAACTGTGACAACAGGCTTAGTGGTCGTGGTTGGCGAAATATCAACAAGTGCATACGTCGATATTTCCAAAGTAGTTCGTAAAACGATTAAGGAAATTGGTTATACTGATGGAAAATATGGTTTTGATGGTGATAATTGCGCTGTCATGACTTCAATTGATGAGCAGTCAGCGGATATTGCGCAAGGGGTTGATACCTCCTTGGAAATCCGAACTGGTGAAGTTGATCCACTTGATCAAATTGGTGCCGGAGATCAAGGAATGATGTTCGGTTATGCGATTAATGAAACACCTGAATTGATGCCACTGCCGATTGCTTTGAGTCATCGCTTAATGCGCAAAATTGCTCAGGTTCGTAAACAAGGGATTTTAAAATATCTTGGACCGGATGCTAAAGCTCAAGTCACAGTTGAATACGATGAGAACAATCAGCCAAGTCGGGTAGACACTGTAGTCTTATCGACTCAGCATGATGCGGATACTTCATTAGAGACAATTCGGCATGATGTCATTGAAAAAGTTATTAAAGCAGTTATTCCAGCTAAATATTTGGATGATAAAACAAAATATTTAGTGAATCCAACTGGCCGCTTTGTAATTGGTGGCCCGCAAGGTGATGCTGGTTTAACTGGCCGTAAAATCATCGTTGACACATATGGTGGCTATGCTCATCATGGCGGCGGTGCCTTTTCAGGTAAGGATCCAACAAAGGTTGATCGCTCGGCGAGTTATGCAGCTCGTTATATCGCTAAGAACATTGTGGCCGCTCAACTTGCTTCTCAAGTTGAGGTCCAGTTGGCTTATGCAATTGGAGTTGCTCAGCCAGTTTCAGTTTCAGTCAACACCTTTGGCACTAGCCAAATTTCAGATGAGAAGCTAGTAGCTGCAATTCGCCAGGTTTTTGATTTACGACCAGCAGGGATTATTAAAATGTTGGATTTGAAGCGGCCAATTTATAAACAAACAGCAGCTTATGGGCATTTTGGCCGAACAGACATTGATTTGCCATGGGAGCATATAGATAAGGTTGCGGATTTGAAAAAAGTTTTACAATTTTAGAAAGAAAAGATTTTTAGAAACAGTTGCATAGCAAACCAAGTTTTGTTATGATTAAATTAATATTTAATTAGAAGGATTAGTAGCTAAAATTAACATTTGGCAGAGAAAGTATCAGGGCTGGAAGTACTTATTTGTTAGTTTAGTGAACTCGCCTGCTGTATTTTCAATTGAACTTTTAGTAAATTGAAGCGGCTGTTTCACCGTTATCGAAATCAAAGTGCTGGTCATTTTGATCAGAAAATAGGTGGTACCGCGAGATAAATCTACTCGTCCTATATTGAGAGTCTCAATATAGGACTTTTTTAAACTTTGGAAGGGAATGAAATTTTTATAATGGCATACGATCATACAAAAATCGAAAAAAAGTGGCAACATTATTGGGAAACTCATAAAACCTTCAAAACAGTGGAGCATCCAGGAGAAAAAAAGTTTTACGCGCTTGATATGTTTCCTTATCCATCAGGACAGGGACTACATGTTGGTCATCCTGAAGGTTATACGGCAACGGATATTATTTCCCGCATGAAACGAATGCAGGGATATGATGTTTTGCATCCAATGGGATGGGATGCATTTGGCTTGCCAGCTGAACAATATGCCTTAAACACTGGTCATTCGCCACGTGAATTCACAAAGGAAAATATTAATAATTTTCGTCGGCAGATTAAGTCATTAGGGCTGTCTTATGATTGGGATCGTGAAATTAACACGACTGATCCGTCATACTACAAGTGGACTCAGTGGATTTTTGAAAAGTTGTATGAAAAAGGTTTAGCTTACGAGGCGGAAGTTCCAGTTAATTGGAGTCCAGATTTAGGAACGGTTGTTGCTAATGAGGAAGTTATTAATGGTAAGACTGAACGTGGTGGTTTTCCTGTTATCCGCAAGCCGATGCGTCAATGGGTTTTGAAGATCACAGCTTATGCTGATCGGCTGATTGAGGATCTCGATGATATTGATTGGCCAGAAAATATCAAGGAGCAACAGCGTAATTGGATTGGCCGCTCGGTTGGGGCTTCAATTCGCTTCAAAGTGGCCGGCAAAGAAAATCTTCAAATTGAAGTCTTTTCAACTCGGCCTGATACGATTTTTGGAGCGACTGGAATGGTTCTGGCACCGGAATTAGATATTGTTAAAGAATTAACAACACCTGAGCAAAAAGAAGCGGTTGAGCAATACGTTGATAAAGTTGCTCATAAATCTGATTTGGAACGGACGGATTTAGCCAAGGAAAAAACCGGGGTCTTCACTGGCAGTTATGTTGAAAATCCAGTTAATGGAAAAAAGGTACCGATCTGGATTGCTGACTATGTGTTAGCTACTTATGGAACTGGAGCAGTTATGGTGGTACCAGCACATGATGATCGTGACTATGAGTTTGCTAAGAAATTTGGCCTTGAGATTATTCCAGTTATTGACGGTGGAAACATTGAAAAGGAAGCTTATACTGGTGATGGAGTGCATATCAATTCTGGCTTTTTAAATGGTTTGGATAAGAATCAGGCTATTGATAAAATCATTGATTGGTTAAAAGAACATCAAATTGGTGAAAAGAAAGTTAACTATCATTTGCGTGATTGGTTATTCTCACGGCAACGTTATTGGGGTGAACCAATTCCAGTAATTCATTGGGAAGACGGTGAAACCACACTTGTTCCCGAAGATGAATTGCCTTTGCGTTTACCAAAGGAAACAAATATCAAGCCCTCTGGAACTGGAGAAAGTCCTTTAGCTAACTTGACTGATTGGGTAAATGTTGTCGACAAAAATGGGCGCAAGGGTAAACGGGAAACTAACACGATGCCGCAATGGGCTGGAAGTTCTTGGTATTTCTTGCGTTATGTTGATCCGCATAATCAAGGAGCAGTTGCTGATAAACAAAAGCTAAAGGAATGGATGCCGGTTGATTTGTACGTTGGTGGTGCTGAACATGCAGTGCTGCATTTATTGTACGCCCGTTTCTGGCATAAGTTCTTGTATGACTTAGGAGTTGTACCAACTAAGGAACCCTTCCAAAAGTTAGTCAACCAGGGAATGATTTTAGGCGACAACCATGAAAAAATGTCGAAATCTAAGGGTAATGTTATCAACCCAGATGATATTGTCAAACAATATGGAGCTGACACTCTCAGACTTTATGAAATGTTTATGGGACCGCTGGAAGCTGCAAAGCCATGGAGTGAAAAAGGATTAAATGGTGCAAACAAGTTTATTAAACGTGTCTGGCGTTTGTTGATTGATGATGAAGATAATTTACGTGATCGGGTTACTACTTTGAATGATGGCAAATTAGATTATATCTATAATCAGACGGTTAAAAAGGTAACGGAAGATTTCACAGCCATGCATTTTAATACGGCCATTTCACAATTAATGGTCTTTGTCAATGAAGCGTATAAAGTTGATGCGTTGCCGCTTGAGTACATGGAGGGTTTTGTTAAAATGCTTTCACCGGTGACTCCGCACATTGCTGAGGAATTATGGACAAAATTAGGCCATGTTGGAACGATTACTTATGAAGCTTGGCCAGCGTATGATAAAGCCAAGCTAGTTAAGGATGAAGTTCAAGTTGTTGTTCAAGTCAACGGCAAAGTTAGACAGCATTTGACGATTGCTAAAGATCTGCCAAAAGAAAAATTACAACAATTAGCTTTAAAAGCTGATCATGTTAAAAAGGCAATTGGTGATAAAAAAGTTGTTAAGCTGATCGTTGTTCCAAACAAAATTGTCAGCATTGTAGTTAAATAATTATTTACATTAAAGGAAAAAAAAGCCTAATCGATTTAGTTTCGGGGTTAAGAAAATCTCGAAAATGTCATGATAGGCTTTTTTATTTTTCAAGAAAGCTTGCTTTAAATTTATTTATTTAATATAATTTACAATATATTGTTAGATTTTAATTAATAATTTTTAATTTTTGAATCAAGGAGACTTAATCAAGATGAAGAATGAATTGTCACGAGGATTGACGCACCGACATGTGCAAATGATTGCAATTGGCGGAGCAATCGGGACAGGACTTTTCCTTGGCTCTGGCACAGCCATCAAAGAGGCTGGACCAGCTATTATTTTGGCCTATTTGGTTGCTGGGATAATCTGCTTTTTTATGATGAGAGCAATTGGTGAATTAGTTCTGTCAGATATTAAATTAACTTCCTTCATCGATTTTGTTCGGCGTTATATGGGAGATCGTTTTGAATTTGTAATTGGCTGGACATATTGGCTCTGCTGGGAAAGCTTAGCAATGGCTGATCTGACGGCTAGTGGGATTTATCTACGTTACTGGTTTCCGTTTATCCCACAGTGGGTAACTCCATTGATTATTATCGTTTGTCTATTAAGCTTTAATCTATTGAGTGTTGGTAGTTTTGGTGAATTAGAATCGTGGTTTGCTGGGATTAAAGTTTTTGCCATTATTGCTTTGATTATTACTGGAGTTGTCTTATTATTGATAGATGCCAAAGTTGGTGGTCACCAAGTTACTTTAAAGAATCTGGTTGTTAATGGTGGCTTTTTCCCAAAGGGGTGGGCGGGTTTTTTAGCTGCCTTTCCAATGGTAATTTTTGCTTTTACTGGTATTGAAATGGTTGGGCTGACTTCAGGTGAAACCGAAGATCCTGAGCACGATTTACCGCGGGCAATTAATAGTCTGCCAATCAGGATCGGTTTGTTTTATATTGGCTCAATGTTCGTTTTAATGTGTATTTATCCGTGGAATCAAATCACAACTACCTCAAGTCCATTTGTTCAAGTTTTTGCTGGAATCGGTGTTAAAGCGGCAGCTGGCCTGATCAATTTTGTTGTTTTAACAGCAGCATTGTCAGCTTGCAATAGTGCAATCTTTAGCACTAGTCGGACTTTATACGTCTTATCCAAGACTCATAAGGCTCCGCAATCATTTGGAACAACCAGCAACCGTAGTGTACCAGTCAAATCGCTGGTTTTCTCATCCTTAACATTGCTAATTATTGTTTTGTTGAATTATGTGGTGCCACAGACGGTTTTTGAAATAATTTCCGGGGTAGCAACTGTCAGTTTCATTTTTGTCTGGATTGTTTTAGTTATTTGTCATTATCGTTGTCGCAAGCAAAATCCTCAACTTGAAAAGAAATTTCCAATGCCATTTTTTCCATATTCGAATTATTTAACAATTATTTTCTTTGTTGCAGTCACAGTTCTGTTAGCTTTTGATCACAGTACTTTGATTTCATTACTTTTTGCAGTTTTGTGGCTACTTGTTTTGGGGCTAATCTACAGTTTAGTGATTGCTAAGCAAAAAAATAATTAGTTTAATTAATTTAAGGGTGATTGCATCTATACTTCAAACAGTTTAAAATTAACAAGATTAGTCTAGATGAAAGCAGGAAAGAAAATGGTTGAAAAACCAACTGATGAAAATGCTTCTCAACCAGTGACCACTAATCATCCTTCAGCAAAAGAAAAAATGCTGCGTGGTTCAGCCTGGATGACAGCAGGAAGTGTTTTTTCACGAATTTTAGGGGCAATTTATATTATTCCTTGGTATACATGGCTCGGTAAAGATAGTTTAGCTGGAAATGCTTTGTATACCAAAGGCTATACGCTATATAGTGTTTTTTTGATGATTTCAATTGCTGGGATTCCGTCTGCAGTTGCTAAGCAAGTAGCACATTATAATGCCCAAAATGAGTATGCTGTCGGTCAGCGATTATTTAAAAAGTCCTTGCTGGTGATGTTGGCTTTTGGCGTTATTGGGGCAACGGTAATGTGGTTAATTGCTCCGCTGTCGTTTATCTCTTTAGGGGAAAAAGATGTCATTCCAGTTTTTCGATCTTTGGCGGTGGCATTAATTGTTATTCCGGTTATGAGCTTGACGCGCGGTTTTTTTCAAGGATATCAAGATATGTTTCCTTCAGCTTTATCGCAATTAATTGAGCAGTTAGTTCGAATTATTTATATGCTGGTAACCATGTATTTGATCATGCAGATTTTACATGGTAATTATCAGTTGGCAATTATTCATTCAACTCTGGCAGCTTTTGTGGGTGCGTTAGGTGGATTGTCAATCTTGATCTGGTATTATTGGAGGAAACATGCTGAGTTACGGGCATTAGCGTTGCAAAGTGCCGGCAAGCTTCAAGTTAAGGATTCAAAGATTATTTATGATATGTTGGCTCAATCGGTACCGTTTGTTCTGATTGGTGCTTCAACAACTTTGTATAATCAGCTGGACTATTTTACTTTTAAACCAACTTTGACACGTTTTTCCAATGATAGTTTAAGAACAATTAATGATTTATATGCAATTTTTGCTGGCAATGATAATAAATTGATTATGATAATTGTTGCGTTAGCTTCAGCAATGGCTGCCACAGCAGTACCGTTATTATCTGCTGCCTATACTAAAAAAGATCAACAAGGAGTAGCGGATCAAATTGCGGATGCGTTAGAATTATTTATGATCATTATGCTGCCTTGTTCTTTAGGAATGGCGGCAGTAGCTAAACCGTTATACATTGTTTTCTACCAGTATAATTTTACTGGGATTTTTGTGCTGAGTTTTTCGGCATATATTGCTTTACCAATTGGTTTGTTTATTGTCCTTTCTTCACTCCTGCAAGGAATTTACCAAAATAAAAGGGCCGTTCAATATTTTCTAGTTGGTTTTTTGATAAAATTATTAGTTCAAGTGCCATTAACAATTTGCTTAAAAGCTTTTGGACCGCTTTTAGCAACCGGAATTGGTTTAATGGTTTCAAACATTTTAATGCTTAGATATTTTTATTTTGCTTGTCATTTAGATCTTAACCGTTTGCTTGGGCGATTCAATCAAATTTTAATCTTTTCACTACTGACTTTTTTGGTAGCTTTAGTCGTAATTTTCATTGCATCGCAAATGCTTGATTTGGAGTTTCGCTTAATTTCTTTTGTTGTCTTAGTACTTGCAGCTGGACTGGGGGCCTTTGTTTATCTTTACTGTTGTTTGAAGAGTCGCTTAGCCGATCAAGTTATTGGCCGCAGGGTGGCAGGTTTACGAAAAATCTTGCATATTAAATAACGAATGCCCGCCAAATGAATTGGTAGGCATTTTTGAAATGTGATTATTTTCAAGGCTTTTAAACCAAACTAGCTGATAACATAAAATTAGGTAAATTTTTAATAATTTGACTCGGTAAGACAACGTAATTGGTGGCAGATAGTTTTTGGGCAAGGGCACTATGGGTATAAACAGCCGCATCGACCACAGTTTCATAGGTTGTTTGATGGAATTGCCCTAGGAAAGCTGCAATGATGCCAGTTAAAGTGTCTCCCATTCCGCCTGTCGCCATATACGGGCCGCCGACGTTTAAATGGGCAATTGTACGATTTAGATGGTAAATCGTTGTTCCAAATTTTTTTAGGACGACCGTTGCCTGCAGTTCTTGTTGAACAGCTAAATTACGAGTATCAGTTTGTTTTTTGATTGGAATTTGGCTAACTCTTTGCCATTCCATTTGATGAGGAGTTAAAATTATTTTTTGCTTAGCAAATCTTTTAAACCAGTTTTGGTGATGGCTTAATATTGTTAAGGCTGAACCATCAATGATTAAAAATTGCCGACTTTGCAATTGAGTGAGTGTTTTCTTAAAAATTTTTTCAGCAGCAGAACTTTCCCCAAGCCCGGGGCCAATCACGATCACATCAGCTTGTTCAAGTGCAGCCGTAATTTGTTGATCATTTGCAAGATCAACGAACATTGCTTCGGGCACGATTGTATGCAAAGCTGAAAGGTTCTCGCGATAAGTTGCACAAGTCACTAATCCAGCGCCGGCATGAACAGCAGCACTCGAAGACATAATGATAGCACCACCAAAGTTTAAGTTGCCGCCGATGGTTAGGACTCTCCCATAATTACCCTTGTGACTTTCAAGTGGCCGCGAATGAATAACTTCTTTGAGAAGTTGATAATTTATTTCTGTCATATTTAATTCCTCCCTCGATAAGCTAATTATAATGATTTTAAAAGTTAATTTGTAACTTTTACCAGTAAAATATATTAATCTGCTTAATGTAATCAAGAAATTACGAACACTTTAGTTTTCGATTCTTTGAATTTTTGCCTTTTAAGCGTTAAAATTAATTTGAGAAATAATATAGGAGGCTTAAACATGCAAAAGAGTTTTATTAAAGAACTTGAAGCAAATGTGTTGACAGAAGATGGAAATTCAAAAACTTTCCTTGTACCCAGTAAAAGAGAACGATTAGCGGTAAAAATAGATAAGGATGTCTTGAAAAGGCTGTCAGACAAACGGAAACTTGAACGCATGTTAAAAAACTTAATAAAAATGAATTCTAAAAGTACAACTGAGGAAACTATTAATATTAATAAGCGCAATTTTCGAATTTTTATTTAACTAAAAATTGACATGAAAGGCTGTGATGAAAAATTCATCACAGCCTTACTTGGGGGGATATTATGTTTTTAACTACCGGTGATATTGATCGTTCGTATGTAATTTTGGGGATTATTAATACAACTGTTAAAAAATCTTTACGAGCTGATGAAATTGATCAAGTTGATGATTTTGATGATTTATTTACAGCTGCCAAAACAAAACTGTTAGATAAAGCAATCGGTAAAAATGGGGCTGGGGTGATTCAGGTTCGCTTTGTACCCCAGGTTGTAGAAGTTGGGGCTGGTCCTAAATACTTGTTACTGCATGCCTACGGAACAGCCGTTAAGTTTCCACATCAGATAAAATAATTGCGCTACCGAATTATCAATGAATCACAAGCAGCTGTTCGAATTACATAACTTGAAACTGAACCAGTAAAAATTCTTTGCAAATAGTTTTTAGTCGAGCTTCCTAAGATAATCAAATCATTGCGATATTCATCTGGGAACTCTTGGGCGATGATTGTTCGCGGATCTCCAAATCTTAAATGAACATGAACTTGGTAAACTGATGATCCAGCAGCTACTAATCGTTTTTTTATACGGTCTAATTGGCTGATAGCTTTTTCTTCAAAAAGATATAAATCATCATCAGAAGGAGCAGCATGGGTATTTCCAAATCCTACAATTGAACTATCTAAGACATAAAGAATATCGAGTTGAATATTATTTTCACGTGCGTAATCAGCAGCAACTTCCAGGGCTTTTTCAGCTGACCTGCTTCCATCATGCGCAACTAGAATTCTTTGATAAGGTTGTTGATTCATAACATCACTTCCTATAAAACTTTTGTTTATATAATAACATGGTTTGGAAGTTTTAAAAGCTAATTTTGATAGAAAGTAATTTTTTATTCTGGAAGTCTTGTTTCTGAATTTGAAATATTGTACAATTAGTTGTGTTGTTATTGCATTTGCCCTCGTGGCGGAATTGGCAGACGCGCAGCGTTCAGGTCGCTGTTTGGGTAACCAAGTACAGGTTCGACTCCTGCCGAGGGCATAATTAATGTAGTTTAGCAAAATGTTAGTAAAACAAATTGTCGATTTGATAGCATTTAGCGTTAGAGCTAGGTGCTATTTATTTTATTATGAGATTGAAGTTACTATTTTTAGTATTTATCAGTATTAGAGTGTTCAGTCTTTTTTTGATCTTAAGTGAGCGGTTTTTTGATCAGTGTGTAAAATAGGCTGAATGTGTCGCAAAGATGGTAATTTATTTTTATATGCTGTGCCTTGCATTCAGCTAGCTGTTAATTTACAATCTAAGTAAAATGTAAGCGTAAACATTAATTGATAATTGAGATGGGGTGAGAATTATGGTGAAAAATGTCTATCAACTTGATCGCGCCAGAATCTATTTGGGAGAAGTTCAAAAAGCAATCGAGTTTATTATTAATGATGACTGGTTTTTAGCTAATTTAACACTAAAAAGTTTAAAGGTGTCATGTCTTTCAGAGATAAAAAATAATGTATCTCAGACAAAAGATTATTTAAATTACTTAAGTTCAATGTCTCAATTGCTTGAGAAAAATGAGCATCAGCTTGAAAATCTAGTCAAAATTCGCAGTTTATGTTATAAATTTATGAAAAATGAATAGTTATTTAGCCTGCGGATTATAGATGATAATGGTATAATTTAACTAGGTAAAGAAAGAAGTGAGCAAAATGACACAATATTATCAAGAAATTTTGGTTCCAGTTGATGGATCAGAGAATGCTGAACATGCTTTAAAACAGGCGGTTCAGATTGCCAAGAGAAACAACTCACGTCTTGAAATTTTAAATGTGATCGATATTAGAAATTTTACCAATGCATTTGGCAGCATGCTGGACATGAATGGTGATATAGTGTATTCAACTTTTAATTCAGTTGAAAGCTATTTAAACAAATTGAAACAAGCAATCAAGCAGCAAGCTAATTTTGAGAATGTAAGGATTCATGCCCGGTTTGGTTCTCCAAGAGTGGTGATTGCAAACGACTTTTTAACTGACTATACAATTGATTTAATTGTGATGGGGAAGACTGGATCTAATCCAGTTGAAAGATTTTTAACCGGATCAGTTACTGATTATGTTACCAGAAATGCTAAATGCGATATAATTATTATCCATAAGTGAGGAGAGTGTGAATTGTCGATTTATGAATTAATAGGACTTTGTATTCTAGTTGGATTAATGGTTTATAACTTTAGACTTAGTCTGGCGGTCAAAAAACTAAAGCAGAAAATTGGTCAAGCAACCTTAATGAATTTAATGAATTCACAAAATCAACAGTTAATGGCAGTTGTCCATGAAAAAAAACGTTGGGGTATTTTAAGTGAAATTTTGATTTTTGCGAGTTTTATGATTGCAATTTTTGGTGGCAATTTATTGGTTTTGCTTTATTTTTTAATCTTATATACGATCACGACAATTTATATCAATCATCTTACTGAGAAAACTTTTAAAAATATTAGTAAATTAGACTAAAAAC
>NZ_AHYZ01000058.1 GCF_000255495.1 Liquorilactobacillus vini DSM 20605
TGGTCATTTCCTCATTTCGAAAAATAGGTTAGCAAATTAATTTTCTATAAATATAAATATAATTATAGCAATCCTTTTTTACGTAAGATTTTTCTTTTTTAAAAGATTGGTCAAATTAAAAAACAGCCAGGATGCTGCGCTTTTGCCTTAAAAGTTTTGCTTATTTATTGACAGAAAAATTTGAAATTTAGATGAACTTTCTGGGATATTTTTGCCAAAAAAGCTTGATAAAATTAATTCAATAATTAATTTTATCATAAGCATTTTTGACTAGTGACCATTAAATTTCCTTAAGGATTATGCTGATGCTATGGATTAAACCAAGTGCTTACTTACTACTAAAAAGGGAGTAGTCAAAGAACTTGGGAGTGCACATTATTTTATGAAGAAAAGATTTATTTATTTGTTTGTATTACTCGCTGCGGTTGCCGGGATTTTAATCTATCGCACAAGCCGACAAATTAATCAGCAACCAGCTGCCAATGCGGCTTCGTCGACATCAAGCTCGACTAGCAAACAGCTGGCGATTAAAACTAAGCGTGCTAAAATCAAACAAAGATTGCAAAAATACTTAAATAAAGTTACTGCGGACAAAACTGCCAGTGTGAGTTTTTATAATTTAAGTCCGGTAGCTGGCAGCCAGGCAGCTAAAAGCTCAACAGCTGCCGTCTATCAGGAAGGCAAATTAGCGGCTTCAGCGAATGCGCATACCGCTGAAGTTGCGGCTAGTACCTTCAAATTATTTATTACGGCATTTTTGATGAAGGAAAAACAAGCCGGTAATTTCAGTTGGACGACTGCCAATCAAACCGGCTTTGAAAATATGATCGTTTATAGTCAAAATGATTATGCTGATGAACAACTGTCCAATTATGGTCTAAGTACGATCAATAGCTTTATCGCAAACCAGGGCTGGTACTCACCAGTCTTTGTCGAAGGCCAAGATGCTGAAACAACTGCCACTAGTCTAATTTATCTATTGAAACAATTAGCAGAAGGCACCGGTGTTTTCAGCAATTCCAGTGATCGCAGCTACATTTTAGGCTTAATGAAAAAGCAAGTCTACCGTAAAGGCATTCCAACTGGAGCCGCTGAAGCGCTAAAGGGTACCACTGTTCAAGATAAAGTCGGTTTCCTTGATGACACCAACAATGATGCCGGGATCGTTACCCTGCCGACTGGTCAGCGCTATTTGCTGGTGGTTATGACTCATGGTCACAACCAAAGCGGCTTTAGCGGTTTCCCTAGAATTGCTAAAATTACCAAGCATATTCAGGAGATCGTTTATGGTAGCTGATCCGTTCAGTTTGGCTGACCATTTTAATTGGCTTTCATAAGTCGAATAGAATTTTGATTGATCTTCTGTACGAATAAATATTTTTGATTCTGCCTAGCTGCATTTGTTGCTGCTTAGGTTTTTTTATGACAGCCATTCGCCCATTTAATTAGGCTGAATGGCTGTGAAATTCGCATAATCTTCAACTAGCTGAGCGCCCAAATCCAGGACTTGCTGACCAGTTGTCGCTAACACTGCGGCCAGTCGATGCCCAGCTGACCCCAACAGCACCAAAACCAGCTTTTGCTTGGCGGCTGCTTTGATTTCCGCAAGCTGAGCGGCAGATATTCGCGGTGAACAAACGATTTGTGCGACTGAAGCTGCCTGAGCAAATAAATTTGTTTCCAAATGCCGTTCAGTCAAAAGCAACAGATCCTGCTTTTCCCAAAGCTGTTGGAGCTGCTGATAAATTTCAGTTGCTTGCGCCAACGGAAAATTAGCAAATGGCTGATTGAGCCGGCCATCACCATAAAACGCGGCATTAAAAGTGACTTGGAAGGTTTCTTGTTCAGTTTGCGTCAATGGCTGCGGCAAACTGAGCAAGACGGGCTGACCAGCTGGCAGATTAACGATATTTAACAATTCATGCGCTAAAGCTGCTGCTGCATTCGGCTGGCTGGTTTCACTATGCAGCAGCTGAATGTCAGCCAAACTGAGATTAATCAACGATGATGATTCCAAGTGAGTCAACGTCTGCTGGATATTCAAAAACCGCGGCTGAAATTGCTGCGAAGTCTGCAAAGCATACAGCTGACTGGTTGGCGGTGCTTGCAGCAAATAAAAAATTGCATCGATTAAAACATGCTTTGTGAAGTATCCCTGCCGCAACAGTTCAGCAAACTGATCAACACTAGCGCACAACTCTTGATACTCAGCAGCCGACAGCGTTTGGATTTGGTAAGCCGCCTCGTCCAAGGAAACAACAACCAAGCCAAGATGATTTTGCCGCACCAAATCCGCATTAGCATTGCTGGCATCCACCACAACTGGCAAACCGGCTGCAAGATAAGTCCCTAACTTAAAAGAAGTCGAATACATCATATATTCATGCCAATAACGATCGGTCCCCCAAACTAACCCGAAGCCGCCATTTTGCTGAAGATCCGGCAGCAAAGCGACATCAGGCAAAGGCTTCGCATAAGTAATAGCTGGATTAGAGACTGCCGGTTGGGCAGCATATAATCTAATCGGCACGGCTGCTGTAGACCAATCATTAATGAAAGAAAATTTTTGCGGATTGCCGATAAAGCTCAGCTGGCGTTTGAATGGCGGCTTAAACCATTGTGGGCAATCATATAAATGATCCCAAACTCCCTGGATTAAGACTTTTTTGACTTGTAAGCCATGCTTCACCAGCACACGGCGCATATTTTCGCTTGGCAAGATAAGAACATCGGCTTGATTATAGGCAGCAATCAGCTTGGGCAACAAATAACGATTAGTTTCAAACATCAACGCAATTACATCATGGACGAAAATTATCAGTTTTGAATCACGATAGGCTTTAACATGATTGATCAGCGCTTGATCAAATTCAAGATCGTTCCAAGTTGGCGTTTGAAAGATCATAATATCACCCTGAGCAAAACTAGCAAAAATTCCATCAAGCCGCTTAGTTAGTTCACCCGCGGTATCGCTTTTAACTGGATAATTATAGATCCCTGCCTCACTGATTCCCAATTGCTGAGCAATCTTAGCAACCATATTTTGAGCAATCAAGGCTGTACTGTCAGCTGATTGACCATAAAGATTCGTGATATGAACTTTCAAGTTATTCCTCCTAAAACAAGACCTGCAACAGTGACACAATGATTCCTAAGGTAATCAGCAAACTGATAAGCAAGGCTATCTTTTGACTACCACTCGTCGACTTGGCCGGCTTTTTGGTGAGATTTCTTTCAGTTTTCAGCCGCTGGGCAATGTCTTTTTTAATTAAGTCATTCCGATTTTTTGGCATAGTTTTCTCCTATTAAGATTGTTCGATAATCGGCAGCTGAAACTTCATTAGCTGCTAAGCGTTGCAACTTAAGCTGCTGCTGAAGGAAATTTGGATCCAGCTGGCATTTTTTGATCAAAGCCGCGAGTTGGTGGAATTCAACTGGTTTAAAGCGGTGGTTTTCAGCAACATAGCGTGGCACATGCAAAACATTTTCAAATCCCAAAATCAGCAAATTATTGGTAAAGGCTGTTCGGACTGCATTTTTGATTTCAGCTTGATGATTAATATCTAGGTAAAAATCGGCTGTCTGCCACAGCTGTTCAGTGACAGTTGGTGAGGCATTCGGAAATAAGTGCACATTCTCATAGCGCTGCAATGACATTAACTTAGCCGACATTTCCGTAATCGCGGCAATATTAAATTCAAACCCAGGCAATTCTTTAATCAGTGGCGCAATTTGTTCCAACTGATCTGAATTAGTCATAATCAAAATTTTTTGGCCGCCATGGTTTAATCGGCGATGCGGATAAAGGTAACCCAAAAGCTGCAAATCGACAGTCGCGGCTGCTGGTAAATGAGCTTTAACGAATTCATAAGCCGATCTTGCAAAAAAGATGATTTGCTTGGTTCGCAAAGCTTGATTCTCCAAGATCTGACGCATATTAGCCGGGAGTTCTTGCTCCAGGGGCTCTTGCCAAAAGAGCAGATCATGACCCGAGTTGGGTAAGCTTAAACTTACAAAAAAGGGAAATGATAAAGAATTATAACGAATCTGACTTAAATCATACCCCCGCTGTTGTAAAAAGAATTTAACAAAAGCTGTTTGGTTGGGGAAAATATAGTTTTTGCCAAATTGCCCATTCAAGATAATGTCATTGGTAACTAAATTCTCAACAATTTTTTCCCGCCGATCTTGGGTATAATAGGTTTTAATCACTGGTTGTTCTGCCAAATTGTAAATCGTTTGGGCAAAACGGTGGCCGCAGCAATTATAGTGATCAACCGAACGCACTCTTTGCTGGCGGTCAAACCACTTAACCTCTTTGATCAAACGCTTTTCTGCTGGTTGTGCATACCCAATTTGGCCAGCCAACCGGTCATCATCGTAGATTTTTGCTCCATAATTAGTGCCACGGATCTCCCACAAATTGGGCAAAGACAAGCGATCAAAATACAGTGGCTGGTCATCATTGCTGGCTTGACCGCAAAAATAACTCCAAGGCGATTCCGTGTGCGCTGGCAGCCAGCCGTCATCGGCAATAAAAATCGTTGGATCGGCTTGCTTGATTTGCCGCAAAGAAGTCAATAGATCAGCAGCTGCTTGATTATAAAGTATTTAGCGCCTAAACAACAGCAATTATTTTTTCAAATAAAAAAAATCGTTATTAAACATGTTTGGGATTTTCCGGCCAGCAAAAACAAGTTAGTGATCAAGTCCTGATGCATTTTTCTTCCGTCTTATCAATTTATCTAGCATTGGAAAAATACAAAAACATCGTTAATGAGCAAGGCAATGGGAAAGATTTTAAGTATCTTTATAATTTGCATCCCCGCTTAAGTCAAACTATTACTAAAATAATTACCGAAATCAATACAAATGTTACCCATATTTATGGCTTTGAACGTTTATATTTTGATTTGATGGCAGCTGCTTTTTTATTAACACCCCTTAAAATTTTTCAAACCGATATTGTCCATATTTGTTTGGATTTTGCTGGTGGTTATTATACCAAT
>NZ_AHYZ01000057.1 GCF_000255495.1 Liquorilactobacillus vini DSM 20605
GAATTTGCTCTTGTATCATACGAAATTACAACTCCTTTTTCTTTGTAAACCACATTAGCTTTAATCAGATAATTTCCTAAACCAACAGTCGCTCTTCCAACGGTATATTTGTTAAAATATTTAGTCCCAATGTCCATTTTAGCGCGAATACCGCCTGTACCAAACGAAGCATATCCTTCAAAATGATCTTTTTTTTGTTTCTCTGAATCAAGAGATAAAATCTTTTTCCTTAAAACTGGATCATCAACTTTTTTTAACCAACGTTGATAATTACTTTCCCAATTCAATATTGATTCACCTACCTTATCAAATTACTTTAAGATTTATTTATAATTTATAATTAAAGTTCAAATTTCAAAGTTACTATTTTGTATGGCTCTACATCAATACTCAAAACATTATTCTCTATAGAAATATTTTTTATAAACTTTTCTTCTAAGTTAGTTAATTGAACTTTTGACTTGCAAGCAAAATTTACTTTAATTGCAATCTTCGTTAATCTTCCTGAATATTCATTCAATCTCAAAATTATTCCTTTTTTATCTTCACTTAATTTAATAGCATCCACAGCAACTGGGTATCTAGCAGTAAAGTTAAATAAGGGTCCTGCTTTATAAATTAATTGATATTTTTCCAGCTGTAATTGATCATTCAACTCCCACCCATTTTTTTCAACATCCCCATCTACAAAATCTCCGTTATGTGGAAGAAGTGAATATACAAATGAATGCTGTCCTTGATCAGCATTTATATCTGGATAAATCCCTGATTTAATTAAAGTTAAAGATACTTTTTTGTCTTTAATTTTATATCCATATTTGCAATCGTTAAGTAGTGAAACTCCATAACCTAAATCTGATAAATCAGCCCATTTATGACCAACCGTTTCAAATTCTGCTTGTTCCCAAGTTGTATTATTAGAAGTTGATCGTAAAATATTTCCGTACTGAATATCAAAACGAGCATATGATGAGTTAATATTTGTATTAAATTCAGTTCTTAATAATGTTTGATGTTCATGCCAATCTACATATGTTTTAAAATCAATTCTTGGTGAGAACGAATAAAAAAGAACTATTTGTTTAATCTTAGAGTTTCTAAAACTATAAACAAACTCAAATGAAGTAAATAGCGAGTTATTTTCTAAGAGTTGATAGCTTCCCGCCTTCAACTGAGTACCCTTGTGAATATAGTCTTTATCAATATTCCAATTATCAAAATCAAGTGGTCTATCTTCATAAATCCAAAGTAGATTCCCACCTAGCTTAGTATCAAACACTTCTCTTTTGTTAATATGATCATAAATCTCTTTAATAGATCCTGAAGATGAAATTTTAATATTGTAAAAAGGAGTTAAAATATTCTCACCATTAATAACTGATGTCTCTTTTAATATTTTTTTCTGACCATACGTTTCAGTAAAATTATCTTTATTTATGG
>NZ_AHYZ01000056.1 GCF_000255495.1 Liquorilactobacillus vini DSM 20605
AAAGATTCAGTAACGGTGCGAAGCGTCCCTCGCAATGATAATTATAAATCTAATTAAATTTATTTGTCAATAATATCTTTAGGAAAATTCGCTTCTTTTTTTAGATAAAAGGGATTCCCTAATTCGTCAGTGTTTACTTTATAAATTTTAAATTCTCTTTTTGAAAACTTTTTAATTAATCTACCATTTGAGACTTTTCCATAAACATTAACACTTTCTGTATCATACTGTTTCCTATCTATCGGCTTAAGCTCAACATAGTTTTTCATACTTGGATTTGTCCGTGAACCAAATAAAAATTCTTCACTTAAATTATTTCCTGTATCTACAACCTTAATTCGGTCATTGCGATAAAGAGAGAAAATAAATTCTGCATTTCTTGAAATACCTTCTTTATTTTTGACTTCTTTATAGTGTTCCAAAGTAATGCCGTATTTACCCTTATAAAATCTTAAATCACAATATTTTATTCCCATTATTTCATAATCCTGTTTTTCATAATTATAATATACATCCGTCCTCCACGGATTAATCGATTGCAAAATTACATTATTTTTTGCTCCATTAGGTGTAATATCAATGCTATTTCCAACTTTGGAATCATAATACTTCATGCTTCTAATAATTGGTCCATTATCCCTTTTAGAGTATTTCCTAATCAAACCATTCTCCTGCCGATACATTTCAAATGGATCAACATTCACTTTTTTTACCTTACCGCTTTGTTGAACAAGTTCAGTCGAATCAGGATAACCTTTCAAAATTGTTTCCAATTTATTAAATGTCTTTGGATCTTTTTGATACATTAAAAATTTTGATTTATCTTTATTGTATATTTTCTTAAACTTAATATATCCATTAAGTGAATAAATATCTTTTATCTTTCCCAAAAAGTATCTATTTTCTCTTTTATCTTTTCCAACTTGTGCCATCCTCGTAGCATAAATAGTCGCATCACTGACTTTACGGTTCATTTTCTTATCAACTTGATGTTTGAATTTGATCCTCGGTTCTAAATGACGCAATTGATTTAAATACGTTTCTTCGAAGGGTAATGTATAAACTAATTCAGCAAATCTTTTATCACTGACAATTTCTCCAATTCCGATATTTATTTCTTGTTCTTCAACTTTTTCAGGGAACAATGAATATCCTGCTTGTTTCCAAAGCTTTAATTTAGGTGTAACAGCAATAATTGAAGCATCAACTGCATGATGATAGTGTGTTTCGCGACTTTTTTCTAAATTCCATTTTTCACGCAACTTATGTGTTAGTTTCCCACGAATTACTGAAACTTTTACATTCGTTTCTTTGCTATTAATAAACGCCTGAAGTTCATTTAAAACTACTCGAGATGCATAACGAGTATCAACTAAATTACGAGCTATGAATCGCTTACGTGTTTCAATATCATTAAGATCATCTGTATTCAATAAATTTCTTTTTTATTTCCAGGTAATCTATTATTATTTTTTACATATGCCGTTAATTTTTCAAAGCCTTGGCCTTTATCAGATTGCATAAATGCATACGGCGTCTGCTTTGCTTTTTGTTGATTCATATCTGCATAGCAAAGAACTTTATTATTTAAACCATCATCAAGTGACACTGACAAGGGAATAATATGATCAATTTGAAAAAGAGCTGGTTTATAGAGCAAATCCTCAGGGTCTATACTTTTACCTGAATAAGGGCAACGTCCCTCCTGCTGATACCACAACCTGATCATTAATGATAATTGGTGAAATTTATTGATTTTATTTTCCAAGCCTTCTTCAGACAATCCAGTTAATTCTCTAAAGCTCTCAAATGATTCATCTTTTTCCTTTTTGTATTTTTTCTGATTATCTTCTTTTCTTTTCTTTGCATCAGCTGAATTTTTTTCTCGTGGCATTTCAACTACAACGTAAGCAATTTCCTTATTATATTTTTTCCATAAGACATTAAAAATTTTTATAGTTTGTTTAACTGACTTGCGAACCACTGGATTATAAATTTCATCTTGCAATATCTTAATATCAATTTGATCTTTATTTGAATAATCACGCTCATCTTGCTTAAGCAATCCCATATCATTTAAAATCGTCATCTGTTCTTTAGAAGTTACCATCATCTCTGGAATTAGTAATTTCATTGTCCTTAACGAAAAGCGATGCCACTTATTGTTGCTTGATAAATTAAAAGCGGCCTTATTTTCAATTAACTTATCAATTAGATCTTCATTTAGAAATTGATACTTTGCTTTAAATTCTGGATCATTTAGTGCTTTACGTATTTCCCCATTTTCAGTATTTAAAGTCAATATCCTTCCTAAATCGTCTAAAAAAGCTACTGGAAAATCTAATAAATCAATTTCTTCTTTTTTTAGAGCCTTTCTAGCACGTCTATATGCTGCTAATGAATGGAACTCAGGTTTATTGTCTTTATCAATTCGGTAACCTTTGATCTGAGTAGTATCAATTCCGACTGTTTTAGCAATTAGTCTGAGCATATAAACAGTTTTATCTGTTGTTTTCAAATAATTAAGGATTTTTTCTTTGTGTTCTTTTGTCAGCTTCCCATCTTCCGTACCGGCAACCCGCAAATTATTTAAATCATTAAGTAAATTAAATACTTGAGCCGTATACGAGTTGCCAGCTGCACGATATTCATCAGGAAAAATTTTATCCTTACCAATCAATATTTCAAATAAATTTTTCAAAGTAGTTCCATTCGTGCGATAGATACCATAGTTTGTTCTTGACTTTTCGGAACCAGGGCCAACAAAATAATCTCTTTTTCGCGAAATTATTTTAATTACTTTACTAATAAATTCATCATCTAGTTTCGAATAAAACTTCTGCTGAGTTTCTAAGATTTTCTCCACTTCTCCTACGTATGAAGAAGTTGGAAAAACATTCATCAATGTTTCACCACTAGCATCATCTTCTATCAAACCATGAACTTTTCCATACTTTTTTAACCTATCAAACTGAATCTGTCCCGGTGTCTTATGCTGCAAAAGTTTCTGATTAACAGCTAAGCCTTTTTTATACGATGCAGTCACACTTTTATCTACATCTACATCAGCGTCTTCAAGTCCATAACTAATCCCGCGGTGCTTGGCAATTTGCAGTAAGACTAAAGCAATTTTATTAAATTCTACTTTTTCATCCAACGCTTTGACACGTAATTCATATAAATTATCGTGATGAGTACCTTCAAAATCTTTGAATCCTTTTTCTTTAAGTAATTTTTTTAGATCAGCAATTCTATTTTTGCGGCGTCTCAGCAATCTTCTTCCTTGTCTAAAACCTCTACGATCACTATTTTTTTCTGCATCGGCTTCCGGAAAAATACTTACTCCGGTCTCTAAAACTTTTCCTGTTTTAATTGAAACAACACTCCACCCGACTGATGCGATTCCAATATCAAATCCTAAACTAACCCGCTCTTTTGCGTCCATAATTTAGTTCCTCCTTAACTTTTATATCAAAATATTATCATTTGTAATCAAAAATGTAAATTAATATCTAAAATAAATCAGGCTATTAAAGCATTATCAAACTCAGCTGCCTACGACTGACATTCTGGTTCGTGGTACTAGTGGATTAGCACATTGCGGATCCGTTTATTCAAAGTTGCGGCACGTGTCGTGCATACTGGCCGACGCATTCAGTTGCGGCTAAGCTCGCATCATGTTTACCATCGGCTGTTCTACCAGGTTCTACGGCGTATCCAGGCTATTCAATAACCGGCAAAATTAAAAAGAATCTGTCCAACCAAGGGATAAGTGTACCCAAAAGTTCAAGCAATTCTGAGTTAGTTGAAAGATCTCACTAACTAGAACTTATAAACATTGTATTTTAACAAAAGATAAAGACATACCCGTCAGTTTTCAAAAAAAATACGAAAACTGACGGGCTTTTTATAAACTATGAATAATCCAGGTTTAACAGATCTTTTAAATTTCCCAATTAAAATATTTTGTTAAAAGAAAATTTAACCGAACAATTACTCAAAAATTTTAAAAAATCAGTCTAAAAGTTCATGTGAACTAGTAGCTATTAATACTAACATCATTTCATTATGATCTATTCGATAAATAATTATCCAGTTATCATAACGTTTCCCATAACTACCATATCTAGCTGGGTAGAATTCCCGGTACCCTTGCCAGTTGCCCTGTAAAGCATGATCTTTAATTTTTTTCAAAATATTTGAATCTTGTTCAGTAATAGCGGCTATACAAGGCTTCAATAATTGTATAGGAAAGTGTTTTTTGGCAAATTTTTTTAATTTCCTTTCAAAGGAAGTTGTTCGTTTAATTTGCATCATTAAAATGATCAATCCATTCATCAAAGTCTTTTAATGATCCAATAGTAGTAACTTTCCCAGTTTCTGCTTCCTTTTTAGCAATTAATGCTTCTGGTAAATCCAAAAAACTAACAAATTTAACTTCATTATTTGCAGCCTTAATTAAAGAAAGTCGCATATACTCTGAAATAGTTAAGCCTTGTTTAGCCAGGTTTTCTTTTGCTTTTTTACTAATATCACTAGTTACACGAGTTGATACAGTCTTATTTTTAATCATTGTACTTTTCAAATATTCACCTTCTTATAAAAAGTTTACTATCGTATTACATAAATAGTATCCCCAAAGATTCAAACTTGCAATTATTTTACAAACTATTATCCATGATGATAATATCCTACTTTCGAAAGTTAGCACCAAAATTCAACTTTTGCGAGCTATTCATTATAAACTTTATTTTCGAATCAATCTTTCATTTTTAATCACCAATTGTTCCATTTCCGATCTGGTCGGTAGTAGTCTGCCTCGGGTTTCCGTCCCATTATCACCTGTGTCAGTGGTCACCAGCAGAAATTTCACAACGCTTATTGTTTGAAACAGGCGAAACAATCATAAGTTTTATCACCACTTATCGTGAGATTTATGCAGCTCTATTTGATAAACCTGGCCTAAGTCAAGAAAATCGTGGTGCTATTCGTAAATTACGTCATCGAGGTAAACCTCATACCAATAAGGGTTATATCGAAAAACCTGGTAAAATTCCAATCACTAATACGATTCATGAACGTCCTGAAACTGCCAATAAAAGGACCGAACTTGGTCATTAGGAAGCTGATACCGTGGCAGGAAAAACAGGACAATCTTGTTTAGTAACCCTGGTTGATCGTAAATCACACTTTTTAATTGCTAGTAAAGCGACTAAAAAAGTTCAAAACCGGTAACAATCGAGTTGATAGCAATGTTTGAAAAAATTGGCAAAGGCAATCTTAAAACTATTAAACCAGATCGAGGTAAAGAATTTTCGAAGCATGTTCAGGTGACAGATTTGCTTGATATTCCCTTTTATTTTCCTGATCCACATGCACTATGGCAACGGGGGTCAAATGAAAATACTAATGGACTCTTACATGAATACTCTTAGCTAACAAGACAAATGACGAAATTCAAGAAATAGTCAACAAATTAAATTTTCGTCCAAAAAAATGTTTGGATTGGCGCACACCATATGAGGTTTATTTTGGTAAAGTGTTGCATTTGATTTGACAATTCAAGCTCCAAAAAAGCAAAACTTTTTTAAATCCCTTAAATATAATCAATGACTTTAAAAGATCAAAGTATCAGTAATTAAATTTCCAAATCCTGAATGTCCTGTTTCAAATTTGCTAAACTAATTTGTCCAAGAGCTGATATTTGACCAACTGCTCCAAAAGTAACCGCTGATCCAAATATCTGACCTGAAATCCGACTGATTTTACCGATATCACCCATTGACATTGTAATTAAAGGAATTTCCAACATCTTATGAGCAATGTAGGTTGCTTCCAATAAGTTTAAAACATCGGCAACATTTTGCGGCATTACAGCAATTTTAGCGATATCCGCCCCGTTTGCTGCCATTAAATGCAGTCTGGTTATTATTTCAGACTTTGCTGGCGTCTTTTTAAAATCATGACTGCTCATGATCACAAAAATTCCTTTCGCATGAGCCAATTGTAAAAGTTTACTGATCCCAGTTTTATCATGGAACAATTCGACGTCTATTAGATCTGACAATTCATTGGCAACCACGTAACTATATAATTTAAAATAATTGGTATCTGAAAGCTCTTGATTTCCGCCTTCCTTTTTAGTGCGGAAGGTAATTAATAAAACGGCGTTGCCTAAAACCTTCCGCAAATCATTAGCTAACTTTTTCAACTTATCTTTAGCAAAGAAATCAGTAAAAAAATCAATTCGCCATTCAATTAGATCCGGTTGATTTTCAACTATTCTTTTTGCTTGGTTAATGATTTCTTTGGCATTTTCCCCGGTTATCGGAACAGCAATTTTCGGTCTTCCTTCGCCAATCGTAATATCTCTAACTTTTAACTTTTTCATAAAATCAACCCCCATTTAAATCTTTTTAAAATTAGATCCAAGCTTATCCAGTGCGCTAATAATTTAGCTTGATTTTCCCTTGCCATTATCAATATCAAAAACCAAATAAATATAGTTCAAACTCAGTTTAGCAAAAGTATTGTTGACGACGCCGAATATCTAATTAGATCAAGTAGTTACGTATATCTTTATGTATTTATATAGACAATATATAGTATATACTCAAACAAGAAAAGAAATGCGGTATTCTAAGATAAGTAAAGTTGAAAATAAATTCGAAAGTTCAATTGTTTATCAGCCGGCTGAAAAGCAAAATATTTAATCCTGACTGGCTGCAATTTGATTACCAAAAAGACTTGGAGGAAGCTCTTGAATTACGAGCACTTGAGCCAGTTGGAAAGAAACGACTAGAAGAATAAGACTTCTTGTTATCATAATGCAAACTAGCTAATCATGACCACCCGCAAAGTAGGTGGTTTTTTGTTTCACATGCAAGCGAGCTCAACTAGGTCTAAAGACAAAAATAAAAAACGATCAGCCCAAAAATTCAAGCTGATCGTTTTTATTTGTTTTAATTTTTACCCCACGACATTTTTCGGCTGACCATTCAAGAAAGACTGCAAGTTATTAACCGCAATATCCATGCATCTTTGCCGCGCAGCAGTTGGCGCCCAGGCAATATGCGGCGTCAGATAAGCATTTTTGGCAGCTAACAGCGGGTTGTCAGCCTTGATTGGTTCTTCCGAGACCACATCAGCCCCTAAAGCATAGATTTTACCAACATTCAGTCCATCAGCAACTGCTTGCTCATCCAAAAGGCCCCCACGCGCAGTATTCAATAGAATTACTCCAGATTTCATTTTGTCAATTGCCGCTTTGTTGATCATCTTTGTCGTTTCAGCTGTCTGTGGCACATGTAAACTGATAATATCAGCTTGAGCGTACAATTCTTCCAATGACACCTGCTTTAGCCAGGGTTCGGAAAATTCTTTAGGACGATGATTATAAAAAACAACCTCCATCCCAAAGGCATGCGCTAACTTCGCTGTAGCTTGAGCGATATTGCCAAAACCGATCATGCCAAAAATTTTGCCCGTCAGCGAAATCAGCGGTTTTTTCCAGAAAGTAAAACTATCGGTATCCGTCCATTCTCCCTGACTGACCGCTGTTGCATGCATCCCGACCAAATTGGTGATTTCCAGCAACAAAGCAAGCGTATGCTGAGCTACTTCATGAGTGCTATAACTCGGTACATTAGTAACAATAATTCCTTTTTCTTTAGCAGCCGCCGTATCGACCACATTATAACCAGTTGCTTGGACCCCAATGTATTTAATATTTGGAGCATTGGTGATCACTTGTCGATCCAGTGGTGTCTTGTTAGTTAAAACGATCTCAGCATCCCCGATTCGCTCAAGAATCAACTGGTCATCTTCTTCAGTTAGATCATAAGTTTTAAAATCACCCAGCTGTTCAAACCCTGTCCAGCTCAAATCACCCGGGTTTAAGCCATGTCCATCTAAGTCAACAATTCTCATCAAATTCCCTCCAGTTCTAAATTAGCCTTCAGCTAATTGCGAGCAATTAAAATCACTATTTTACAGTTTAAAAATAGTATAAAACAAAAAGCCAGGGTAACAAACTAGCTTGGCTTTCAAAAAAAATAATTTGGGCACTCTTAACTTCAGATTCCAATTAATCAGTTTTGTCATTGAATTAATGGTTAGCACGCCCCGAGTAATTCAGCCCCCAAAATTGATTGTTAAAATTAGGACTAGTCACAAAGATGGCACCCAAACTGACTGTTGCTTGACCATTAAAATGGATATGGTTCCCGAATTCCTCTAAATGAATCAATTTCCAACCATTATGAGACGCTGTTAATTGCTTGCTGAACCTGTCTGATGAACTCATGTTATTCATCATTAAAATAACTAAAGCTCTAAGTAATAGATGCCTGAGGCTAACCGGACACTACGTAAACCTCAAGCTAAAATCATTAACAGCCTTAAGATAGTGTTTTCAGTTGGACCGAATTAATCGCAAAATCAAAACACTTAAACATATCTATTACAAATTAAAAATATGGGCCATTTTTATGCCAATTGTAAAATAAAAAAGCCCCCCGATTCAGAGGCCTTCATGACCCACCAATCTAATTTGATGAAGATCGTTATTTTCCAGATCTTTTTTAGATTTGACTTCTAGCTTTTAATCTGAAAAATATTTCAACTGCTTTTGAATTCTTTGTGTGAATTCTCCTTTACTTTCTTCGAGTTTTTTCTTGATTGCTGTTGAATTATCTTTTGATCCTTGCCCCTTCTTGCTTTTAAGTCAAAAGCAAAATCAGCAATTTTATTTTGATCTAGCTTACTTAAGTGACCAATTTTATTAAACTTTAAACCAGCCTTTGGGAAACGATAAAGGTTGCCAAGATCAACCCAAGAGGGCTTTTTTAGTCCGGCCGCTTGCCAATCTTTAATTGGGTAATATTGTTGCTTGATATAAGCTGATTTATTTTGATACTTGCTGGTGATTTTAAAAGCTTCGACCGTTTGCTCTGATACCTTACGAATTAATACCGGTCGAGGCTTGCCGCCGTTAGTTTCTACAAAACTAACGTATAGGCTGATTAAGTCATTAGTCCTCATCTGGATCATTGAGCCAATCAGCGACTTCTTTAGCGTTTTTGAACTCTGTTACTGGTGTATCTTCGGTAGCTTTTAAAAAGCGTAGATTAGCTTTTTCTTCTTCGCTTAAAGACACATTAAAAGGCAAAGCACCAGTTGCAACAATCCGCTTGTAAAACATGTTAATCGCTGTGGTTGGATTTAGACCCAACTCGCTTAAAACTGCTTCCGTATTATCGGCCAAATCTTTATCAATCTTGACTTGTACCCGTTTCTTTTCCTTAACTGCCATAATTGTCTCGCCCCTTTCTTTTGCTACTACCATTATACTACCTTTTGAGTATCAGCTCAATTATATATACAAGTCTTTACAAGCTGTGAATTTATACTTGTGTTGTCCTTTTAGCGAGCACCTACTTTTCTCTAAAATTTTAAGGCTGCTTAAATGAGCTTATATAGTCTTTCAGTTTCAATCACGCTCATCGCCAACATTATGGGGCATCATCGGGGTGCTTTTCATTGCTTCTAGGGGCGTTAAAGTAGCGTCTTAATGTTTTGGTCATTAAAACATTTTAAATCAGGATCACCTAATAAAATCCATACTCCTGAGCAGGAAGTAAAATTCTATATTATGACTGTTCAATAATTTAAACGTTCTTGCATATGCGAAATGCCTTAGGCAAATCAAAAGTCTAAAACGTTTCTGTTCTTCATTTTAGTGTATATTTCAGTTAATGGACATATTCTAAAATATGATTGATTTTTGGTAAAAAATATTTCAATAATTCTTGATATCCACAATATTCTTGATTTTCATCAACATACATTGCATCTTGCATTCGTTTACAACCGCCATGACATATTTTTAAAAATGGACACTGCTGACAATAATCTGACAATCCTTTCCGGCTAGTTAAAAACTCTTGCACAATCGCTTGTCTTCTTAAATCTGAAAATTTACTGTCCTTAATATTGCCAACTTTATACTGATCTAAACAATAAAAATCGCATGGATATACACTGCCATCAGCTTCAATCACACATTGAAACGAGCAGTACCCTGCCAATCCACAAGCTGTTACTTGTTTCTTAACAAACAAATTGATTAAATCATCAAATAATTTTATGCTAATATAATTTCCCTTCTCCAGTTCATGCAGCCAAAGATGTGCTGTCTCTCGATAAAACTCAGCAAAAAGTTCAGGAGTTAAAGCGTATACACTTCTTTTTTCGGGAGTGTCAAGAAGTTTGTGTAAATGAAAATCCCTTTCCCCGGCAAAATTAAACCATTATTCGAAAAGTGATTCTAATGTGTCTTTGACTTGACCAAAACCACGATGGCTACGATTGAAGTACTTTTCGTTATAGCTTATGACTTGAACTCCAATGAAATTGTCTAAAGATTTTTCATTTGGAAATTGTTCCTTTGGTTTGGTCTTGCGTTTGATTCTTTTGTTCAGTGATTCTATAAGATATTGGTTGAATAAATTGTTGGTCGAATGGCAGGAGGAAAATTCAAGAAAGCTAGTAGTTCATTTTCAATGAATTTAAGTTGCTGGATCAGATTGGAGTACGACTTCCCCCATGCACCATAAAAATCATTTAAGATCTTGTGTGCTGCAGTTACATCGGTCGCTGAATGCAACTCTTTAAAGTCATTTAAGATCGCCTCACGATCTTTTAAACGCACATGCGAACCAATATTACGCATAACGTGTACTAGGCATCTTTGAAATTTAGCTTTCGGGAAAGCGTGCAATAATGCTGGCTGCAGACCAACCATTCCATCTGCGATGATCAACTGGACTTGTTCTAATCCACGTTGTTTAAGATCCTCTGCCATTTCTGACCAAACTCCTGCATTTTCACTTGGAGCGATTCGATAATCAAGAACTTCTTTGATGCCGACAGATGTAATACCTAAAGCAATATAGACTGCTTCTCTTTGAACTGAATCGCGGCGCAAAGGTAAGTAAGTTGCATCTAAGAAAAGACAAACATAGTTTGCCTTAATAGTTCGTTGATGAAAAGCTTCAATCTGTTTAGTTACCTGAGCAGTGATCTTAGAAACAGTAGTAGGTGAATAATAGGAACCATACATTTTTTCAATCAAATCTGCAATTTCACGGGTCGTAACGCCCTTGGAATAAAGCTGAATGATTGTTGTTTCTAAAGCGTCTTGACGACGAGAATAGGCTGGAAGCAGGTGGTTATGAAAATGGCCTTTACGGTCACGCGGTACAACGATTTTTAGCTTACTATCTTCAGAGTCAATCAGACAATGATGCTGGTCATTACGGGAGTTGGCAGTTAAAGCCGCTGCGGTCATCAGGATCATAACCAAGCCAAGCTGTTAGTTCAGCCTGCAAGATCTGACTAATAGCTGTTTCGAGTTGTTGACGAGAAAGTTCTTTAACATCGCCATTTGACCAAGCGAGTTTTGGTTAAATTTTTGGTAAATAATCCATAGAAATCCCTTCGTTTTGGTTTGACGATTTAATCATCTGGGGAAGGGTTTCTCTTTTCAATCGAATTTTTACGCATTTACACAAACTATTTATACTCGCTGGGTCCTCTCCTACTAATCTCGTCTTCAACTAATTCAAGCTCTAATTTATTAACTTTTTTTAGTTGTTTATACATGCTATTTAGTTCATCATTACTTAGACTTTTATTTGTCTTACCTCTAAGCCTTGAATCGCATTATCATACGTCCATTGTTTAACTTTTGTCATGTCATTAGTACGGTAATAATCAGCGATTAACTTGTTCCATTTTTCCCACTTATCTAACGGCACATTGATAAGTCCTGCGCCACCGTCAATCATGATTTTATTAGCCACTAAGGTTGCCGTCCGTTTATTACCGTCCCAAAAGATTTGTTGGCGCATATTATGATACATAACCGTTAACGCTTTATCAGTCGTTGCGCGGTCTGAACTTAATACATTTCGTAAATAATTTTGTTCTGTTTTTTCATCAACCTTTGGAGGCTCAAAATATTCATCTTGTCCTAAATGAACACCGCCTGTTCCCTGCCTTAATCCGCCGGGCTCTAAGGCGTCCTCAGCAGCCACAATTTTGTTAATTGCTTTTTCCATATCTAAGGTCATTTTGTCGGCTTGCGTGGTCACATATTGCCAACCTTTTTTTAAATTAACAATCGTCAAAACATCTTCAATCGGCACACCTGCAACGCTCATGCCGTCCATAATGGTTTGCGTTTGTGGCAAGGTCGTATTAACCCCTTCAAAACGGGCGTTAGTATACACTAACTTGGTAAAATTTGACCTTGCAAAGCGCCGATTTTCTGCAGGCGTGAAATCATACTTATCTGGATAAAACTGCTTTTCAGCCATATTCAATTTTCCCTCCTTCAAAAATTTCCTGTTTTTACTTGAAAGTCAGTTTAGCTGTTTATTTTTGTATTTCAGTTTTTGAATCGTTCTCTGTGGAAAAGACCAGTTCTACTGTATCTATTAGTATCGACGGTTTTAAAGCCTTTATACAGAATTGTTTTCGATTTTCGAAATTCCACTTATAGCAGGAAACTGACGCATATTTTTCACATATTCACCACATAAATAGACAGCAATTACGCGCACAATTTTTTCGGTATTTAATCACCTCGCAACCCAAATTTTATTCAACCATTAACCCCTGAAACACCTCAGAAATCTAAATCACCGTTTTAAATATAACTTAAAATATATTAACAATTATGATACAATATAGTCAAAAATAGACCCTCTAGTTAAAGAGAGCCCAAGAGTGAAGTAGATTGATTAACTCCACTAAGACAGTGTATAACCATCACTATTCCTAAAGTTAAAATAACATTTTCCAACCACTAAGTACAGTAC